>JAOZSS010000200.1 GCA_029939545.1 Kiritimatiellia bacterium | reverse complement strand
TGCGGTCGATTCCGTGTATTGGTGGCGACGGATGTTGCTGCACGTGGCTTGGACGTGGACGACATCACGCACGTGATCAACTACGACCTGCCCATGGAAGCGGAGACCTACGTGCACCGTATCGGTCGTACGGCACGTGCAGGGGCCGATGGCGATGCGATCTCGTTCTGCTGCGCTGAGGACCGATCCTTCCTGCGCGACATCGAGAAACTTCTCGGCCAGCCGGTGCCAGCCCAGATGGAACACGCCTATCATTGCAACGACGCCTTCCATTCCACGCTGCCCGCCCCGAAGAACTTTGGGCGCGGCCGCAGCGGCCGCCCGAAGAATCGCAGCAACGCAGCGCGCCCCGGTCGTGGCCGTGCGCGCCGCCGCCGCTAAGCCCCCCTCGTCTCTCCTTTCACCCATGCTCCTCAGTGCCTCGTTCGTCGGCCACAGTCGGCCATGCTCCTTATGGAGTTGAAACTCTCCATCGAGCCGAAACGCGCTGTGGCCTGAGAGCCGAACGAACGAAGTTCGACCTAGCTCGTTCTCAATCAGTGTATCGGAGCACTGCCGACGGTGGGTGCCTAATGAGTCACGAGGGGTCGGGCTATACCTGGCTGTAGAATTTTACGATGCCACCGAGGTCGCACATGAGGTCGGCTACGGCGGCGATGCGGGTGCGGGTGGCTTCGCTGCGGATGGTGCCGTCCACGTAGCGCCAGAGGAAAGCATCCAGTGAGCCGTGTTCCTCTATAATCGCCAGCGTGCCGCGGGCATTCTTGATGGCGGATTCGATCTTCAGGCGGTTGCGGACGATGCCTGCATTGCCGAGCAGTCGCGCGATGTCTTTTTCGGTATAGCATGCAACCGCTTCGAAATCGAAGCCGTCGAATGCCTTTCGATAGTTCTCCTGTTTCTTGAGAATGGTCAGCCAGCTCAGGCCGGCCTGTGCCCCCTCCAAGATAAGAAACTCGAACAGCCCCCGATCGTCATGCACCGGAACGCCTCACACCTCGTCATGGTAGGCAACGTAGACTGGCTCGCTTCCGCACCATTCGCATCGTTTAACCATGGGGTCTCGCCTCCAATTGTTCAGCGTGTCCTGATGCCGATCGAGACACGGTGTGTGGTGAAGCGAGTGAGCACGAAAGCTGGCTGAACTTGAAGTCGAATACTTCCGGCTAAACGGAATGCACACGAACCTCTCCAAGCGTTGTCACCATCGCTGCCAGTCTCAAGGCATAACATATGAGCATCGTCCTCACACCCGTGATTGTACCGCAACCGCATGGCCCAAGGCAAATCCGCGTTGTGCTGGAAGGGATGGGCTCCTATACTGGCGGGACTTGTGAGTTTAGGGGAGCGCTATGAGCAGTACATTTGGGACGGTCTTCAGGATATCAACCTTCGGGGAGTCGCACGGGGTTGGGGTTGGCGCCATCGTGGACGGCTGTCCGGCCCAGCTTGAGATCTCGCTGGAGGCGATCCAGGCGCAGGCGGACCGGCGTAAGCCGGGCCAGAGCGACCTGACCACGCAGCGGATGGAGGCCGATACGGTCGAGATCCTCTCCGGCGTGCAGAATGGCAAGACGCTGGGGACGCCGATCGGGCTGCTGGTGCGCAACTACGATCAGCGCCCGGGCGACTATGACGAGACCGTGGTCGCGCCACGGCCTTCGCATGCCGACTATACCTATATGAAGAAGTACGGCGTACGCGCCAAGAGCGGCGGCGGACGCGCCAGTGCACGCGAAACGGCAGCGCGAGTTGCGGCCGGTGCGCTGGCGGAGCAGGTCCTGCAACAGCTCTGCGGCATCGAGATCGTGGCGTGGGTGAGTAGCGTGGGCACAATCGGGTCGGAGGTGGATGTGGCGACCGTGACGCGCGGCTCTGTGGATTCGCGCGCCGTGCGCTGTCCGGATCATGCCGCAGCCGACAAGATGGAGGCCCGCATTCGCGAGGTGCGCGACGAAGGCGATTCGATTGGCGGCATCCTGACCTGCGTCTGCCGGAACGTGCCGGCGGGGTGGGGGGAGCCGGTGTTCGACAAGGTAGAGGCACTCCTGGCCCAGGCGATGCTGTCGATTCCGGCCTGCAAGGCATTCGAAATCGGGTCTGGTTTCGCTGGCACCCAGCTCCGTGGCTCGCAGCACAATGACCCGTTCATCGCGGGTGAAGGCGGTGAATTGGCCACCAGTACGAACAACAGTGGCGGTGTGCAGGGTGGGATCACAAACGGGCAGCCAATCGTGTTTCGCGTGGCCTTCAAGCCACCCGCGACGATCAAGTGCGCCCAGGGGACAGTAGATTACGACAGCAAGCCGGTTACGCTTCAGGTTTCCCAGGGCCGCCACGACCCCTGTGTCGTCCCGCGGGCCGTCCCGATCGTCGAATCGATGGCCGCCCTCGTCCTGGCTGACCTCGCCCGCCAAGCCTAGAGAAGTACGAACAGCCGAACATTCGAACAGCCGAACTACGAACGGAGAAACGGTTGCCTTCGTGACACTTGTCGAAAGTATAGCACACAGGCTCTAAAGGGTAGACGGAATTGGATCATGGCAGCGGCACGCTTTACACTTCGTAGTTCGTACTTCGGCTGTTCAAATGTTCGTACTTCACTATGAGTTTACCTGGAACATTTGAGATTTTGGCCACTGATGGCGGGACGCAGGCGCGGTATGGGCGGCTCTGGACGGCCCATGGGGCGTTCGACACCCCTGCCTTTATGCCCGTTGGCACCCAGGCGACCGTCAAAACAATGGCGCCGTGGGAGCTGACGGATCTCGAGGTCCAGATCATCCTTGGTAACACCTACCACCTCAACATCCGGCCCGGCATGGAGATCATGGCTGCGTGCGGCGGACTTCACAAATTCATGGGATGGGAGGGTCCCATCTTGACCGATAGCGGCGGCTACCAGGTCTTCAGCCTGGCCAAACTACGCAAGATCCGGGATGACGGCGTGGAGTTCAACTCACACATCGATGGCAGCCGGATATTCCTGGGGCCGAAGGAGACGATGGCGATTCAGCGGGTGTTGGGATCGGATATCGCGATGGTTCTGGATGAGTGCCCACCCTATCCATGTGACCGTGATTACGCTTGTAAATCGGTATCGAAGTCCATAGCATGGGCGGCTCTTTGTTCGGAGCAGGAGCGTGCTCCGGGGCAATTGGTGTTCGGGATTGTTCAGGGAGGTGTTTACACCGATCTGCGTGAGAAGTGCGCACGGGCGCTGGTGGATATTGGTTTTGACGGCTATGCCATCGGCGGGGTCAGCGTGGGGGAACCCGACGTTGTGTTGCGCCAGGGCGTAGAGGATTCGATAGGCATACTGCCGGTTGATAAGCCTCGCTACCTGATGGGCGTGGGGCGGATGGACCAGATTCTGGACGCGGTGGCCGATGGCGTGGACATGTTCGATTGCGTGATGCCGACGCGGTATGCGCGCAATGGAACGGCTTTCACGCGTGTGGGCCGCTACCCGGTGAAAGCCGGGGAGTACAAGCTGGATAAGCGGCCGATCGAGGTGGGGTGTGAGTGCCAGGTATGTCGGCGGTTCAGCCGCGCCTACGTGAGGCACCTGTTGAACGTGGGCGAGATTTTGGGGATTCGCCTGCTGACGGTACATAACCTGTACCGGTACATGGCGTTTATGCGTGAGATTCGCGAGGCGATCCGCGCAGGAGATTTAGACGGGTATAGGCAGAAGGTTTTGGAACGGCTCAGTCACGATGCACATGGTGGCGCGTAGGCGCTCCGAGGAGGGGAGACCCTCCTTGGCTGGACCGGTTCGGAATACCGAACCGCTAAGGCCTGCGGAGGGCCTCCCCTCTTCTTCGCTTGTGGTAAATAGGGTGTTCCGGAAAGAATGGGAGATAGGATGTTATGATGGATATGATGAGTTTTCTGGCAATGGCAGCACCGCAGGGCGAAGCAGGGCAGGGCAGCCCGTTTGGGATGATGGTGCCGATGCTGTTTATCTTTGCGATTTTCTATTTCATGTTGATTCGTCCGCAGCAGCGTAAGGAAAAAGAGCGGAAGAAGCTGATCAATGAGCTGAAGACGGGTGAACGCGTCATGTTCAGCGGCGGGATCATCGGAACCGTGACCAACGTGAAAGATGCCGTCTTCGTCATCAAGATCGCCGATGGCGTGAAGATCGAGGTCGCGA
>JAOZSS010000199.1 GCA_029939545.1 Kiritimatiellia bacterium | reverse complement strand
ATCCGCAACAGCGTCAACAGCCGTGAGCTCTGCCAGCACCTTAGCGAGGCGGGCGACCCGTATGACGTGATTGTCACCGGGCCTTACCTGTTCGGGCTGGTCTACCACGCCGCCTGCATCCACCCGAAGAAGACGCTGCTTGTACCCTGCCTGCATGATGAGCCTTTTGCCCAGCTCGCGGCGTTTCACGAGATGTTCAACTCGGTGCGCGGCTTCATGTTCAACACCGAACCCGAACGCCGTCTCGCGGAGCGCATCTACGGTGCCCCAGCCGAGCATCAGGTTGTCTCGGTGGTCGGTATGGGGCTGGATGATCTTACGGTCGACCCGTCCGCCTTTGCGGCCCGCCACGGCATCAACAGCCCCTATCTTCTCTATTCCGGCCGACGTGAGCCGCTCAAGGGCACACCCATCCTGGTTGACTACCTGGAGGCGTTTCGCGCGCGCAACGATGTCGATCTCAAGCTCGTCCTGACCGGCAGCGGCGAGTTTCCGCTGCCCCCTTCCCTGGTGGATCACATCATCGATGTTGGCTTTGTCAGCGCCACCGAGAAGCTGGAAGCAATGGCCGGAGCCCTCGCATTCTGCCATCCCTCCGTCAACGAAAGTCTTGGGATCGTTCTGCTCGAATCATGGCTGACCGGCACCCCCGGTATCGTGCATGCACTCGGCGAGGTGCTCCGCTACCAGTGTGAGTCGAGCAATGGCGGCCTCTGGTTCAAGACCTATCCCGAGTTTGAGGAAGCCGTGCTGCTCATGCTGAACAGCGCGGATACGCGCCGGGCGCTGGGGCAAGCCGGGCGTGAATACGTCCTGAGAGCGTACGCGTGGGATGCGGTGGAGAAGCGGATGCTTGATTCACTGGACCGCGCCGCTGGCGCACTGATCACTGATCACTGATCACTGGCTTCGGCGTCTTCAGAGCCCAGACCCAGCAGGACGGAAAGCCCATCCACCGCGCGGTAGATATCTGCCTGCGCCTTCTCGATCTGAGAAATACGCTCGCGCACCTCATCTGCGTTCTGCCCGACGGCGTCGTGTGAAGCCTTCAGTTCTGTGCAGCGCGTCTTGAGCACCTCGACCTCCGCAGCCAGCCCGTTTGCGCGCGTGTCGCTCTCGGACAGGCTGTTACGCAGGTTGATGATGCGGACCTCCTGGTCCTGGGGCGTGCTGTCGAGGTCGTCCAGCTCCATTCCGTTCGGAATAGGAACGGCCGTTTCATTACCACAGTCCGTGCAGGTAATGTTCAGCCCGGCACCACGGTAGTCGATACAGAGACTCTTGCCGCAGTGGGGACAATCGAAGACGATATCCGTATCCTGGACCTCGTCGCTCTCTTTGATGATGTCGTCAGCCATAGCACCTGACCCCTTCACCTACGACTCTACCCCGAAACGGCGAGGGGTTCAAGGGCGATCCTCGAACCCAATTACGCAGACGGACGGATGCCGCCTGCTAAGCCTTAACGACCTTGCCGCCCTTGATACAGGACGCGCAAACACGGCGGCGCTTCACGCCCCCGTTCTCCATCACGCGTACACTGTGCAAGTTCGGAAGAAAGCGGCGCTTGGTCACGCCGGTCGTATGCAGGCCGATTCCGCCCTTTTTCTTGGGCATTCCGTGGCGAACAATGGTCGTACCCGATTTTGGGCCCTTGCCACAGATCTCACATACCTTAGCCATGTTCTTAACCTCTCCTGGTTCTCAAATGCAAGCGGGGGAGTATAGACGCCCTGTCCGCCAGTTCAAGCGGAAAAAAGAGCTCCAATCAGTCAATATGCTGATAGGTGCCGTCGTCCATCCGCTTCCAGCGGTGTTCTGAGGTTCGCCTGGGCAACATTCTCCAACTCCGTCAGCACCGTCTTCACGCTGAAACCCTCGCTACGAGCGGCCAGCAGAAGCGAGAAGATGCTGGCGGCCAAAGGCCGCACATCGCCCGGACTGTACTTCGCTTCTCCGAGCTTCTGTTCAACTTTCTTCCACTCCATCTCGATGTCCGTCCGCTCAAACACCTCGTGAAGCTTCTCAACACTCGCTTCCAGCACATCACCATTCTTAACGACTCTCCGTATGCGCCTCCAAAAAAGCATCCACATCCTACCCCAAGGAATCCATCCGATCAACCCTGGGACGGTGAGAAATCCTTTAGAATGAGTTGCAAGGCGCCGTGGCCTCGGTAGGTGTCTTCTGCGATCTCGAAAACGATATCGATGGGACCTTCGGGGAGATCACACGGCCCCAGGCCGAATCCGATCGCGTCGAGTTGCGTTCCGCCCGCGGCCAGCAGCAGCTTCAGATGCGTGCCCTCCTTGCCGACGCGCCGCGGGGGACCGGCTACCTGCACATGCCGCGCGCCCCATACCGGCTTGGGATTCCCCATCCCGCACGGCTTTAAGCGCAGCGCCTGCTCATACAACGTCCGGTCCACCTCTCCCAGCGAGATCCATGCATCCACCCGCTGGGCCGGACGCAGGTCCGTGCCCTTGAGCTGGGCGGCGCACCGTTCGTTGAAGCGCTCACGAAATGCATCCACGTTCTCCGCCCTGATATTCAACCCCGCCGCCATCGCGTGGCCGCCATGCGTCTCGAGCAAATCCTTACAGGCGTCCAGGATCTCGATCAGGTTGAGGCCCTCGACGCTCCGGCCCGAACCGCGCCCGTTGCCTTCTTCGTCAATCCCGATCACAATCGCCGGACGCTGATACTTACCGACCAACCGTGAAGCCACGATTCCGATTGTACCGACATGCCACGCTTCACCTGCCGCCACCACGCCGAACACCGCGTCTGGGTCAAACATCGCATCGAGCTGGGCTTCGGCGGACGCACGGATGCCGTCCTCGATCTCACGTCGCTCCTTGTTGGCATCATCCAACTCATGCGCCAGCGTGCGGCACACGTCCGGATCTGCCGACACCAACAAGTCCAATGCCGTGTGACCCGAGGCCAGCCGTCCGGCCGCATTGATCCGCGGTCCCAACACAAATCCAATATGATAGGCGTCCACCTCGCCGCGCACCTTGGCGACGGCCTTGAGCGCCTGCACCCCGGGCCGCGCCCCTTGGGTCAGCCGGGCCAGTCCGTGCCGCACCAGGATACGATTCTCCCCGCGCAGATGCGCCACATCCGCCACCGTTCCCAGCGCCACAAGGTCCAGCCACTCACGCAGGTCGATCCCCTCCGCCGCCTCTGGCAGATCTTCGCGCGCCTGCTTGATCAGCGCGTGACAGAGCTTGAACGCCACCCCCACCCCAGCCAGCACGCGGATCGACTCCGTCTCGGAAAGCATCGGATTGATCAACGCCAACGGCTTCGCGACCTCCTCAGCCGGTTCATGGTGGTCGGTAACAATGACATCCACACCGGCTTCGATCGCGGCAACAACCGAGTCCACCGAGTTGGTTCCGCAATCGACCGTGACAATCACTGCAGGCTTGTGCTGAGCAATACAGCGCTCCAGCGCTCCACCCGAAAGCCCGTACCCATCCTCGAAACGACTGGGAAGAAACCCGACCACGTCGCCGCCCATGCGGGTCAGCACCGTGCTCAACAGGACCGTCGACGTCACCCCGTCCGCATCGTAATCGCCAAACACGACGATGCGTTCTCGATCGCGGAGCGCCCGGATCAACCGCTCAACCGCCACCGCCATATCCGGCAACAGGAACGGATCCCCCACCTCGCTCAAGCGGGGGTTAAGAAAAGAAGCCGCCGCCTCGGGCACACAATGGCCGCGGCTGACCAGTATGCGCGCAAGTGGCAAGGGAAGCTGTAGCTCGGAAGCAAGTGCCGATGCCGCAGCTTCATCCACCTCAACATCAACCCAGCGCTTGAGGGGGGGAGTAGCGCACAGGGACTCCGGGGTATGTGGCTCGCCGGTGCCCCCTTTACATGATGTGGTTAAGGATTCTGTCATTCCGAGCTTGTCGAGGGATCTCATTCGTGCCAATCACGTCGATCTTGCCAGTGCCTCACCGGGCCTTGTTCCAGCCCGAGGACCGTGACCGCCAAGTCCATCCATTTCGGATTCATGCTGTTGATCAGCGCGTCTTTCTTCTTTCTCGACCATCCCTTAAGTTCTTGAGAGTGACGAGTTCTCGCCTACTTTGAGCCGTTCTTCTTGGCGATTTCTATTGTGAGCTTGGAGTGTTGGATTGCAAGCTCGATCCATC
>JAOZSS010000198.1 GCA_029939545.1 Kiritimatiellia bacterium | reverse complement strand
TCCACTCTTGGAATCTCTCTCAGATTATGGCTACATGAACAAATCAGGTCAGGGCATATCTATGATCAACTTGGACAAGGTTCTTGCCATTGCATCCACTCAACTGTCGGCGGCGGGCGTAGACTGTGTGCTCATTGGGGGGTTTGCAGTCAATTACTACGGGTATACTCGCAATACGCTTGATGTGGACTTCATGATTGTTGGGCAAAAAGTCGATGCTGTGCGGCAGATCATGAAACAGGCCGGGTTCACGAGCATTGCAATCCACGAGAACGTCGCCTTCTTTACCGAGCCGGGCTTTCCGCTACGCGTGGACTTCCTTCGCGTGGACACCGCTACCATGCAAAAGCTCCTGGCCAACGCCGTTGATGCACGCGTGTATGGTCACACGCTCAAGGTTCCAGCGCTCAAAGATCTGCTGGCCATGAAGATTTTTGCACTTTCACAGAATACGGATCGAAGGAAAGCCAAAGATCTTCCTGATATCGCCTACCTCACTGTGCTGAATGACCTTGACGTTACGTCAGATATACACCCACTCTGTGACCGCTTTGGCACGAATGCGGTATACGAGCTCATTCGAGAACAGGTAGAAGAATTACAGGAATCATGACACGCCTCGACAGCAGACGTAACACGCTTCCGCCTCGGCTCTCCATGGACGACTATGTCGAGTTCGTGGAAGGGTCACTCCGCGAGTGCAATCCTCAACACGCACAACGACAAAAGGATCTTGAGGAGCAGATCAAGAAGCCGTTCCGTATCCCAGCGGGCACGCCGAGAGTCCTTCCATCGCGTGGACCGTGACTGGTGATCAGAGAGCGATTCTGCCGTCTTCGATACGCACCTTGATCGGGACGCCCTCCTCCACCTCCCCCGCGATGATCTTGCGTGAGATGGGGGTTTCTACTTCGCGCTGGATGAAGCGTTTGAGGGGGCGCGCGCCGTAGACGGGGTCGAAGCCCTGCTCGGCGATGAAGCGTTCGGCGTCTTTCGAAACCTCCAGTTTCAGGCCCTGAGTCTCGAGGCGGTCGCGGAGCTCATCCAGGAGCAGCTCAACGATACGGGTGGTCTCGTCGAGCGTGAGCGGCTTGAAGAGCACAGTCTCGTCCACCCGGTTCAGAAACTCAGGCCGAAACTGCGCACGCAGCTCATCCATCACCTGGCACCGGGCGCCCTCGGAAATGTACCCCTGCTTGTCAATGCCTTCGAGCAGCACCGGCGAACCGATATTGCTGGTCATGATCACAATCGTGTTCTTGAAGTTGACCGTTCGCCCATGCGAGTCGGTCAGACGGCCCTCATCGAGGATCTGCAACAGGATATTGAACACATCCGGGTGCGCCTTCTCGATCTCATCGAGCAGAATTACGCTATAGGGCTTGCGCCGCACCGCCTCGGTAAGTTGCCCGCCCTCTTCAAACCCGATATATCCCGGAGGCGCGCCGACCAGACGCGATACGGCGTGCTTCTCCATGTACTCGGACATGTCGATCCGCACGATGTTCTCCTCGCTGTCGAACAGGGCATCGGCCAGCGTGCGGGCCAGTTCGGTCTTGCCCACACCCGTGGGCCCCAGAAACAGGAACGACCCGATCGGACGCTTGGGGGCCTTGATACCCGCACGGGCGCGCAGCACGGCATCCGCCACCGCCTGCACCGCCTCGTCCTGACCCACCACGCGCTTGTGCAACACACCGTCGAGCTGGAGTAGTTTCTCCCGCTCCCCCTCCAGCAGCTTGGTCAGCGGCACGCCCGACCAGCGCGAGACGACCTCAGCGATCTCCTCCTCCGACACTTCCTCACGCACGAGCGTCGCGCCGTTCTTGCCGTCCTCATCATGTGTTTCCTTCTGCGCCAGCTCCTGCTCGAGCTGCGGGATGATGCCGTGGCGAAGTTTGGCCACGCGGTCGAGATCGTAGGCCCGCTCCGCCTCCTCGCTCTCCTGCCGAGCCTGTTCCAACTTCTCGCGCACCACCCGCACGGCATCGATGGCCTGCTTCTCCTGCTCCCACTGGGCGCGCATGGCGTCGGCGTCGGCCTTGGCATCGGCCAGCTCTTTGCGCAGGGCGGCAAGCCGAGCCTTGCTCGCCTTGTCTTTCTCCTTCTTGAGCGCCGTCTCCTCAATCTCCAGGCGCATCACTTTGCGCGTGATGGCATCCAACTCCGCCGGCATGGAGTCGATCTCCGTGCGGATCGAGGCGCATGCCTCATCCATCAAGTCGATCGCCTTGTCCGGCAGGAAACGGTCGCTGATGTAGCGGTCCGACAGCACGGCCGATGATACCAGCGCCGCGTCCTGAATTCGCACCCCGTGGTGCACTTCAAACCGCTCACGCAATCCGCGCAGGATCGAAATGGTGTCTTCCACGGTGGGCGCATCCACCACGATCGGCTGGAAGCGCCGCTCGAGTGCGGCGTCCTTCTCGACGTACTTACGGTACTCATCGAGTGTGGTCGCACCAATGCAGTGCAGCTCGCCGCGGGCCAGCATCGGTTTGAGCATGTTGCCGGCGTCGGCCGACCCCTCGGTCTTACCAGCGCCTACGATCGTGTGGACCTCGTCGATAAAGAGAATGATCTGCCCCTCGGCGGCCTTGATCTCTGTGAGCACCGCTTTCAAGCGCTCCTCGAACTCGCCGCGGTACTTTGCCCCGGCCATGAGTGCAGTCATATCGAGCGCGAAGATGGTGCGGTCCTTCAACCCCTCCGGCACATCTCCGCGGACAATCCGATGGGCCAAGCCTTCGACGATCGCGGTCTTACCGACTCCCGGCTCACCGATCAATACCGGATTGTTCTTCGTCTTGCGGGAGAGAATGCGGACGACGCTACGGATCTCTGTGTCGCGCCCGATCACCGGGTCCAGCTTTCCGTCGCGGGCCAGCGCCACCAGGTCGACACCATACTTCTCCAGCGCCTCGTAAGCGCCTTCCGGGTTATCAGTCGTGATCCGCTGGTTGCCGCGAACCAACTTCAGCTCTTCAAGTACGGTTTTGCGTTTCACCTCGAATTCGGCCAGCAGCCGACCGGCAGGGGTTTCCTTTCCTTCGTCCGTGAACGCCAGAAGAAGGTGCTCGACCGAAATGTATTCGTCCCGCAACCGCTTCGCCTCGTCCCCTGCCTGCACCAACAGCTTGCTGAAGCGCTGCGTCACATAGACCTTGCCGGCCTCCGTGCTGCCGTCGGTCACCGACGGCATGCGCTCCAGTTCCTGCTCCAAACGAGCCTGCAACGTCGAAACCGGTGCCCCGACACGCTCCAGCAGCCGAGGAACCAGCCCGCCTTCCTGGGTTACCAACGCACACAGCACATGCTCCCCATCCACCTGCTGGTGGCTGTGGCGTACAGCCAGAACCTGCGCTGCTTGCAGCGCTTCCTGCGCTTTCTGGGTCAGTTTGCTCAAATCCATGACGATTTTCCCCTCCTCAAATCACACCTTCTCATTAACAGCTTCTTGTCATTCCGAGCTTGTCGAGGAATCTCCAGGGTTTTCACCGGCCTTGAGATCCCTCGGCTCCGCGGGATGACAAACAGGGCGTTTCCCAAGGCGTTATTGAGAAGTTGCCTCAAGTCCAGATAAAGACATATTCCACGCTATAAGTTATGCATATTGCATGCCACAACACACACAGATGATTGACTTTTCAGCAACTATAGTCATACCAATCAGTTACACCATAACAACACCTACACCGCAAGCGCCATTATGACGCACTATCCCATCATCGTACTGAGCACCATGCGCCATACTGACCCTGTTCTAGCCGCCCACACCTGTCATACAGAGTGACGATCGTCACCTGGCCTGCTCAATTCATCAACTCCGATTTCGGGACACGCCACCACCGGGCTCGCCCCGGTGGAGCGCATGATTGTGAACGACTTGCAGCAAGACCAAGAACATCTGAGGTGCCCGACTTGGAGCGAGTCTTGGGCGAAGCGCTCTTTTCGCTCTATCCGGGCGCTATCCCTTTTCTCTACACCTCTTTGTAGTTGTCAAGCATGGCTCCACCGGCACAAGGCCGGTGGTGGCCGACACTTTCGCTTGAATAATCCAGGCCAGAATGACATATGGTGTCATATCTCCGGTGAAGTTGAGGAGGTATTGATCCCGAATAGTGCCCGCGGCGGTCACGCGGGGTGTAACCGGTCTTCCGCTCTCACTCATGCGACTAAGCGCCCCCCATTTTCA
>JAOZSS010000197.1 GCA_029939545.1 Kiritimatiellia bacterium | reverse complement strand
TCCTAAACGTGTGGGTGAAGCCGGTTGTCCGTGTGTGCGGGCCAGCATGGCTATATCGCGGCCCTCCTTCGCCAACTGGGTCAAGGCCGTGATGACCTCACCCTGAACGGCCGTGATGAGCGCGAGCCCATCGCGAAGCTGGAGCGCGTGCGACAGATTGTTGATGTCCTCCGACGTACAGGCAAAGTGAAGAAACTCGCTCAGCGGCTCCAAGGGCGTGCCCGCAATCTTCTCCTTAAGGAAGTACTCCACGGCCTTCACATCGTGGTTGGTCGTCTTCTCGATATCCTTCACGCGTTGGGCGTCGGCCTCGGAGAAGTTGGACAGGATGGCTTCAAGTAGGTCGATCTCCTCGTCCGAAAGCGTTCGGGCCTCGGGGATGCCGGAATCGGCACACAGGGCCAGCAGCCAGCGGACCTCCACCGTGACCCGGTAACGGATCAGGCCGCATTCGGAGAAAATGCCGTTCAACACGGCTGTTTTCGATGCATAACGCCCGTCAAGCGGACTCAGCGCAGTCAGTTCAGACATGAGAGGCTCCCGTGGGTTTTGATTCACCTGCCGACATGTGTACTTGAGGAGAGGGGAAAAGGCAAGATTAGAGCCGCAAAAGGGAAAAAATGCTTCTTGCGGCGGCAGAGCGATCTGCGATATGGTCCTCGGTTTCAAACAGTCGGGATCGCTCTGTCTGGTGGTAGGGAATGATGATGCCGACTAAATAGTAGACAAACCAAGTAAAGAACAACCCAAACATACTAACATGGAAACAGCAGAAACAGTAGAAGCCGCAGAAGCAACCAAAGAACAAGTCGACTTCGAGTCCGTGGATTTCACTGCGGGTGACCGCGAGAGCATGGCTCTTCTATACGAGCAGACCCTGAAGGATTTCAAAGAGGGGTCGATCGTAACAGGTAAAGTTCTGGAAATCCGGAACAACGAGGTCCTGATCGATATCGGCTACAAATCAGAAGGTGTCGTCTCTGCCCACGAATTCAGAGACCTTGAAGAGGTCGCCATTGGCGACGAGCTGAGCGTACTGCTGGCAGAGATCGAAGATGACAACGGCATGGTTGTCCTCAGCAAGCAGCAGGCCGATGAGAAGATTCAGTGGGAGCGTGTGCTTTCTTCGTTCGGTGAAGGAAGTGTGATCGAAGGTGTCGTCAAGACCCGCGTACGCGGCGGTCTGATTGTAGATGTGGATGGCATCGAGGCGTTCCTTCCCGGTTCGCAGATCGACGTGATCCCGGTACACAACACCGACGCCCTGCTCAATAACCGTTTTGAATTCAAGATCCTCAAGATCAGCGAAGAGCGTCGCAACATCATCCTGTCGCGCCGTGAACTGATCGAAGAGCGTCTGCGCTCCAAGCGCAAGGAACTGATGGAGTCGATCGAGGTGGGACAGCGCATCGTCGGCAAAGCCAAGAATATTACAGATTTCGGGGTCTTCGTGGATCTCAACGGCATGGACGGTCTCCTGCATATTACCGATATGAGCTGGGGTCGTATCCGTCATCCGTCCGAGATGGTCAACGTGGGCGACGAGCTCGAGGTCGTGATTCTCGACATCGATCGTGATCGCGAACGCGTTTCGCTGGGACTCAAGCAGTCGCAGCCAAACCCGTGGGAAGACATCGAGGCGCGCTACCCGGTGGGCAGTCGTCTGCGCGGCAAGGCCGTCAACTTGGTGCCGTACGGTGCCTTCGTGGAAATCGAAAAGGGCGTCGAGGGCCTGGTGCACGTTTCCGAGATGTCGTGGACCAAGCGTGTGGCACGTGCATCCGACGTGGTACAGGTTGGCGACGACGTGGACGTGGTTGTGCTGGGTGTGAATGTCGAGGAGCAGAAGATTGCGCTCGGCATGCGTCAGACCGAGGACAACCCCTGGGATACGGTGCAGGCGCGCTACCCGGTGGGATCGCGCGTACACGGAAAGATTCGCAACTTCACTTCTTACGGAGCCTTCGTGGAGCTCGAGGATGGTATCGACGGCATGATTCATGTGTCCGATATGTCCTGGACCCGCAAGGTCAACCATCCGTCTGAAGTCCTCTCCAAGGACGAGCAGGTGGACGCGGTGGTGCTCGAGGTAGATCCGAGCAACAACCGTATCAGCCTGGGCCTCAAGCAGGCGGCCGAGGATCCGTGGAGCAGCGTGGTCAGCAAGTTCAAGGTTGGCGACAGGGTCAGCGGCAAGGTCACCAAGGTGGCTTCGTTCGGGGCCTTTGTGGATATCGGCGAGGGCGTTGACGGCCTCGTGCATATCTCGCAGCTCAGTGAAAGCCACGTGGAGCGCGTTAAGGACGTGTTGGATGTGGGTGCCGATGTCGAGGCACGCATCGTGCGTATCGATCGCGGGGAACGCCGCGTGGGTCTGAGCATCAAGGCCGGTGAGATTCCGGATGATGAGTTCGAAGCCCACAAGGAGGAGGTCCTTGATGGTCTGCGTCCGGGCGAGGACATGGTCGACTTGGCAGGTGCCTTCGACGAGGCACTTGGCCTGACCACCGCCGCCGAGGATTGGTCGCCTGGTGCTGCCGAGGAACCCGCAGCCGAAGAACCGGTCGCGGAAGCGCCCGCAGTGGAAGCGCCTGTGGCTGAAACCGCAGAGGAGGCCACTGAGGAAGCTCCTACAGAAGAAGCTCCGGCAGAGGCACCTGCAGAGGATGTCGCAGAGGCCCCCGCTGAAGAGGCTTCCAAAGAGGTTTCCGAAGAGGAGCCCAAGGAATAGAATATAGCCCTTAGAGCGGGCGCTCCGGTCGTCCGGAGCGTCCGCTTTTTTTTTTGGAGGTGTTACCATGGAGAACGTGCTGGATATTATGCGAGCGCGTGGTCTGTTTGATGACTGCACGAACCCGGATGTAGGTGAGAAGCTTGCGGAGCCGGGCGTGGTGTATGCGGGTTTCGACCCCAGTTCGAACAGTCTCCAGGCGGGCAACTTCGTCACGATCATGGCCCTGGCGCATTTTCAGCGCTGCGGCCACAAGGTGATCGCGCTGGCCGGTGGTGCCACCGGCATGATCGGCGATCCCTCGGGCAAGACCAGCGAACGCACGCTGCTCACGCAGGAACAGGTGGCGGCCAACACGGAAGGCATTCGCGAGAATCTCTCGCGCTTTCTTGATTTTGACCACCCAACCGTCCCTGCCGTAATTGTGAACAACAATGACTGGCTGGGTGAGTTTTCGTTTCTCGATTTCCTGCGCGATATCGGCAAGCACTTCCGCATGGGCGCGATGTTGGGACGCGAAAGCGTCCGGGCCCGACTGGCCAGCGAGTCGGGCATGAGCTTCACGGAGTTCAGTTACGCGTTGCTGCAGGCCTACGACTTCCTGCACCTCCACGACACGGCCGGCTGTCGATTCCAGATTGGCGGATCCGACCAGTGGGGCAATATCACGGCCGGGATCGACCTGGTTCGGAAGCTGCGCGGCGAGGAAGTCTACGGCATTACGATTCCGTTGGTATGCGATAGCGCCGGTCAGAAGTTTGGAAAGAGCGAAGGCAACGCAGTCTACCTGGATGCGCGCAAGACCTCGCCCTACGACTTCTATCAGTTTTTCTTCCGCACGACCGATGCCGACGTCGCACGTTTTTTGAAGATCTTCACGTTTCTCTCGCTCGACGCGATCGCCGAGCTCGAAGCGGGCCTAAAGGAGTCGCCCGAGCAGCGCGCGGCCCAGCGCAAGCTGGCCGAGGAAGTGACGCGTGCGGTACATGGCGATGCCGGACTGAACGTGGCGCTGCGTGCAAGCGAGGTCCTGTTTGGCGGCTCGATTGAGGGACTCAGCGCGACCGACCTGGCCGGGATCTTTGCCGATGTTCCATCGGCCGAACTTCCGCGTGCGGAAGTGGCGGGTGCGACCGTCATCGACGTGGCGACAGCAGCGGGTCTCTGCCAGAGCAAGGGCGCCGCGCGCCGCCTGGTGCAGAGCGGAGGCCTCTATCTCAACAACGTCCGCGTTCCCGATGTTGAGGCGACCGTGAATCCGGAAGATCTGGTCGATGACGCCGTCGCCGTGCTGCGTTCAGGCAAGAAGAATTTCCACCTCGTCAAGGTTGCAGGCTAGGGGACTGGCACACCACCGGGCTTGCCCCGGTGAACCCTGGGAAGGTAGGGAAGGTAGGGGTCGGGAAGGTAGTGAAGGTAGGGGTCGGTCCTAAAGATAACAGTTTACAGGTGCGGTGAGAGAGTCTA
>JAOZSS010000196.1 GCA_029939545.1 Kiritimatiellia bacterium | reverse complement strand
TCCCCGAAACCCCCGCCCTGCCCGAGGCTGCTTAGAGCATCCGCTTGCCCTCCATAGCCCGCAGGGCGACGGAGGGGGCTTCCGACTCCTCAATTTTCCCTACGCGGAAAATCACCTTGCACCCAACACCCCTTTCGCCTATCGTGCTCTTCTGAGGAGAAATCATGAGTAAACTAGTCCGAGTTCTTGTTGTCGTGTGCCTGCTGTTGAGTATCGGGGCACTTGTTTTGGGAATGCAGCTTTTCGGCAAGCGCGAGTTGCTGAAAGGGCGTGCACAGAAGCTGGAAGGGGCCATCATCCGGTTGGGAGCCTTAATCGAAGAAGAGGCCCCAAGGGGCACCCCCGCCCAGTATCCGGAGCGCGATATATCGCCCCTCACTATCGATTTCCTGGATGACCAGGAGTTCTCAACCTTCTGGGCAACCTACTCCAACAGCTACGAAGTTGCCGACGCAGCACCCATGAACCTTAAGCGTCGCGAGGCAGAGCTAATGGCTTATTACAAGCGCGATGCTGGCGGCAAGGTGCTGAAGGATGCGCGGGGACTCAACGTCACCAGCGGCGAGGGCACCATGCAAGGCGTCCTCGACGAACTCCTGGACAAGGCCGAAGCCCAGTACAACCTTTTGAACGACACGCGGGAGCAGATGGCCAGAACCCGCGCCGAACTCGTCAAGACCATCCAAGACATGAACACGGCCAAGAGCGGCTACCGGCAGTCTATTGCCAAGGTGCAAGAGGCGGAAGAGGCGAAGGTTCGCATGGAAGGCGAGTTGCAGATGGCCAAGAGAGAGGCGGCCGAGGCCAAGGAAGAACAACGTGCGCTTGAGAATGCGGTTGCCGAAGAACGGCGTCAGCTCCAGTTTGTTGAAGAACAGAAGATCGAGTTGGAAGACAACATCTCGCAGCTCAAGGAAGAGATTGCAGGACTCCGCGGCCAGACGCCTCTGAAGCCGACCCCAAGCGACGTTCAGCAGAGCGACATCGATCAGATCGTCGTTGATCCCGGCACCAAGGGCACGGTCGTCGCCGTTAATGAGACGTGGAATTTCGTGATCCTCGCACTCACCGACGCCACCTTGACCGAGCTCCTTGGCGAGAATATGGACAAGGAACCCGGCGCCGTGGAGTACATGATCAAGCGTAAGATCGGCGACCAGGAAACCTTCGTCACGAAGATCCAACTGCAGCAGGTACGCCGCGACAAGAAGCTGGCCATCGCCAGTATCATGACCGACTGGCAGCAGTCAGGCGTCCAAGAGGGCGACGTCGTATTCCGGTAATGGCAATGCGCGCGCTACTCACGATCTCACTACTCGCCCTCACAGCACTGCTCATCACGGGATGTGCCACGTGGGAGGACGAGTCTGACCTGCCTTGGAATACGCCCCAGTCATGGGAGGGATCGCCTTCGATCCCGGGGTTGAATCAGTACTAAGGGAAAGTGAGCAGTAGGCAGTCAGCAGTGTACAGTCCGTGAGCTACCGGCTTACCGCGTACTGCTCACCGCTCACCGCTCACTCTTCTCCCCTACCGCAATCCCCGTGCGATCATCGCTTCCGCGATCTGAACAGCATTCAGGGCGGCACCCTTGCGGATGTTGTCGCCGACGGCGAAGAGGGCGAGACCGTTTTCGACGCTGGCGTCCGGACGGATCCGACCCACCAGCACATCATCACCACCCGCTGCATCCAGCGGCATGGGATACTGGCCGTTCGGGACGTCGTCGATCACCTGTACACCGGGTGCCGCGGCGAGTAGCTCGCGGGCCTGCTCAGGCGTAACCGGTGCGGTAAACTCAATGTTGATCGATTCGGAATGCGCGTACAAGACCGGCACGCGCACGCAGGTCGAGGACACCCGGAGACCCGGTGCCCCGAGAATCTTGCGCGACTCAAAGAGCATCTTGGCCTCTTCGCTGGTGTAGCCGGGCACCGATTCCTTCAGGCTGCCAATCTGCGGCAGGCAGTTGAAAGCAATCTGGTGGGGATAGACGCTGACCTCCATTTTTTCACCGGCGGCATAGGCACGCATCTGGGCCTCCAGCTCGTCGATCGCGCTCCGGCCTGTTCCGGAGACCGACTGGTAGGTCGATACCACAAGACGGCGGATCGGCACGGCGCGATGCAGCGGAGCCAAGGGCATCAAACCAATAATCGTGGAGCAGTTCGGGTTCGCCACGAACCCCTGGTGGTGATCCAATGCGTCCGCATTGATCTCCGGAATCACGAGCGGAACCCGGTCGTCCATGCGGAAGTCGTCGCCGTTATCGATCACGATCACGCCGCGCTCGACCGCATCCCACCCGTAGGTCTGCGAGGCACCCTTGGCGCCCTCGGTGCCGGCAAAAAACGCAAAGTCCAAACCATCAAACGCCTCAGGTGAAGCAGCGACAACATCGAAGTCCTCTCCCGCTACCGTCTCGCGACGGGCGGAGCGGGCCATGATGCGAATCTCTTCCGCAGGAAAGTTCCGCTCGCGCAGAATCTTCACCATCTCGGTACCCACGGCACCAATACCAACCAATCCAACCTTGTACTGCTTCACGGCTCTACTCCTCAACCATCTATCCAAAGCGAAGGCTTACCCCAAGCTCCGGCCATGCAGGCCTTGAGCGTGGTATCCCACGCTCACCAGCCCAATGGCCCTCCCCGTGGCCGGAGCACCTCCTAGCCAGCGACGCCCGCAGCAACCAAGTCCCCCACTTCCGTGGTGGAATAGCCCATACGCCCGGCGGCCATGCTCTTCATCTTGGTGCCGGTCACATCCGCGACAACTGTCTCGATGGCGTTGGCCGCCTCGGTTTCGCCGAGCGTATCCAGCATCATCGCGCCGGCGCAGATTGCGGCCAGCGGATTGATCACGTTCTGGCCCGTGTACTTCGGTGCGGAGCCGCCGATTGGCTCGAACATGCTCACGCCTTCCGGGTTGATGTTACCGCCCGCAGCAATGCCCATACCGCCCTGCGTCATGGCACCGAGGTCCGTGATGATGTCGCCGAACATGTTGCCGGTCACGAGCACATCGAACCACTCCGGGTTCTTCACCATCCACATGCAGGTGGCGTCGACGTGGTAGTAATCGCGACGAATATCGGTGTAGTCCTGCTCGCCGATCTCGTTGAACGCGCGTTCCCACAGATCAAACACGTAGGTCAACACGTTGGTCTTGCCTACCAACCCGAGCGTATTCTCGTCGCTCTTGCCGCGTGCTTTCTTGCCGTGCTTCTTGGCGTAATCGAAGGCATAGCGCAGGCAGCGCTCCACCTGGAAGCGGCTGTAGACCATGCTCTGCACGGCCACCTCATTCGGCGTGCCCTTCTGCGAGATGCCGCCGGTACCGGTGTAAATGCCGCCGCTGTTCTCGCGCACCACCACGTAGTCGATCTCGGCCGGCCCCTTGTCCTTGATCGGCGTATCGACGCCCGGGTAGAGCTTGACCGGACGCAGGTTGATATACTGATCTAGTTCAAAGCGCAGGCGCAGCAGGATGCCCTTCTCGAGAATGCCCGGCTTCACATCGGGGTGACCGATAGCGCCCAGGAAGATCGAGTCAAACTGCGAGAGCTCGCCCGAGGCGGAATCCGGCAGTACTTCGCCGGTCCGAATATAGCGCTCGCCCCCGAAATCGAAATCGGTGTAGTCCAGCTTGAAGCCATAGGTGTCGGCCGCTGCGTTCAGAACCTTCACGCCTTCGACGGCAACTTCCGGCCCCGTTCCATCGCCACCCAAGACAGCGATCTTATACGTCTTGCTCATTATGTCGTCTCCCTAAACAGAAAAGAGTGGAGCGGAGGAGATTCGAACTCCCGACCCCCGCGTTGCGAACGCGGTGCTCTACCAACTGAGCTACCGCCCCACCATAGAAAACCTACCCACTAACCAAGCTGAGCTACAGCCCCGCAATCACGGTCAAGCGAGCGCGCAATGTATCACTTCGGCCCCAGCAAGATCAAGCCCTTTGGGGTCTGTATCAGCAATTCTCATTTTGGAAGTAAAGGGGGTGGGCGGTTAGCTCCTCCTGCCCCCATATATCCCTTCGAACGCACCCTACACTTCATCCCTTTCTTAGTTCCCACACTTTGTCCGATACGCTTAGTCCAACGGCTCAGTCTGTAACCGTTTGTCCAGCAAGCACTAAGCAGTTGTCTAAGGGTACTCGAGTCAGGGCAGAGACTAAGTGTTTCGACTAAGGGTTTCCA
>JAOZSS010000041.1:10280-15500 GCA_029939545.1 Kiritimatiellia bacterium | reverse complement strand
CTAAGCAGTTCGATTAAGTGTATCTGACTAAGGGGCGCGACTAAGAAAGCGACTACGTGTTCCAAGACTCCACCATTCAACTGCTGATTCAGAAACACTGCCCTACCACATGTAGATACCGGTTGAGTCAATCAGCCACCCTGTTTTCTATGTTTTTCCTCTCTCAGGCAGGAGCGGAAGACCGGTTACACCCCTCTGTCACAGCCCGCATATTTCATACTTTTCCTGCTGCAACGCTGTATAGCACCGCCCAATCCTGACAACACTCTCCAGTGTTTTCCACCAGAGGCGGACAGGCAGCGACGAAAAAGTATGAAATATGGTGCGTCTCTAAGATTCTCTTCTGCGGTAGCGGCGCCGAACAGGTGAGAGCTTTCTTTGTGTTCTTTGCGCTCCTTTGCGGCTACTGTTCTTCGGCATGAGTTCCGATCCGAGCACAATCGTCGCTTTCGAGAAGTGTCCTGTCTATGCGTCGGCTGCCGTTGAGTCGGCGGTCCGTGCGGCGGTGGACGCGGTTGGTGGCATCCGTGCCTTTGTGCAGCCGGGACAGACCGTTCTGCTCAAGCCCAACCTGTTGACCGATTCCACGCCCAAGGCCGCCATTACGACGCATCCGGAGATTGTGCGTGCTGCGATTCGGCTGGTGAAGGAGGCCGGCGGTGATTGTCTCGTCGGCGACAGCCCGGCCAGCGTGATCAAGCACGAGCGTGTGTGGGAGCGGACCGGCATGCGGGCGCTTTGCGACGAGGAGGACGTGGAGCTGATCACGCTCGAGCTGGGCGGGGCGCGTGAGTTCAGGAAGGACCGGCAGGTCTTTGATGTCGCACAGCGCGTACTGGATGCCGATGTGGTGATTAACCTGCCCAAGGTCAAGACGCATGTGCTGATGAGTCTGACCTGTGCGGTGAAGAACATCTACGGTTGCGTCCCCGGCATGGCGAAGGCGGGTCTGCACAAGCAGTACTTCAATGCGGCTGACTTCGGGCGCGTAGTGGCATCGATCTATGGTGTTGTCCGTCCGGCTCTCGCGATTGCCGATGGCGTGGTGGGCATGACCGGCAACGGACCATCATCGGGCAAGCCGATGCCAATGGGGTTTGTCGCGGCCAGTGCGGATGGCGTGGCGTTGGATCGCTGCATGTGCCGCGTGTTGGGCCTGGCACCGCGCGCCGTGCCGTACCTGTCGGTTCTCCGTCGGCGCGGGGTGGGGGAGCATGATGACCGTCGGATCGAGGTGGTCGGTGCCGATCCTGACTCACTGCTGGCTGAACCCGTGGCGTTGCCCAATACATTGCGGTCGCGGCTGATACCTTCGTGGCTCGGACGGTTGTTCGCCCCGCTGCTCTGGTGTCGACCGACCTTTTCGGATAGCTGTGTCTACTGCGGACTCTGTGTGCGTATGTGCCCGGCCGACGCGCTCACGCAGAAGAAGGGTGAGAAGCCCGTGCTGGAACCCAAGCAGTGCATCGAGTGCTGCTGCTGCCACGAGGTCTGTCTCGCCAAGGCGGTCGATATGCAGCTCAGTCCCATGTTTCAACGTATGGCCGACCGCGACAAGTGCCTGAAGTAGCACCAAGGGTTATCAGCCCTAAGGTGCATACGCGTGTTTCACCTGTCTCAGCACCCCTGAGACACGGGACATAGGGCTTAAGTTCTATTATTTGGCCCTTCTGGACGTGTGCTTGTCGCGCTAATTGGCCAGTTGTTACGGGCCTCTGCGGGTTTATCAGTGGTTTGTCAAGAGAATGCCAAGGTACGGGAGATTCCCTATGTTGGCACGCCCAGTGCTTTATCGACAGGCGACCCGAGGTTGGTTCGAGAAACTGGACCGCTCCCAACACTGGGACAGAGAGAGTTCGGCCCTACTGACCAAAGGGCATTTAACGGCGGGTACGCCAAAGGGGGGCCGCAACGCAAGTTGCGGCTCTCTCTTCTTTTGTGGCATAGTCGTCTGCATGGAGGAGAAACCCCATTACACGCCTACCCAATGGGTTGTTCATATCGTGGGACTACTCATGCTTCCCGGTGCCCTCCTCTGGCACAGTTGCTCGCCGGTGTGAGCTTTGGCATTCTTGTCGGCCCGATGATGGCGGGGCTGGCTCTTGTGACGCTCAGATTGGTCGACAATCAGGGCAAGCCGGAGGTGAGCACGTTATTCGAGGGATTCAGCTACTTCCTGCAGTCGTTCCTATTCGTATTGGTATGGAGCGCGATCATGCTCGCGGCCTACCTCATAGGGCTGGCAACTTGTGGTCTCATTGTACCGCTGGTCAGCGTGGTGGGCCTCTTCCTGGGTGCCTTGCTCATGTTTGCCCCCTTCCTTATTGTTGAGAAGAACTTGGCGTTCTGGCCGGCATCGATGAAGAGCCTGGAGATGGTCAAACCGAACATCTGGCCGTTACTCGGCTATTTTCTGGTGGCGAGTATGATTGGCAGTGCCGGATCGGCACTGTGCGGCATTGGCGTCATTGTCACCATGCCGATCTCCTGGTGCATGTATGCCGTGGCCTATCGTGCGCTGACCGCCGGTGGCGACGCCCCGGCTGAAGCCGCCCCGGCGCCTCAGCCCCCGCCCGCGCCTGTCCCCGAACCTGCACCAGCCCCGGAACCGGTCCAGGAACCCGCACCGACCGAAACCCCCGCCGCACCGGAAGCGGAGGAAGAGAAGGCGGAGTAGGCAGAAGGACGTGTCATGTTGCGGCCCGCGCGGAGCGCGGGCCCTACCTGGCACAGGAATGATCCGAGCCCTGGGTAGGGCCCGCTCTCCGAGCGGGCCGTTTCTCTACCAGAACTGGTACGCCTGTGTGCGGAGCACGTACAGCCCCAGCAGCCAGTTCGTGATCATGTGGGCCAGGATGGCGGACCAGAGGTTACGCGTCTTGACGTAGAGCAGTCCGTACGCCACGCCTGCGATGATGCCGACGAACCAGCGGGCGTGTTCAAAGCCGAAGGCGATCGTCACGATCGCGAACGCAAAGATGCTGAAATCTTCGGGGTGCGCCTCAATGAATCGAACCTGCTGCAGGCGCCGGTAGGCGAATCCACGCCAGAATACCTCTTCGGCCAGCGCTATCATGAAGGCTGATCCACAGAGGCGGATCATCAACTTGGCCATGGTGATGTGTTCCGGTTTGGGATCCACCTCGGCAATCTTCCCGACCGGGAGCACGAGGAAATGTTGGTAGAAGGCGTGGAACCATGCGCCGTGCGCCTGCATCCATGCCGACTCCGGGAGAATCCATATCCAGCACACCACCGCGCCCACGATTACCGTAACCGGCAAGTGCCGGATCTGTGGTCCACGGTACCAGCGCCACGGGCGAAAGATGATCAGTGCGAACAGGGTGGCAACGGTTCGCACCCAGTAGAGGTCGAACCCCTTGAAGAACGTCATGCACGCCAGCCACACTACGAACGGCATCACGTGAGCCAGCGCCGGTGGTATTGGTGGCAGGTGAATTCCCCGTCTACTATCTATACTTTCCATATGTTCTGTCCGTCAACGCCTGTTTGGTGACATGCCACCACCGGGCTCGTCCCGGTGGAGCACCTGACTGTGCCTTGCCTGTGGCACGAACGCGTACTTTCTTGCGCCCGGATTGGAGCGAGTCTGGTGCGAAGCGCCCCTCTCGCGCTATCCGGGCAAGATCCTTTTTCCGTTTCCCTTTCTCGGTGCCAATCAGCACTCCACCGGGACGAGCCCGGTGGTGGTTGTCTCCTCAACCTGTCCCACTAGGGCGCGCCGGTGGTGGTCGCTTGCGTCACGTGTCTCGCCGAGCCAACAAGCCCAGTGTGTGGCCATCGTTAATCGTTAATCCGAATCTTTACCTCATTACTGTTCGCTGTCAACTCCGGGGCGTACATACCGAAGGCCTTTGCGGGCAATGCGCTGAACGTACCGGGGATTTCTGCACGCACGCGATAGGAGAGACTGTGCTGGCCGCGGGCCAGCGATTGCACGAAGAACACGACTCGCTCGTCGCGATATTCGACATAGGCGCGCAGCCCCTTTTCCGTATACCCGCTGCGCACGGCCACCGACTCCATCCCGGCGGCTTTGCGGTCCTCGATCACGATATACTCGTAGTCGTTCTTGCTCGTCACGGTCAGCTCAATCTCCACCAGGTCGCCACTCTTCAGCGTGGCGGCATGCGTGATGGCTTCGCGGAAGAAGGTTTCCCGCTTCTGGCCGACAGGCTGCCCGTGTGCGCCAGGAGCCTGGGCCTGGAGTGGCTGGTGATGCAGGCGGTAGAGCTGTCGGTCGATCTTGAGCTCGAGGCCGGCGGCGCGGATCATCTCTTCCAGCGTAAAGACCGTCAGGGCCGCATTCACGTAGAGCGGACCGTCTCCCTCCTTCTCGACCTCCAGGCGATGGGCACCGGCGGTCACGGCTTCTCCGCTGAGCACAAAGGCGTCGTCACGGCTGAAGAGTGTGTCGGGCGTGATGGTCTCACGCTGCAGTGTCTGCCTGTCGAGGGCGAGCGTCACGGTCATCTCGGGCGACCGTTCGCCGCTCGCCAACAGGTATTCCGCCATCGCCTCAATGCAGTAGGCCGTGTCGCGCGTGGAGTCCCAGGTGGCGCCGTGCTTGCGGTTGTTGAGCAGGTAGGTCACGAGGCCCGCCGTCCGGGCGCTCTTGGGGTCGACCGCATTGAGCAGGCGCAGGTAGGCCGCGTGTGCCTCGGAGTCGCTTCCATACCAGCACCACCAGGTCCCGCCATTTCCCAGCTCGAGATAGGTGGTTTGGTTCTCGCTGTCGTCCACCCGGTACTGCTCCACGTTGCGCAGCAGCATGTCACGCTCCCGGATGTGGCCAAGCTGGTGCATCGCCACGCCGAGCAACGCCTTGCTGTAGACGGAGAGATGGTTGCGATCACGATAGAGGGTGCCGCGCATCGTGTCGTCGTCCTGGCCCGCCTCCGCAAGCACGGTGTAGACCAGCGCATCCAGGTTGTCGGCATGCGCCTTCCACGGCTTGATGCGCGCGGGGGCATTGTCGAGCTGCCGCCGCTGCTCGGCCTGGTAATTCATTAACCAGTCGCGTCCGCGCTTCACTACACTGGCCGGCACGGCGGCGCCATGGCGATTGGCTTTCTGGAGCCCCTGCACCACGATGGCGGTCGTGTGTGGCGAGGAGCGCTCGCCCCAGCCGGAGAACCAGCCCCAGCCGCCGTCAGATACCTGCATCGCGACCAGGCGCTTGATGCCTTCGCGGACCAT
>JAOZSS010000041.1:0-10180 GCA_029939545.1 Kiritimatiellia bacterium | reverse complement strand
CCGTAGGGATAGTGGGCCAGGTAGGGGAGGGCGTCCACCAGGCTGGCGGCCAGCGACGGCGACGTGCGCACCTCGAGTCGGCTGGCTGCGGGGCGGCGCTTGGCCGGCACCGTGAAATCGATCCGGCAGGAACGCTCCTCGGGTCGAATCACGCGACTGAACGTATCGGTCTTGAGCATGCCGTGGACGTAGACCGGGAAGCGCATCTCCATGGCGTCGGATTCTTCATCCGACAGCGCCAGCATCCGGACCACGGCTTCGCCTTCGCGCAGCACCTTGACCCGCCAGTCGGCGCGGGTCTCGGCCCCGGGACCGATGGCCACCCACTGCTTCAGTGATGTGCCCGGCATGGGCTGGAGGCAGGCCCCGTCAAGCTCGAGGACGGCCTGCACTTGCTTCGTATCGGGAAGGTAGTTGTGAATGTTGGCCGAGAGGACGACTTCATCCTGCTCCACGAAAAAGCGCGGTGCCTGGAGTCGCAGCAGGAGGTCCTTGCTGGTGGTCACCTCGGTCGACGCCTCGCCGACGCGCGCACCGTTCCCGAGCGCCCAGGTGCGGATGCGCCAGGCCGTCAGATTCTCCGGCATGTCAAACGCCACCTCGGCCATGCCGTTGCTGTCGGTGTTGATCAGGCCATTCCAATAGGCGGTGTCGGCAAATGCCTTGCGGATGGCTGGTTGAACCGGTGCGGCACCGCCCCCGCCTGGAGCCCCAACCGACTTGATCTCGGCAACGCTGTCGGCCGCCATGGGCGCGGCCATGGCCTCCATCAGGACCGGGCCACCCTTGGCGCGACGGAGCGTTTGCCCTCCTCCTTGGGCCGCCCCGTTGTCAGTGGCGATGGTGTGCCCGAAGACACCGATTGGCATCATGGTGGCGGCCTTTGGGGGGCTCAGGTTGTGGAACCAGCGGTCGATGTTGCTGTTCTGCTGAACCGAGTGGTTGCGCCGCCACTTCCAGAAGAAGGCGCGGATATCCGGAATGGTGTCGCCGCCGGCAATATAGTCGAGTGCCTTGTCGTACACGCTGATCACGCAGGCGCCGACAACGGGTTGGTCCTCTCCGTCGCGCACACTCAGCTTGATACGGGCTGGCTCGCCGGGCTCGAAGTCTTCGGCGGAAGGGGTGGCTTCTACGCTAAGCACGCGATCATCGGGCGGCACGAGCAACTCGCGCACCACGGTCCGGATTTTGCCGTCACGGATCGTCAACGCCTCGACGAAGATGTTGGGCCGGTCGGCGGCCCGAATGCTGAGTTGGCGCAGGGCGGTGTGTCCGTCCATGCGCAAGACCCGTGGCAGGGAATAGGAACCGTTGACGGGGCGCTCGAACAGCAGGACGGTCTGGTCGGGAGCTGCCGTACCGATCAACAGTTCGGCCTTCTCGCCCGGTGAGTAGGTGGAACGCTCAACCGCCAATTGAAGCGTATCAAACCGGAAGTCGCCGCTTCCTTCTCCGCGTATCGTCAGGATCTGGGCCCCTTCGATCGTGTTGCCCTGGCGGTCGGTGAACATGCATGAGACGCGGTAGTGCCCCGGCTGGTCGGCTTCCATCTGCAGGTGGAAGCGTCCCTCGACATCGGCTTTCAAGGACCAGTTCTGAACAGCGGTCTCAGTGGGTGTGTTGCCGTCGTAACGAATGCGAAGTAGGCGTATTGAGGCCTGGCCGGGCACGGGGTTGCCGTCGATTGTGCGTGCGGAGCCCTCGATCCGGATCGTGTCGCCCACCTGGTAGAATCCGCGATGGGCCCAGAGACAAACCCGGAATGGCGCGCGAGTGGCGGTTGCGCTGCCGGAGCCTACGATGGTCCGTCGCGAGGCGTCGGTGATTTCGGCGGTGATTTCGTAGCGCTGGTCGATATCGCCATACAGCTCCGCATCCGTCGCGGTGTCGATGCGGACGGTCAGTGTCCCGTCCTCGCCCAGCGGGGCTACACCTTCCGCGACCAGCGCGGGCGGCGGCTCGGGACGCGGGAACCAGAGCGGCTGCGGGCGTGGATAGCCCCAGCGGTGCCAGCCGGGGAACCAGGTCCAGTCGCTGCCCAGCCAACCGTAACCGTTGCCGTAGAGCCAATCCCACGGCTCAATTGGGTACCAGAAGTCGTTGTACGCACGTCGCTTCACCTTGTAACGGACCGTTCCTTTAGCAACCGGAGCTCCGAAGTAGTACTGCCCCCTGACTGTAAATGCGATACTGTCGCCGAGACGGATCGACTTGTCGGGGCCGTCAACCGTCACCTCGAATTCGGGCTTCTTGTACTCCTCCAGGCGGAACGTGCTGCTGCCGTAGCGCTGCACTTCGATGCGGTAGACGCCGAGGCGGGCATCTGCCGGCGGGGTCCAGTCGAAGGCCACACCTCCGAACCCATCGGTGGTATGCTTGCCGGTATAGAGTGTCGAGCCTTGGGGATCTTTGATCAGCAGCGTGATCTCCTGGTTGGCAAACGAGGCTTCATGGTCGGGCTGATAGCTTGCCTGCTGTAGCCAGGTCTTGAGATGAATCGGCTGGCCGGGACGGTAGACCGGCCGATCGGTCATGATAAACGCTTTCGTCCGGTTATAGCTCTGCCGGTTCGGGCCCGGATGCCACACACGCGTGAACCCGAGGTAGGCGAACCGGTCGACGCCCTCAGCGTCCGCACCCTCCTCGCTCGTGGCAACGATCAACCATTGATAGGCATCGCCCAGTTCGTCGGCGTCGGCAATCACCATGCCGTCGCGATTGCTGAAGGCCGCGAAATGGGCGGTCTCTGTCTCGGTCCGCGCCTTCCCCGACTTGTCCCGCCGGTAGTTGCGGCGATAGCCGAAGCATTCGATGTTGAGTCCGGGCACCGGCCGACCGCTCCGTGCATCGGCCACGAAGAGCAGGGCTTGCTTCTGTAGGGTCTTCTTCAGCAGAACCGTGTTGCTGACCCAGATGATGATATGGCTTGTATTGCCCCCCTCCATCTTGCCGCTAACGAGATAGGCGCCCGGCTCGATGATCGGGGCGGTGAAGCGGATCCGTCGGTCGTAATGGCCTGGGGCGGGGTCGAGGTGCTCGCGCCACATGGCCGCGACCGTGCCCACATACTCCTCCTGGTTCTCCGTCACCAGACGATAGCCGATGTTGTCGATCTGCAGCTTGCGCCAGTCCGGTCGGGACGGGTTGGACTTGATGTAGTTCTGTACGTCTCGCAGCAGCTTGGGAACGTTGATCCGTTTGGCCGTAAGCGCCAGCTCGGTGCCGTTGCGGAAGCGATACTCCAGCACCGGGTCGTTGCCGCTGGGCTGTACCTTGCCGGGTTCGAACTGTCCCCAGTTGCCCTCGATCTGGTCAAGGCGCTTCTGCTTCCACTTGTCGCTGCCGTCGCCGTGCCGTGCGATGCTCTCGCGCCAGGTGTCGGCGGCCCGTTCGTACTGGCGGCGGTTCTCGTAGATGCGGGCGAGCTGGTTCAGGGCCTGCTGGCTGACCCCGGCATTGTTGCTGGCAGCCAGCGCCTTGAAGCGGGCGATGAAGTGGTGTGCGGGCGGGAGGGCGAAGCGCTGGATGCCGGTGGCCAGGCGGGCCAGTGTTTCGCCATCGCGCAGCGTGGGGAGCGAGAGGCGGTTCTGCCGGTCGTCGGTTGTTTCGTCGTAGGGGCGGCGCAGGTAGTGGGAGATCTGAACCATCGTCTGTACGCCGAACTGTCCGTGTAGAAATTGGGCGTAGGTTTGGCGGGTTGCCGGGGCAACGGACGGATTGGCTTCTTCGGCGCGTTGCAGCGCCCAGCGCCACCGTTCGCCATCGCTCTGTGCGTCCGTGAAGTGGTCGGGGATTTCGTATAGCACGACCTTGCCGGCGCGATCGACCGGTGCGCCTTGGGTGGGCTGGTGATGCCCCCAGCGTCCTTCCTGGAAGGGAGGCAGCGTCTCTATATCGGTCAGGGACTGTAGGCGCCAGGCCCTGTTGCCGGTTCGCTGTCCGGTCAGCACATCGGAAAGGAAGAGGTAGAACCCGGACGCGTCTGAGGGGGAGTGTTCGCGATCTTGATCGAGACCTGTCTCTGCCTGGAGCAGCCACTGTAGAGCCCGGACCCTGTCGCGCTCGAAGCACCCCATGTACTCGCCGCCACCCCGATGCTGGCCGCGCTTGAACGCGCCGGAAATTTTGAAGCCGTGGTGTTGGTCACCAAAGATATCGCGTGCGGCGGCCAGCAGGAGACGCCAGTTGGTGGCATGCTGGTCTATTACTTTCTTGCGCAAGGCGTCGGTTTCGCCTCCACGGTTCAGTCGCCGGAGACAGCCTGAGGCGCGCAGAAGGCTACGTTCCAGGTAAGGGCTTGCCGTGTCGGCTGCCAGCAGGAGTTTCTCGTAGACCCCGTAGGCATCAGCATAGTTGCCGTCCTTCTCGAGCTGCTCAGCATGCCGGAACGATTCATGGGATGCCGCCGCCATGTCGGCACGAGACAGGCCGACCATACAGCAGAGCATAATAAGCGCAGCCGTGAGATAAGTACGCAGTATTCGTTTCATCAGTCTCCCATGGTCTTGGTGTCAACGACTCTACTACACTGATTGGCCCGGGGCATCACCACGCAAGAAAGCCCTCCTGCCGCAGGTGCGGCAGCAGGGCTTCGCTTGCACGAACTGGCGTCCGCCTAGAATTCGCCGCGTACGCCGAACTGTACGGCCAGACCTTCCAGCTCGAACGAGTCATCATCCGGTGTCACGCCGAGCGGCGCGTTCACATCGAAGTCCATCGTGATGTAGTCGATGTTGACGAGGTAGCGGACGCGGTCGCCCATGGCGATCTGCAATCCAAGCATGAACCCGGTCGTGTCCTCGAAGTCCACTTCCTCCGCCATGCCCTGGTCATCCAGCCACTCGGTACTGAGAAAGTGGATCAGGCCGATCCGCGGACCGATGTTGAACGACTGCGTTGGCTGGAACGTTACAGAGAGGGCTCCCTGAACGAAGAAGGAGCGCAGCGCCTCGTTGACCAGAATCCCGCCCCCCAGGAGGCCATCCACATAGATCTTGTCAATGATGCTAACCCCGACGCCGACCGCAATGTTCGGCATCAAGTAGACCGACGACGACTCGCTACGGCTTGTGCCATCGCCGCTATCGACGTCAAAGCCGAAGTTGTCGCCGCTCATGTCGATCAGGAGGGCCGCCGGTATGGCGTTGAGGACGAAGTCCAGCTCAATACTAGAGCCGCCATCATCAAAATCGTATTCCTCCAACTCGACAGTCTCTTCGTCGAGGTTCACTTCTTCCATCTCGGCCGGCTGGTCGCTTCCCTCAGCGGCCGTCACGGTGGTGGTGACCACGGCGAATGCGATCAACACGGCAAGTAGAGTCATAAGTCTGTTCATATCTCTCCTCACTTTCTTTGGACCGTTTTTCGTGGCCCCTGCCTTCATCCAATAGCGAACCTACACGTGAGCCAAACAAAAGGCAACCCCCTTTTTGGCATTTTTCGACAGGCAGAACGCGGCCGGAATGGGGGTGCTGTGGGCCGTGGCCAGCGACCGTGTTGCGGAAGCGGTCTAGTCTGATGTGTCTGCGCTTTGAATACGCCGTCTGCTTGCTCATCTTTTTACTGGATTTAGGGTTGACAGTCGACCCCGTATAGGAGTAAAACCAGCCTCAAGACTGGGACCAGTCTGTATTGTGCACAGAAAGAGAGAGACATGATGAAAACGCGTACTGTAATGATGGCAGTGCTGCTGGTTGCGTTCGTATGCGGGGCAACCTACGCAGCGCCTCCGGACCTGTCGGTGTTACCGGCCAGGGTGCGGGGCGTTGTGCTGTTGCCGGATGGTGAGACTGCGGTTAGTGGTCTGCGGGTTCGCCTGTGGAACGCTGAGAGCGAGAAAGTCATCTTCAGGAGTCGGACAAACAAAGACGGTGTCTTTGAGGTTCCTAAGATGACCGAAGGCTCTCACTACGTAACGGTAGGACCGGTACGGATTGACATGCGTATTCTGACGGCGCGTGCTGGAGTTACCCCTCAGCCCCACGGGTTGGTGATTGTGGTTCCGAAGCGCTTGCCCATGATGCCCGTGTTGATTCCCGGGGCAACGGCAATGGCACTTCCCCAAGTCATGAGTCCTTGAAGGCTCGTGATAACTGGAGTTCACGGACGATGCCCGTCTATCGGATGGGCATCCGGGAAAGGTGGCAGAGGCGTGAGCTGATGCCGCCTTTTTCTCTATAACCTTTCCACCCAGGATGGCATAACGATGAAATGTGTCTGCTTGTGGATGATGCTTGCCTTGCTGATTGTCATGGCTGGCTGTAGCAGCCAGGACTTCGGTAGACCAATCGCGCGCATGGGTGACGTGGTTGACTCTGGCAAGGCGTACGTGAAGGACAGCATCGAGGAAGAGGGGCTGCGCCGCGCCACCCAGCTCGCCCAGATCCTGACCGAGTGGGAGCGTCAGAAACAGAGTGTTGACGAGGATTACACGCTCGGTTCCGACGATGTTATGACCATCGGTGTCCTGGCCCTTGACGCGCCCGATCAAGTGTCCGAGCTCACGCGGACCATCAGCAAGGATGGAACCATCACGCTCCCGCTGGTGGGTGCACTCCCTTGTGCCGGGATGACAGCCCGCCAGTTCCAGAACCATGTCATTGCGGCCTACAAGGGGAACTACCTGCAGGATCCACAGGTTGACGTAGCGGTTACGGAATACCGTAGTGCCCCGGTTGTCGTGACTGGTGCCGTCGGCCAACCCGGCGTCTACTACCTGCGGCACAACCAGAGCAGTGTGTTGGAGGTCCTTTCCATGGCCGATGGCCTCAGTACCGCCGCCGGCAACGATCTACTTATCGTGCGCCGACGCGCACCGGCTGAAGGCGAGGGTGGTGAAACCGCCGATGGATCAGGTGCAGCGAATGCGCCATCTCCTGATGTCGAGCCCCTACCTGCCAGCCTGGCCCCGGTGGAGGACGTGCCCGAGCCTTGGACAGGGAGCCATATTGTCGAACTCGTGGCCGCTCTGGAGGCCGAGGAAGCGGCAGAGCAAGCGAAGGAAGACGTTGACGAATCCATTGAGGCAGTGGTTGAGCAGGTCGTAGCGGCGGCCGATGAGATGGATGATGCGGGGGGAGCCGACGATGCCGCCGGGAATGATCTGGCCGGTCTTGAGACTGACCTGATTACGGTGGACTTGGAAGGACTGTTGGATGATGGCGATATTCGGCTGAATCTTCCTGTTGTGGGCGGAGATATCGTGACCGTGCCCCCGGGACGACAGGAGTACGTGTATGTGCTAGGCTATGTGCAGCGTCCGGGTGCCTTCGAGTTGAACGACCGCAAACGGGTTCGTGCACTACAGGCTGTTGCCATGGCCGGAGGCTTGTCGGGTGCAGCACGGGCCCAAAACTCATTTCTGATCATTGACAACCCCACTGGCCGGCAAGTAGTTTCAGTTGATCTTACGAAGATTGCGCGTGGCCAACGGCCACCTATCTATATGGAGACGGGGTACACGCTCGTGATCGGTTCAGGTTTCTTTGCCCGGATGGCTGAGTTCATCCGGCCCTCCGTGTCGGCCGGGGCCAGCTTGACGCCGGGGCTGTAGGCGGAACACATGATTCATATCTGTGCCGGATAGGCTGGAAAAGAGAGCGCATGACAGAGATCAATCAGTCGATAGAATCCTCCCCGACGTCGGCACCTTCACTCCAACACCACCAGTCCCTGCTGCCCTATTACCTCGGGATTCTGCAGCGACGTGTATGGATCATTGTCTCGCTTCTGATCATCGGGTCGACCCTGGGTCTGATCCGCGGCGTGCGCCAGCCCCGCATCTACATGGCGACGGCGCGCGTCCTCGTTGAGCAGCAGACGCCCAATGTCATGCAGTTTGATCGCGGCGGTCTCGAGGGGGGGCGCTGGGATGATGCCTACTATGGGACACAGACCCAACTCGTTCGGAGTCGTTCCGTGCTGGAGCTTGCAGTGAACAGTTCGAGAATCAGATCGGTGGTGGAACGGGATCCTGATTTCAGCCGGACATCGCTTCTCAAGGAGTTGAGGCGTTCTCTGCTTGCCATGCTGGGAGCGTCGCCGGCCCCGCTTCAGGAGGTGTGGGAGCGCCTGCAGGAAAGAGTCGAGGCCGTGCATGTGCGCGAGACCCATTTTGTGGACATCTCGGCGTACAGCCGTGAAAGGGAGACTACGGTTCTGTTGGCCAACCACGTGGCAGAAGCCTTCAAAGTCTATCACCGCCAGATCCGCGAGGAGTCGCTCGGCGATGCCTTCGTCAAGCTCGAGCGCGAGAAAGAGAAGGAGAGGCTTGCGCTGCTCAAGGCGGAGGAGGCTCTGCAGGAGTTCCGCGAGATGGCCCAGGGTGTTTCGGTTTCCACGACCGGTGGTGAGCCGCAGCCGGCTATCGAGCGCTTGAACAGCCTCAACCGCAAGCTGACGGAGGTGCAACTGCTGCGCATCGAACTCGAATCGCAGATCGGAGTTATGGAGAAGGCTGTGGCGTCCGACAGGATGGATGACGAGGTCGCCAACCGCTCGCTCTTTTCCCTGCCCGTCATCAGTGAAGACCGGACGCTCGCCGAGTCCCGGCAGGCCCTTGCCTCCGCCCGGGAAGAGCGCTCCATGCTGGCCCAGACCTACGGTGCGGCACATCCGCTACTCCAAGCCTCTGACTCGAAAGTGGCCCTGTTGCTCGACCAGCTCCGCACCTCGCTGATAAGTGCGGTCCGGTCGGAGCGCAACCGGTTCGACATGCTCGGCCGTGAGGAGCAGGAGTTGCGTCGCCAGTACGACGCGCAGAAAGAATCGGCGCTCGAACTGGCGAAGGAAGACTTCCAGCTCACCCGTCTGCAGAATGCCGTTGACCGGCATCGCCGTCTTTTCGACGCGCTTGTGGAGCGCATGCGTGAGGTCGACGTGAGCAGCGGTTTGATCCAGACCAACGTTCGTATCGTGGAACAGGCCAAGCCTCCCACTGTTCCTGTCAGTCCGGGCGTCAAGCGTACGGTGGCTCTCTCAATAGTCATCAGTCTCCTGCTCGGCGTGGGCCTCGCATTCGTATTTGAGAACCTGGATGACACGGTCAAAACGCCGGAGGATCTCAAGGAGCGACTGACCGTTCCCCTGCTGGGGTTTGTTCCCTCGATTCTGGGAGGAGACGATGGTCCGGATCATGACGCGACGGACGCGGCGGAGCATTCACTCGTCAAAGACATGTTGCGGGACGTCAAGACGATGGTTCGGGACCGCCTTGTTATGATGCGTCCCGAGTGGTTCAACAAGCCGCAGGAAGCCCCCCCCGACGAGCATCACGCCGATCGGCACCGCCGCGGCATGATGGTAGTCACCGAACCGGTGTCATCCGTTGCTGAGGCTTACCGGGGCATCCGCACGAGTCTCTTCTACTCCGTGCCGGCCAATACTGTCCGTACGTTGGCCATCACATCCTGCCGGCCGCAGGAAGGCAAGACCACCACCTGTTCAAACCTGGCGCTCTCGATTGCACAGACCGGCAAGCGCGTCATGCTGATTGATGGTGACCTGCACCGTCCCATGCTCCACCGCACGCTGGGTATTGAGCGCACGGACGGCCTCACGAGTATTTTGATCGGAGAGTGCGCCTGGCGTGATGCCGTCAACCGCATCGAGATCAACAAAGAGACCGACCAGTTCCTCGACGTGATCACGGCAGGGCCGACATCGCCCAATCCATCTGAACTGCTGGGATCGGCCAGGATGCGTGAGTTTATGGAGGAGATGCAGAAGGACTACGACTGGGTCATTGTCGACACACCGCCGGTTCTGTTTGTGTCCGACGCCAGCGTGATGGGGGTTTTGTGCGACGGTGTGATTGTCGTGGTGAAGTCTGGCACAAGCACCCGTACACTGCTGCAACGGGCACGCGAACAGCTCGACAGTGTGTCGGCGAATATCCTCGGCTCGGTTCTCAACAATGTACTGGTGTCACGGATGGGACGGCACTCGTCCGCCTATTACAGCTATGGCTATTCCCGCTACGCCAAGGACTACAAGAGCCTCTACTACGCCAGCAGCGATACGGAAGAGGAGGAGCGCCCTGCACCCACACCCGCTCCGGCCCCGGCACCTGCCCCGGAGCCCGAGTCTCAGCCCGCTGCTGAACCCGCCGTGCAAGAGACGCCGCCGGTCGAGGAGAAGATCGAGGAAGAGGTGGCCACTGGTGTGGAGGACAACGATG
>JAOZSS010000195.1 GCA_029939545.1 Kiritimatiellia bacterium | reverse complement strand
CGTTGTTCCTGGCTGCTGTGCTCGCGGGGGTCCACTTGCTCAGATATGCACGTCCATCGTGGCGGCCGGTTCGAACGTCTGTTTTCGATCGCGTCTTTCTTCTCGCTGCTGTGCTGCTGCTGTCAGCATCGGTTGCCGGGCTGAATCCTATACTGAGCCTGCTCGTGAGCGCAGTCGTGCTCCTGGGTGTGGCCGTCCTTCAAGCTCTGCGCGAAGCGTTCAACAGGGGAGACGTTGGCTGGCGGAGCGCCGTTGGCTTTTCTGCGATACTGGCTGGCGGCTGCGTCCTGGCCGTGGGGATGCGGTTTGCTGGGCATGTAGCCGGCTTCTCCGGGTCCTACCTCCCGTGGTACTCTCTCGCCCCACTGGACGGTGTTCCCGGCCGAGCGTTTGACAGAGTGTTCTCATTCTTTCTCGTGGCTTCACTGCCCCTCACTGTCGCGGGTGCTGTTCATGCCCGTGGGTGGACGCGGCGGTGCGCGGCGCTCGGTGTGCTGGTTGTGGTGACCGGTATGGCTCTCGCCTTCTCGCGTGCCGCCTGGATAGCCGTTGGAGTCGAGGCACTCGCCGCCATGCTGGTCTACCGCCGTAGCCGCCGTTGGGCACTCTATTTTCTTGCCGTGGGCTGCATCTCGGCGATGACCGTTCCCGCGGTTCGGGATCGCTTGCTGTCGATCTTCGATCCAGCAAAGGGCTCAAACGGGGACCGTCTGGCCCTTCTGGCTGTCGGTATGGATCTCATGGCGCGGTCACCCATGCTCGGATACGGTCCAGGGGCGTTTGGCACGGCCTGTCACCTGTCGGGCGTGAGCGCAATCGGAGCGACGCATGATGTCCCGCACAACCTGCTGTTGCGGATAGGCGTCGAGTGTGGGCTGCCCGCTCTCTGCTTCTTCATGACGGTGGTGTACATGTTGGTGTCACGCCTGGCTGAGCGGGCACGGGAAGGGGGCGCGCGATCGGCTTTCTGTGCCGCCGGAGTTGCATCGATTGCCGGTGCCATCGTCTTCGGTCTGTTTCACATGTAGCCCTATAGCCTATCAGTCTGATTCTCCCAGCATGGCACAACCCAGCTCCAGGGCACGGAATGGTTGAAATGGCTACAGGCAAGGGGTGACGATCTCGGACGAAGTGAAGTGCCTGAGCTCTCCGATAGTGGACTGGAGATGCCTCGGCTTCGCTCGGCATGACAACAAACCCTAGGAAATTATCATCCCGAGCGAAGCCGAGGGACCTCCTATATGGCCTACGGTAGAAGACTGAGATACACAGAGTTTCCCAATTCTTGACCCCGGTGGCCGGTTTCCAGTACCGTCCCGGCAGCAATGTGAACCCTTTCGTTCCTTGCAGGGAGGCTGAACCGTTATGGCTGTGGTGCATCTGTTCCAAGTCGGAACCTTCGAGCAACATGGACTTCTTACGCTCGCCGCCGTGTGTCGTCATGCCGGCCACGACGTCCATTTGGGGTCCATCCGGAGTCCATCCGGGGTCGTGGATGATGTGCACAGGTCAGGTGCCGCCGTGGTCGGGTTCGGCGCAACCACGGGCATGCACCACGACGTGTTGGCTGCGGCGCAGGCGGTCAAAGAGCACACTGCGGCCCTCGTCGTGTTGGGTGGGCCGCATGCCACAGCCTGTTCTTCGGTCCTGAATCATCCGGCCGTGGATGCGATCTGCCGTGGCGAAGGCGAAGCCGCCTTGCTTGAACTTCTGGATGAAATAGACGGGAAGCGGCCACCGGGTCCCATCGCTAACCTGGTCCGCAAAGGCGAGGATCCCGCATCTTCACCCGTCCGTGCGCCGGTCGCAGACCTTGATAGCCTTCCTTTTGTTGACCGCGATCTGTACCACAGCGCCTTTGCGTGCCACGGCACACCGTTGCGCTATTTCTTGGCCGGTCGCGGTTGTCCTTTCTCTTGCACCTACTGTCTGGGGCCCGCCATGCATAGAGAGTTTGGTGGTCCTGCGGTCCGTTCCCGAAGCGTCGAGCATGTGATCGGCGAGATGCGCGAGGTCCGTGACCGCTGGGGACTGAAGTCCGTCCTTATCGCCGACGATATCTTCGGGCTCGATAAGGAGTGGGCGCGGGCATTTCTGGATGCCTACCGGGAGCAGGTGGCTCTGCCGTTCAGTTGCCACCTGAGGGTCGGTACGTTTGACGAGACCTTCTGCTCAGACCTCAAGAACGCCGGATGCTGGATGGTATCGTTCGGCGTTGAGGCGGGCAGTGACCGCGTTCGACGCGAGATCATGGGGCGCAGTATCAGCCGCAAGGACATCGTGGCGGCGGCCCATATGATCAAATCTGCCGGCATGAAACTCGAAACCACGAACATGGTCGGGCTTCCAACAGAAACGGTGGAGGAGGCGTTTGAGACCGTGGATCTCAATCGCGAGTGCCATCCCGACATGGTCTCGGTTTCCATCTTTCAACCCTATCCGGGCACCGTCCTGGCAGATCTATGCGAGGCGCGTGGTCTGGTTGCGGACGACTACGTTGACCGGATCAGCCGCACGTATTTCGAATCCAGTCCGCTTCGTCAGTCGGGCATCGATCAACTGGTGAACCTGCACAAGTTCTTTGCCCTCGCCGTGTTTCATCCGCGTCTTGAGCGATCCATTCGGCGCCTGATCCAGCGCCGACCGAACAGGCTGTTCACAATCGTGTTCCTTGCCTCGCACGGCATACGCTCAATCAAGCTGTATGGCTTGCAGGGCGGACAGCTACTCGGCGCTGCAGCCCGCTGGGCGCAGTTCTTCCTGACACGAGGCCGACCTGCGTAGGGTGGGGGTATCGTTCGCTTCCAGGGAACGGAGAGCCATGCGAGACCCAACTATCGGCCGGGCCAGCGGCACGTTGTCTTCATCCATTCGGCAATGCACAATGGGTCCAACGCGTAGATGTAGTTGTACTCCGTGAAACATGTCGCAGAGCATGCCTGACAGGGAGACGGGGGTATCTCGTCGAAGGCCTTCCGAAACCCTACCTCCAAGGCGTTCTGTGCAGGAACGGTACCGATGAGCAGGCTGCACGCGTAGACGCTGCCGTCTGCATCGACATTGCAGTAGAGGGATCCCGCCTTGCAGCTCAAACCTTCATGTTGCCCCTCTAAAGTCGGCTGTTGATAGTCGGGCCAGCTCAACAGGTACTTCAGGTACCGGAATGACGACGCAATGGGAGCGCCCTCCTTCTTCCGAAGGATGAGGTGGCGAACGGCCTCCCGGTATTCCTTATTCGAGGGTATCAACGTATCATGATTCCGACCCAGAGCATCGTTGTGGTGCAGTACCTGGAATGCACAGTGAATACCAAGCTGTTGTGCTGTCTCAATCATGGTGTCTATGCAGTGCAGGTTGTTCTTTGTGAGAACGGTCAATGTCCACACGGATAGACCCTCTGTGCCCACCGCGATATCCAGAGCCTCTCTCACCCGTGCATAAGTGCCAGCGCCGCGATTGGCCTCATGGGCCTCTTCATCTCCATCAACGGCAAACACCACGTGGTCAAGGCCCCCAAGATCGCCGTGTCGTTCTTTCCACAGGAGCCCATTACTGTCAATCGTCACATAGAAACCCTTGCTCTTCGCGTGACGTATTATGGTGCCTATGTCATCCCGCATGAGGGGCTCGCCTCCCCACAACCCCAGTCGGACAGTGCCCACCTCAGCCATCTCGTCTATCATCCCGAGAACCCGATCAAGCGGTATATCATCTGCAGTACGAGACGGAATCTGGCAGTAGTGACAGCGCGCATTGCATCGGTTCGTCACGGCAAGCATGACGTTCACAGGGCAGCGTTTGCGTAAAGCATGATACGCAAGTGTCCGCGTGGCCATCCTGACAAGATTGTAGACCCGCATACTTCTCTCCATCAAAAGTTTCGCTCAAACGTGTGTCTTGAAGATGAGCTTGGATGAATCAATCCGTAACGAGATATCGCAATTCACACGCACACTCAAGCGCATACCGATCACTCGGACCATGAATATGCTGAGGTGGAGGCGCTTCCTTTATGGCTCCCTGCATCAAGCGCATCAGGATATCGGTGATTTCTTTCCACTTAATCTCCAGGCGGGTCAGTTCCCGAGTGGCGGAGATGGGGGCGCCTTCGTTGATGAGGGAGATCAGGGCGCAGCGATCCTTCAGGCACACCCCCTCCTTACAGGGCGCCCCTCAACAGTCCTCGACACACGTAATAGCGAAGGGGTGTAACCGGTCTTCCGCTCTCACTCATGCGACTAAGCGCCCCCCAT
>JAOZSS010000040.1 GCA_029939545.1 Kiritimatiellia bacterium | reverse complement strand
CGGCCAGCTCGTTGCGCGGCCACCGTTGGCGAAGCTTGTCGTAGGCACGAATAGCCGCGTCGTACTGCTTGTCTTCTTCCTGTATCCACCCGATGAAGAACTGGACTTCCGGTCCCCTCTCCCACGTCGGCGCGTTCTTTGAGATCTGCACAAACAGGGGCAGTGCGCGTTCGGGCGACTTGAAGCCCCGAAAGATAAATAGCCCGCCATGGCGTCGGTTCATGACCCCATTGGCGATCCTAAACTGGTGGTCCAGCACATCGCCGTAGTCGAACTGACCCGCATAGAAGTGGATCAGGTACTGGAACTCGTTGAAGGCCGCTTCATACTTGCCCCTATCCTCGAGAATGCCGGCGTAGGCCCGCTGTGCCTTAACGGCTTCGGGCGTATCGTGCCACTCGTGGACCAGCGCACGGTACTGGCGGGCAGCCTTGCGCCTCCTGCGCTCGGCCTCCAACGCCTGTGCGTAGGAAAGCTGCTCTGCCGGGGTCTCTCGTTCCGGCCGACGCCAGAAACCGGCGTGCTTGCGCTGTATGCCTTCCGGCTCCATCTCGCCGAATGCTTCCACGGCAGGATCCTGCGCCCAGACACACGACGCCGCGAGCAGCGCCGTGATCGTCATAAGTGTGAATTGGAACCTTGCTGATATCATCACCACTAAAGGTAGGGCCGGACGATCCACCGGTCAAGCTCACACTGAGCTATTTGCACGTGCCAGGCAGCGCCTACTCTCCAAGCTCCTCCGCAGCGGCCACCCATTGGCGCGTGGCGTAATCGATCTCATCCTGGAGGTCCTTCAGTCGTCGGTTGAGTGTCTCGAAATCCGTATCGGGATGGGGGTCGGACAGTCCCTTCAGCACGTCGGCCTTCTCCCCTTCCATCAGTTCGATACGCTTTTCCGCCTTGCGAATGGTCTGTTTGAGTTGACGTTGGGCGGCGCGGCGGTCCTCGCGTTCGCGCGCGCGTTCGCGCCGAAGCACCTTCTTATCTCCCGGAGCCGACACGCTGGTTGCTCGCGTCTTGGTTGCCACAGGGGCAGCCGATGCCTGCCCGGCTCGTTTGATACGTTCCCTATAGTAGTCATAACCACCGGCGTAGGGCGTGATCCCGGGCGGAGTCATCGCAACGACCGATGTGGCCACTCGCCGCGCGAAGTCGACATCGTGCGTCACGAGGCAGAGCGTCCCGCTGTAGCTGGCCAGCGCCTTCTCCAGCGCCTCGCGGGCCTGGATATCGAGGTGTGTTGTAGGTTCGTCGAGCAGCAACAGGTTGGGGGGCTTGATCAGCAACCGCGCAAAGGCCACGCGGATCTTCTCGCCACCACTGAGCACCTGTACCGGCTTATCAATGCTGTCGCCCGAGAACCCGAAACCACCGAGCAGCGTCCGCACTTCCTGGTCAGGCACATCAACCGCCACAGACTTCACTGCCTCGTAGACGGTCTGATGCGGATTCATGGTCTCGGCAAAGTCTTGCGACTGGTATCCCAGCACGACCTTGTGGCCAACCACCCGCCGCCCTTCCGAAAGGGGGAGCGTCCCCGCAAGCATGCGCAGCAGCGTCGTCTTGCCCAGTCCGTTCAACCCAACCAGGACCATCTTCTCGCCGCGCGTGATCCGCAGGTCAAGATGTCGCAACACCCAGCGTGACCCGTCATAGCTTAGCCCGGCATCATCGAGGCGCATGACCTCCACTCCGCTGTGGGGAGGCGGACGAAGACGAATGGTGCCCGGACTCCTGAGGCGGCGGGGCCGTTCGATGCGATCCATCCGTTCGAGCATCTTGATCTTGCTCTGTACTTGAGACGCCTTGGTGCTCGTGGCGCGAAAACGTGTCACGAACGTCTCGATCTGCTCGCGACGCCGATCCTGGTTCTTCTGGGCCGCCAAGCGCTGCTCAACACGCAGCTCACGTTGCGACACATAGGCGTCGTAGTTCCCGCTGTAGCGCTCCACTTTGCCTGCGGACACTTCAATAGTGACACGGGTCAGGGCGTTGAGCAGGTAGCGATCATGCGAGATGAGCAGAAGGGTTCCCTTGAATTCGCGAAGGTAGCGCTGCAGCCACTCAATCGTGGGGATGTCGAGGTAGTTGGACGGCTCATCCAGGAGGAGCACCTCCGGCTCGGCCACGAGGACCCGCGCCAGCTCCGCGCGCGACTGCCACCCGCCGCTGAACGAGCCAATCGGCTGCTGGAAGGCCGCCTCAGAGAAGCCCAGGCCACTCAAGGCCTGTTCCGCCCGCGGACGCATGTTGTAGCCGCCCATGGCCTCAAAACGCGTTTGCACCTCACCGAGCCGTGCCAGAAGTTTGAGCTTCTCCTCCACGTCTGTGCCCTGAAGCCGCGCTTCGATCGCGTGCGTCTCTTGCTCCAGGTCAAGCAGTTCGGGCACGGCCGCTTCCACGTGCGACAGGAGCTGGCGGTCCGCGATCCTGCCCGCCACATGCTGACATACGTAGCCCAGTCGGCAGTCGGAGGGCAATTGGACACTGCCGGTATCCGGCGTCATCTCACCCGCGATAAGGCTGAAGATCGTCGTCTTGCCCGCCCCGTTGGGACCCACAATACCCACGTTCTCTCCCGGATTACACCGGAAGCTTACGTCATCGAGCACGACCTGCGCACCATACCGCTTGCTGACACCACGAAAATCTACCATCCCAAGAGAATCCCCTAACCGGATGAAAAATGCAATGGGCACTTGCACGAGTCCCATCTCCCTTGTACCCTCCCTCCCAATTATTCACACTAAATCAGGGGGGGCAGCATGACGAGAGGGATAGTGGCGGCACTAGTGGTTGGCGCATTGACGGCGGGCACTGCACATGCAGGACCGAGGTGGGAGCTGGGCGAAGATTCATGGATGACCGCCAGCTTTCTGGGACAGATACACGGGTCATATGTGAACGAAGGCACGGACCCTTACGATGTCTACCTGCGACGTGGACGCATCATCCTGGCCGGCCAGATTATGGAGGGTGTCAAGTTCTTCGCTGAAACGGATAACGACAACGCCGGCAGGCGCGGAACGTCCGTTTCCACCGACATTCAGGATGCGTTCATCGATATTCAAATCATGAACTCGGAACATTGGGTGGAAGTGGGACTCATTCTGCTCCCCTTCTCGTTCGAGAACCGCTCCTCGGCCGCATCGCTGCTGGGCATTGACTACAACGCCGAAACGGTGAAATTCGTCAACACCTTCGTGTGGCGCGACTACGGCGCCGAACTGCATGGCTCGTTCTTCGACAAGCGTGTCTCCTACTGTGTCGGTGCGTTCGATGGTTACGACACAGCTGACAGCTCAAAGAACCCGGATGCCGACGTCCGTCTCACCGGCCATGTGGCGGTGAACCTGCTGGGCGAAGCCGAAACCGGATGGTTCTACGGTCAGAACCGGCAGGATGCCGATGCGTATGTCTCGATCGGTGCCGGCTACGACTGGCAGGACAGGGCCACGCTCATTTCCACTGTCGTGCCTGAAGGCTCCGACCCAGTGACGGTTGAGGCCGATTCTGAAGCGTGGGTAGTCGACATGCAGGCCGGCTTCGATGTCGGCTGCAGCGACGTCACCATCAATGCCGCTTGGTACAACTGGGACAACTCCGCGTTCAATGGCGACACCGGTTTTGTCGAGGCGGGCGTCCAAGTCGGCAAGACGATGGTTACCGGCAAGTACAGCGTCCAAGACCCGGATGGCAGCGAGCACACCGAAGACTACACCGCCGGACTGCACTACTTCATGAAGAAGCACAACGCGCGCGGCGGCATCGAGTACCGCTGGGGTGACAGCTCCGACATGGTCCTCGTGGGCATGCAGGTCCTGCTCTAAGAGGAAGCGCGGAGAGAGAAGAAGAAGAAGAAGAAGAAGAAGAAGCGCGAGCGGAGCCAGTCGGCTTTGCTCGCGTTTTCTTCGTTCAGGACGCTAGAAGACCATATGGCAGTCAGGGAGGGCGGCCTTGATACGGGCCTTCTCGTCCTCACCAAGGGGATTCCTCAGGAGATTCAGCCACCGCAATCCCTGCAGCTTGCTGAGATCCTGCGGCAGCACCTTGATCTGGTTGTACTGCAAATCCAACCGCTCAAGGCTTTCCATCGACGTCAGGGATGCCGGGAACGTTGTCAGTTGGTTTCTCGCCGCGGCCAGGTCCGTCAACCCGCTCAGTTCGGCCAGGGATCCGGGTAGCGTCTTCAGCTTGTTACGGCTGACGTAGAGCCTCTGGAGCGCCGCCAGCCCACTGATCTCCGAGGGGAGCTCGGTGAGGGCATTCCCGTTGAGACGCAGCCACTTGAGTCCGGTCATAGCCAACACAGCGCGCGGCACTCTGGCCAGCTTGTTGCGGTCGAGGTTAAGATACGACAGACCCGTCAGGGCGCTCCACGACTCCGGCAGCCCGGCCAGCGCATTGTCGCTGAGGTAAAGCGTGGTGAGCCCCGACATTCCGGCCATGGCAGACGGAACAGTCGTCAGGCCGCATTCGCCTGCATCGAGCCATTTGAGCGCGGTCAACGCTCCCCACTGCTCCGGAAGCGAAACGGACCTGTTTCCACGTACGCTGAGCTTCACAAGGGCGGGGTAGTCCGAAAGCGATATCGGCAGAGCCTTCAAGCCGGCTCCGTGCAGATCCAAGAACTGCACCTCTGCGGGGGCCGCACCCGCCTCCTCCAAGCTGGTCGCCGTTATCAACCGATCAGGTGCCCGCCAAGGGAAGCAGCCACCGCACAACAACACCACGACCGCGACAACTCCGGCGTTCCGCATGATTTCTCTCACTCTATTCACAAGACCACAACTCCCTGTCTACCCGTCGCCAACTTGACGGACTTTTCTCCGAGGTGAAAGTCAATTATAGGCTTGCCCACTGCTAAGCGCAAACACTACGATAAGCGCACTATGAATAAAACATCTATTACCCTCTTTGCCTTCGCCGTTCTCGCAGCTTCCATCGTTTCCGCCCCTGCAATTCCAACCGGTAAGAGCAATGAAAGTGGAGACTACCTCTTCGGGACAGGACTCCCTGACATGCTGAGTGTAGGTATCTACGGAGGATCGATTGAACGCCAAGTCGAGTACGCCAACTCGGTGGAGTCACTCGACACTGAGTATTTCACGATCTGCCTCGGTATCGAAGTGACACCGTGGTTGACAGCATTTCTTGGCACCGGACGCGCCGATCACCAGCTGGGTACGCAGGGATCAGACGGCTCGCAGACGTTCGAAGCAGGATTCCTGTTCAACTTGATTGACCATGAGATCCTCGACCCGACACTCTTTGAAGACAAGTTACGTGTCAATGCGGGCCTTAGCTTGGCCTATAGCGATGCAGAGTGGGACGACGATGAGGTCCAGTGGCAGGAGATCACGGCATTCCTGACCGCCAGCATTGTCAATGACACCATCGGAAACAAGTTCTTTAACCCGAACAGCGTGGCCATCTACATCGGCCCCATGTTCAACTACATCGAGAGCAGCGATATCGAACTCCGTGAGACGTTCGGCTTCATGGCGGGCATTGAGGTGTTCCTGACTGAGTCGGTCTCGCTCGACATGGGTCTGCGCCACCTGGATTCCACGGGGTTTGAGGGCGGACTGCACATCGACTTCTAAGACTGGGTCAAGCGAGGAGGGATCGGCAACGTGGCTATTACCGTTAAAAAGAAGACTCTGAAGCTGAAGACTGATGCGCCTGCTTCGACCGAGACGGCAGAAGACCAGCCTGCGGCGGGGGGGCCACAGCCTGTTCTGGCCACCATGGGTACCCCGACATCTGGCGCTGCAGCCAAGAGTGGCGGCTCGTTTGTACTTTCGTTCATTATGGCCCTCATTGCCTGCGCCCTTTTGGGCACTCTTGTGGCCATCCAGTTGATCGAGAATTCGTTCTACACCGGCATGGTTCCCTAGTGGCCGACAGCCGTACTGAAGCCCTGCGCATTCTCACGCGCTGGACCGAAACCGCCGCGTTCCCCGACCGAATGATCTCCGGCACGGGATCTGAGCGCGCCTTTCTCACAGAAATGGTCTATGGGGCAGTGCGCCATCGCCGCACGCTTGAATGGCTGGCGCAGCAATGCTCGGATCGCGACCCGACGCCCGGTGCCATTCCCGCACTCATGCTGGGCATTCAGCAGCTTCTCTACATGGACAGCGTACCCGACTACGCGGCGGTCAATGACACCGTCAACGCCCTGCGCAGCACCACGCGCAACCGCGGCCGCGTCTCGTACGTGAATGCGGTTTTGCGGCGCGTCACGCGCGAACGCGACCGCCTGCTCGCCCTGCTGGCCAACCAATCGATCGCCATTCGCGAGTCGCACCCCGACATCCTTGTCGACCGATGGACTCAATCATTCGGAGAAGCCGCCTGCGCTGACCTGTGCCGGTGGAACAACTCCCGACCGGGTATCGTCCTCCGTCCCCGGCCGGCCCCCTCAGCTTTCGACGCCTATTGTGCCCGGCTCACGGAGGCAGGTATCGCCTTTGACCCGCATCCGCACCGCCCCGCCGAGTTCATTGCCATCCATCACGGTACCCGTGTCGCGGACCTTCCCGGCTTTAAAGAAGGCGCCTGTACGATCCAGGATCCGGCCACGGCGATGGCCATCGACCTGCTCGATCCACAACCCGGCGAGCGCGTGCTGGATGCCTGCGCCTCGCCCGGTGGCAAGACGGTCCTGATCGCCGATCGAATGGGGGACAGTGGAACCCTTGTCGCCTGCGATATCCATACTGATCGCATCGCCCTGCTGAAGGATACGCTGAAGCGATCGCGGCTTGAAAACATCGACGTTGTCCCGGCCGATCTCCGCAAGGAATCACTTCCCGAGGCACTGACGAAGGAACCGTTTGACCGTATTCTCCTGGATGTGCCCTGCTCCAACACCGGCGTACTACGGCGGCGGCCCGATGCCCGGTGGCGGTTTGACCCCGACCGACTGGCCGACACCATGGCCCTACAGCGCGCACTCCTGGACCGTACCGCCCAACTCCTCAAACCCGGTGGACGACTGGTCTACAGCACCTGTAGCCTTGAGCCCGAGGAGAACCAGCAGCAGATCGAGCAGTGGGTGGCCGAGAACCGTGCGTTCACGTTGCAGGAATCCACGGCGCTCTTCTCGCCTGAGACGCAGACCGACGGCGCCTATGCCGTTACACTTACTCTGTGAGTGCTTTCAACTTGGCCGTAAGCGTTACCAGGTGCTGCTTCTCTTCTTCAATAATCCAGTCGACCTTGTCCCTGCCGAGGGTCTCCGGCACCACGTCCTTCATCCCAAGGTAGAACAGTACGGCATCCTTCTCAAGGCCGATCGCGAGACGCAGGATCTCTTCCATCGTCTCCTCGCCGGTCAGTGTTGCCGTGAGCCTGGGTGAGCCTTCAACCTTGTGGCCGTCCGCCATGGTGGCAAGGTACTGACCGGCCTCATCATAGAGATCCATTGACTCACCGGCATCCGAGAACTCCTCTCGCATCTTCTGGAAAATCGCGACGTGCTCCTTTTCCATGTCAACCAGCTCCTGGAAATAGGCGCGTGTCGCCTCGTCCTTCTGACTATCCGCGGCTATCTGGTAAAACGCCTGGCCGTTGCGCTCAATCTGTACAGCCATGGCAAAAATCTCGTCCGCATTAAACCTGATGCTCATCACTATCCTCCTTAAATCATGCTGACTTCATGGTGACAGAACCCGCCCCGTTACAGCAAGCGCGTTCTGCACAGGTGCCTTCTCTTGCGCTTGAACCACGAGACGCGTCTCCCTACACTACCCCTCTTCAAACAGGAAGGACGTACCGATCCATGTTCGGAACCGGTCCCGCCCGGTCTCGACTACGAGCTGTGGCTGGGCCCGGCGCCTTGGCGGCCCTACCGCGAAGAGACCTGCCATTACGCCTTCCATTTCGTATCCGTCTTCTCAGGGGGACAGATGACCAACTGGGGCGCGCACAACCGCGATATCGTCCAGTGGGCGCTCGACGCCGACGAAGCCAATGCCAAGCGCGCCCGCCCCATGCGAGCCCCGTGGTCGCTGCCGTAAAAGGGCGGCGCTTGCATATGCGCGGCGCGACCACTATGCTTTATCCACGCAATACGGAGTGGAATGATGGATTACCGTCTCTTCTTGAGTACCTTCTTGCTGATTTTCCTTGCCGAACTGGGCGACAAGACACAGTTGGCGGCACTGACACAAACCGCGGCAGCCGATGGCAGCAAGTGGACCGTCTTCTTCGCCGCTTCAGCCGCCCTGGTATTGTCCACGCTCATCGCCGTGCTGGTGGGGGAAGGACTCTCCAAGGTTATCGCTCCCCGTACCATCAAGATCACCGCCGGCGTCCTGTTCATCTTATTCGGGCTTGTGATCCTGAAAGGCGTCTTCCTGCCTGCGTCCGTCTCTGCCGAGGCGGTCCGTCCCGCCCCGCTGGCACGCGTCGTGCTCAAACTCGCGGCCGAGTTCGAACATGCCGCCGCAGCCGACTACCGCGCCTTGGCCGAGCGAACCCACGATCCCGTACTGTCCGAACTGTTCCGCGCCCTGGAGCAGGAGGAGGCCTCCCACCTGGCGCACCTCAAGCAGGCCGACCTGGACCATGGCGCAACCTTCATGGCGGAAGCCGTTGCCGACGTCAGCACCGATCGTGACCGGCTGGCACATGATGTGGCCGAGGCTTTTGACGTTAAACTCTCACATGCCATCGAACACGAACAAGCTACCGCAGAATTCTACACCGACCTTGCCAACACGACCCCGATCGCATCTCTAAAACAGACGTTCCTCGCCCTGGCCCGCGAGGAAGAGTCGCACGTTGCGCGACTACAGGCCTATGCCGGTCAAACCTGACAAGGAGGATGCATCAAGCAGTTCAGCCTGGGGTGTAACCGGTCTTCCGCTCCTGCTCAAGAAAGGAATAATCCAGGAAGAGGGGGTGGGCGGTTAGCTCCTCCTGCCCCCATATATCCCTTCGAACGCACCCTACACTTCATCCCTTTCTTAGTTCCCACACTTTGTCCGATACGCTTAGTCCAACTGCTCAGTCTGTAACCGTTTGTCCAGCAAGCACTAAGCAGTTGGACTGAGTGTCCTCGACTTCGCTCGGAACGACACAGTTCATAGCGGATGTTGCCTGAGATGACAACAGAGTCTGCCTGGAAACCAGGCCGGACGCGCTCTACCGAATCGACTTGAAGTAGTCGATCGTGATAGGCAGGCCCTCGTCGACATCGACCTCCGGTTGCCACTTCAGGCGCTCGCGGGCCAGCGTGATATCGGGCTGGCGCACCTTCGGGTCGTCCGTCGGCAGGCCTTCGTGGATGATCTCAGACGCACTGCCGGTCAGCTCGATGATCTTCTCAGCCAGCTGCAGGATCGTCATCTCGGCCGGGTTTCCGATATTGATGGGCCCGCTCTCCTCGCTGCAGGCCAGTGCGTAGATCCCTCGAATCAGGTCGTTCACGAAGCAGAAACTGCGCGTTTGGCTGCCGTCGCCGAAGACCGTGATCGGGGTGCCATCCAGGGCCTGCGACACGAAAGCCGGCACGGCGCGACCATCCTTGGCACGCATACGCGGACCGTACGTATTGAAAATGCGTACAATCTTCGCATCCACGCCGTGGAAGCGGCGGTAGGCCATGGTCATGGCCTCGGCAAAACGCTTCGCTTCATCGTAGACGCCGCGCGGCCCCACCGGGTTCACGTTGCCCCAGTAGGTTTCGGGCTGCGGATGCACCAACGGATCGCCATAGGTTTCGGACGTCGATGCCAGCAGGAAGCGCGCGCCCTTGGCTTTGGCCAGCCCCAGAGCCTTATGCGTGCCCAGACTGCCGACCTTTAGCGTCTGGATCGGGAGTTCCAGATAATCAATCGGGCTGGCCGGCGATGCGAAATGATAGATATAGTCGACTGGGCCAGGCAGAAAGATGTACTCCGTGACGTCATGCTTGATGAACCTGAAGTTCTCGTTGCCTGCCAGATGCTCGATATTGGCTATGTTCCCCGTAATCAGGTTATCCAGACAGATGACCTGGTGACCCTCCGCCAACAGATGATCACAAAGATGCGAGCCCAGAAATCCTGCGCCGCCAGTTACTACTGATACTGTCATATCATCACATTCCTCGGGAAGACCGTGCCCCCCTGTTTCAGTGACCAGTCCCTTTACTGCCCACTCTCTTCTCCTATGCGTTTCTAAAATCGATTACGGTCTGCCGATACGCTTCCGGCAGCCCGATGTCGAACCGGCGCCCTTGCACAACGCAACCCGCAACCCCGTCTTCCTGGCGCAGCCGATCAAGGCAGGACGTCAACTGAAACTCGCCGCGCTCGCCATCAAACGTCATCATGATTGGCCGGTTGCCATAGGCGCAGCCCTGGTCCATCCGCCCACAGCGGAAGGGCGTGGTGATCTCGCCCATGTAGGCATACTCCATCTCGCCCCGGATCGTCATCTTGAGGTCATAGATCCGGTTGAAGGCCCGTGCCACCATCACCGAAACCGCCGCACTGGATGACAGGTACTTCTTGATGGGCAGGTCGGTCAGGTAGTTATCGATCTTCAGACCGCGCACACGGTAGTGCGTGAGCACCTGGTAGGCCACGCCGGCGGCATAGCTGAAGCAACCGCCCTGTTCGGCGACCTCGAGCAGCGCCTCGCGCTCCATCTCCACCTCGAACGGCCCCTTGCGCGTTCCATCCCCAAGCGTCGACGTCAGGATAAGCTTGTTCGGATGCGGCTCGACCTCGGCATGAATGCCTTGGTTCGTACCGGTGATAATCGTGTAGCCGCGCTCGATATCGGCATTGATACGGCGATAGCCACCCGCCCAGTCGCTGGGTTCGCCGAGGAGACATATTCGGCCTGGTACAAAAAGTTTCATTAGCCTCTTCTTCGCACTGTTCTCGCTTTGGTCACCCTTGCAGGATGTCGAGATCTCGGTTTGCTCGATTGCCGCCACGGTGCGGCCCTACACCTGAAACCCTTAGGATAGGCTACATGCCTCTATCCTGCCAGCAGATCTTCGATGCGATCCACCAGCTCAGCCAGGCTCCCCACCCTCACCGTGGCCACGGTCTCACCGGGCTCGGCTGACACAAGGATTGTACGGCAGCCGGCACGACGGCCTGCTTCGACATCAGACTCCGTATCGCCAATCATCCAGGAGGCGACGAGATCGATTCCATGTTTTGTCGCGGCATCGATCAACATCGTCGGCTGCGGCTTGCGGCAGCGGCACGAGTCCTTCTCATGCGGGCAGACCATGACGTCCAACAGGCGCACGCCGTGGTCCCGCTCCAACAAGGCATTCAGGTTAGTGTGAATCTCGTCGACCGCTTCCCGCGACATAATGCCACGGGCGACGCCCCGCTGGTTGGTGATGACCACAGCCACGTACCCCATCGCACTCACTTTGCGCAGGACCTCTGGAAACTCCGGCAACAGATCGAATCCGTCCCAGGACTCAACATAGCCGTCCACGACACGTACGTTGACAATGCCATCCCGATCGAAAAACACACACCTCTTCATATCATTACTCATTGAACATCAAAGCCTTCTAGAGCAAAGATCTGCCGTCGCACCAACCCGGCACTGTACGCCACCACGCGCAGGGTGTGTGTCCCCGGATCAAGATCTGACACGTCGACCGTCTGTTCCCGCCCTTTCCCAATCACGCGTCCATCGACCATCCACAGGTTGTGGCTGTAGAACCGCATCGGGTCAGTTCGGTCGAGCGTGGACGACACCGAGAAACTTCCCTGCAGCGGTCCACGGGGCATACCCGCGATACGAACCCGGTCGTCAACCGCCCAGGGCGACGCCAGTGGGTCACCCAGCAGAAGGATTTGGAGTGGACTGCTCAGCGACAGGAAGAAGCTCTCGATGGCCGTGCACCCCTGGGCATAGTAGAAGTAGAATCGGGCGGTCGGGAATTTCTTATACATGGCACGTGGTTCCACGACCGTTCCCGCCGTCAACGTCGCGCCCGCCTTGATCCAGAGCGTCACCTTCGACTGGGCGGCCTGCTCGAACGCCGCGCCAAAACTCGTGAGGTGTTCAGCCATGGCGCCGGGCAGGAATCCCGCCACGGCCTCCGATCTCACAACCGCACTGCCGGTCATCAGTCCCAGCACATCGCGCTTCCCTGTGGGAAACACGTCCGTCACCACGGCCTCAACGTTCTCCAGAGCCATCTCCCGTTTGGCCCCACCATATTGCCAGTCGCGACAGCGCGAACGGACGTCACCGGTCTTCACAAGATAGACGGTACCGGTAGGGGCTGTGGCATCGGACTCAACCCCACGCCACAGGGCGGCACGAACCTCCTCGATCGTGTTGCCCCGCTCACCGGTGAACCCGAGCATCATACTGGGAATGGGCATGTCGTTGCCCAACATACGTGCCGCGCGGCCAAATGTCTGTGATGCGCTGCGGGTGCCCTTCGTGCGGTCGGGACCGGCGAAGAGTGGCGACGCATACGTCGCCCTGAGGATCGACTCCGCATCGGGCACGTCCCCCTTGAGGAACGTCGCGCCAATCAGCGACACCCCTTCCTCCGTAGTGATCCGGGTCGGAAAGTCGGTCGAATAGACCCACGCCAGGATGTGATCGTCGATCCCCCGCGCGGCCACAGCCTTCTTCGCAGGTGTCAGGATGTGCTTACGGAAGGCTTTGAGGCTGATCGCCAGGCCCTTCGTCTCACCAGACAGATTGATCAAGACCAGGTTACAGTCGGGAACACGCCGCCACTCCATGTAGCGCCGCGCCAGGTCAACGGACTCCTCAGAATCCTCGTTGGCCAGCACCAGCAGCTCATGGGGGCCAAGCGCATGCGCCGACACACAGAAGAAAAGCGCACAGAGAACAAAGAGGACAGACTTCACATTCACCCCGCGAAGTCTACCCTCTCACACACTATCAGGAAAGCAGGTTCCTGAGCATACCCCCCGCGACCTCGCGTCGCGGGAGGCAAAGATCTCACTCTCCTGCGGCACGAGGCCGCAGGGGGAGCACATAAACCTACTGCTCAAGTACACGATAGAACACGTTGCTGTCCGTCACGCCCGTGACCGTCCACGTATTCGTGATGGGCGGCGGGAATGGTGCCGCCTTCGTCTGTCCGGGAATGTCGGTCCAAACGTTCGTGAGCAGGTTCGTGTTCATCTGTAGATACTGCGTTCCTGTACCCGATGTTCCAACTGTCTTGACGATGTGCACGGTATTGCCGACCTTGCTCACCGCATTTGTGATGACGATGGGTAGTGTCGGACTGTTCGTCGACACCTCATGCGTGGTTAATTCGAAAGCCAGGTTGTAGGGCCGGTCCGCCTTCGGGTGTGGAGGCTGAATCCCCCCGACAGTCGGATCACTGATCCACGGCCCACCGAGGCGATTCGACACGGCTGCTGAACAGTCTTCCATCCCATCCGGTTCGATCTCCGATATCTTCCATCCCCATCCGGCATGCGAAAAGCCCGGATCCTGGCTCGGGGTGAACCGCGGATCGAATATCGCCTCAATGTTCAGCCAATAGTGCCCGCCTTCCTCTTCGGGCCATGGATCAGCGACATCCAGCAGGTCCACGTAATACTGGTACTCGTGTTCGTAGATGAACGGCTCCTGATTCCAGCTCTGCGTAACCGTGCCATAGAACATCTCATGGCAATACATCATCTCCACGAAGACATTGGTCAGCTCGACACCCGGAATACACTCGGGATCCTTGCTTTCATGCCAACTCAGGTTGAACCCAAGTGGTCGCATGAACAGGTTGGTCCCCGGAGGCGCCACCGGATTGGTTTCGCTTCCGTCTACTGCCATCATCCAGTTGCTGTACGACCCCCACCAGTGAATATCCGAGATGAGCCGTCCATCGGAGACGAAGTCGTCGGCACGTAACCAGTCCGACTTGTGCGCATCCTCCAAGTCCGTCCAACTCCACATATCTGTACCCATAAACATATCAGGCGGCTGCTCCCACTTCTCCGTCCGGCGAGGACAGACGTCGGTCAGCAGCTCAAACGCCATGTTAACCGATGGCCCCTCAATCGCCTCTTGCGTGAAGGCCATGTAGTATGTGGGGACCATAACAGGCGGCCAGAACAGCCCCGATATTGTCGGCCCCTGCCATGGATAATCCGGCCAGATCATTTCTTTCCAGTCGGGGACCATCGGATCCTGCACAACCCACACGACCGCATCGTCAATCACGTCTTTCTCGGTTGACGTCTTCCATCCCCACTCGGGATGCATTTCATCCGGTTCATAGCCCACCGGGTAGATCGCCTCAATCGTCAGCCAATAGATCCGTCCGCGCTTCTCGTTCCAGGGCGCTTCCAACTCGACCTCATACAGATACTCATGCTCCAGAAAGACAGGAGGAGCGTACGGCTTATCAACCGTGCAGTAGTAGAACTCACTCACTTCTCCCGCCGCCTGAGCCGGAACATTGTAGCCAAGCAAATCGACAATGACATTCGTCAATAAGTGACCCGGGCGGCTGTAGCCTTCAACTGTCAGTTCGGCGGGAATGTCGGTGTACCAACTCAGCCGGAATCCAATGGGGCGACCGATGCCAGTACTCCCTGGGGGAGCTTCCTCGGGCCAGCCGGGATAAGACCCCCACCACCGAATATCCGTGATCGGCCGACCATCGCACAGCCAGTCATCGCCTACGACATAACGACGAATGAGATCTCCCTGCTCAGGTTTGAACGCATAGCTGGGCATATCGATGCCATACTCACAGTCAGGCGGCTGAATCCATTTGGAACAAATGTCATCCTCGCCGAGAACAATCAAGTTGCCAGCATCAGCCGCATTGTAACCGTCTTCAGTCCCCCCCGGCGGGGTTGGATGGTTGATATCCCGCATATCCGCATAGACCCATGATGCCCCGACATCCATGCTGAATCGATACGCATAGTCAAACGTCCCCGCTGAACCCGGTGTTATGAACGAGACATACTCATCATCATTGTCCAAGTCTCCGTTGTATACCGCAGGCAACCAGGTCCACCAAGGACTGGTCTCAGGGTCACTCCCGTCAGGCCCGTACCCCAGCTGTGCCAATATCCCGATTCCCATCCCAGGTGAATCCGTCACCCCCGGCTCATAGACTCGCCCAAAGATGTCTTCCGTCGCGACACCCACCGACGTAGTCGTACTGAAAGGCCACTGAACGGCCGCCCAGTTGACTTCCTCCTGCGCAAACGCAGAGCCCGCCAACGACAGGCAGACTGCCGCGACGATAACGGACACGTGAAAGGACACATGATGGATACGCATAACAGACCTCCTCAACGACTGATACCAGATACTATCTCTCCACTTTCAATCCCATTTTACTCTTCTCACTCGCTGGATCAAGAAAAAAGGGAACAATATTGACAGATTTCGGATGGGCTCGGATACTCGGCTGCTGAGAGGGAGACAAGCTATGCGCAATATCGTGTTGATCGGGTTCATGGGGACGGGCAAGACCAGTGTCGGCCATGTGCTGGCGGCGACGCTTGGGATGACGTTTGTCGATATGGATGCCATTATCGAGGAGCGTGCGGCGCGGCCGATTACCGACATCTTCGCCACCGACGGCGAACCCTACTTCCGCACGGTGGAGCGGGCGCTTGTGAAGGAGCTAGCTGCACGGGATGGCCTCGTCATCGGGACGGGTGGTGGTGTGGTGCTTGACCCGGATAACATCAGCGATTTCAGCGCCACCGGCCTGGTCATCTGCCTGCAGGCCACGCCCGAGACGATTCTCGACCGCGTGATGCACGACACCACCCGTCCGCTGCTCGCCGGCGATGACAAGATGAAGAAAATCCTCGGCATCCTTGAGAAACGCCGCCACCTCTACGCCGCCCTACCCCTCCAAGTCGATACGAACGGGCTCAGCGTTGAGGAAGTTGCGGGCAAGATCTGCGATCTGTAC
>JAOZSS010000194.1 GCA_029939545.1 Kiritimatiellia bacterium | reverse complement strand
AAAATTTTAGTTACTAAACTCTTGATTATCCTCATAGAGTGCCGCACACGGTGCGGCCTTACACTGCACTCGTAACGGTTGATGGCTTTCCGGGTTTACCGCAGGCCAACGGGTGGGCCGAGGACTTCACGCAGCAACCAGGCGCCGCGCAGGCTTTGCTTGTCGGCCAGGTGCTCGTTCAAGGCCACGCGGAGCGGGCTCAGTTTGCACGCCTCCACGACGATCGGCCGCGGCTTGGGTGGCTCCTGCTTCCCGTGGCGCTTCCGGCTCGATGGCGTGGGTGGTGGCTGAGGGGCCGATTGGGCCGCCTGCGCGGGCTTGCCTCGCTTGGCAAAGCGTTTCTGCCGCCGTGGCGGAGGCGGCGGGGACTTCCGCTGTGGTTGCGCCGTCACGCGTATGGCCTGTGTCGGCACCGGTGGTGGCGGCGGCTCAGAACTCGTCTGTGCGGCGCCGCTCAGTGCTTGCAGGAACTGGCGCAGATCCTCGCCCGGCTGGGTTGTCGGCGCTTGAGGCGTCGGTCGTGTCCGATCCGCCGGGGGGGGGGGCAGCGGCTTGCCCTGCTTGGCCGCCTTCATGATGCGGGTGATGATCACCGTGAGAATGACGACGAAAGGAATCAGGTCGTCGAGCCCTGCCCGAATGATCTGAGGCATCTGCATCACTCCCCCCTGTCCTGTCGCGGCGGGTACCCCGTTTTGCGGGGCACCCGATCACGCTCAGGCGCTACGCGACTACTTGTCTATCGGGCCCGACTCCGTGTTCTGGTCGTCGCTCGCAATGCTGCGGCGCATGGAGGTGTCCGACTCGATATTCTGCATCTTGTAGTAATCCATCACACCCAGGTTGCCTTCACGGAAGGCCTGTGCCATGGCTTTGGGGACCTCGGCCTTGGCTTCGACCACGCGCGCCTGCATCTCCTGCACACGTGCCTTCATCTCCTGCTCTTGGGCTACGGCCATGGCGCGGCGGCCTTCGGCCTCGGCCTGGCGCATCTTCTTGTCGGCTTCGGCGCGTTCGGTTTCGAGCTGGGCTCCCACGTTGGCGACATCAGACACGCCGGCGACACTGATGTCGGCAATGTCGATCGAGACGATCTCAAATCCGGTTTGGGCATCCAGCCCGCTCTCGAGGACGCGGCGACTGATTGTATCCGGATTCTCAAGCACGCTTTTATAGCTGAGCGACGAGCCGATGGCGCTGACGATTCCCTGTCCAACACGGGCGACGATGGTCTCCTCGCCGGCGCCACCGACGAGACGCTCAATGTTGGCTCGCACCGTGACGCGCGCTTTAATCAGCAGGCGAATACCGTCCTTGGCGACCGCGTCGAGCATGCCGGTCGTGCTCTTGGATGGATCGGGACAATCAATGACCTTGGGATTGACGCTCGTGCGCACGGCTTCGAGTACATCACGACCGGCCAGGTCGATGGCCGCAGCGCGCTGGAAGGTGAGCTCAATGTTGGCTTTGTCGGCTGCGATCAGGGCGTTGACGACGTTGATGATGTCGCCGCCGGCCATGTAGTGGGCTTCCAGCGAATCGGTGTCGAGCGCGAGTCCGGATTTAATGAGCCGAATGCGGGCATCCACAATCAGGGAAGGGGGGATGCGCCTGAGCTTCATGCCGACCAGCGACCAGATCGAGACGCGGGCGCCGGACATGAGTGCGCGTACCCATACGCCGAGGAAATAGAAGAAAATACCAACCAGCGAGATGATTAGTATTGCCGCAATGGCAAGTGCGATAACTACGAGTGGCATGATGTGCTCCTTTGTTTAGCGTTCTGCGTTCTGAGTTCTGAGTTTAGAGTTGTGAGTTCTTTGGTTCTGAGCGTTTGACAACCACGCGGTTGCCTTCGACTTCGACGACTGTGATGGTGGCGCCCTTGTCAATCATGCCGCCCTGGGTGACGACGTCGACCCTGTGGCCGTTGATCATGGCAAATCCGGCGGGGCGGAGGTTCGACTTGGCTTCGCCCTGAGCGCCCACCAAATTATCGAGTCCGTCCTGAACCGCGCTGAAATCGGATTCATCCTGCGAGACCGTCATGGCCTGGCCCACCCGCGAGTGGGGGAAGAACTTGATCCAGAGCGCAATGGCAATGCCGACCAGAAAGAGGATGCCGATCGCAACAAAGTGGCCGTAGCCGGGAAAGGCCGGGAAGCCGGCAATTATGGCGCCCAACAGCAGGAGCCCCCCAAAGGCACCGAGGATGCCGCCCGGAACAAAAATCTCCGCCCCCAGCAAAAGGAGGCCGGCGCCAAGTAACACCGCAAAGATCTGTATGGATGCTCCGCTCATGACTGGTTCCTAACTTTCAGAATGATCCACTACTATACGATTACCATGGGTCTCCGCAATGACAATCGCATCGCCCTTATCGATGAATTCTCCGTGTGCAATGACGTTGAGGCGGCGTTCCCCGAACACGCCGATGCCAGCCGGGCGCAGGGGCGTCTCGGCGATGCCGGTGAGTCCGAGAAGCTCCTCGGTGGGTGCCGACGCCTGGTAGCCCTCGTCGGCGCTGACCGCATTGGTCAGCATGAGCCGCTGGAAGGCATGCGTGGCCGGCAGGTAGCGGCCCAGCAATAGGCCGCTCACGAAGGTCAGGAGTAGCCCGCCTCCCAGGTTGAGAATCATGTCCTGTACCTGCATGGGGCTGATCGCCGACGGCTGGTACCACGGCTGGCCGGGGTAGTGTTGGATCATGGCCATCATCAGCGAAGCCAGGATACAGGTGAGGCCGGTAATACCGGTGATGCCGAAACCCGGAATCAGGAAGATCTCAACAAACAGCAGAGCTATGCCGATCAACAGGAGCAGCACTTCGCCCATGCCTGCCAGCCCCGCGACGTGGTGGCCCCAGAACCAGATCGCCAGCAAAACGATTCCGCTCAGCCCGAACACGCCAAAGCCGGGCGTCTTGTATTCTATATAGAGGCAGAGCATCCCTGCGGCCATCAGGATGCCGGACAGGGGGAACCCGTCAATCATGCGGGCGATGTCCTCGGCTGTGCTGGATTCAACCGTGATGACGTCCTTGTCTCCATGGCCGATGATCTCCAGCAGGGCGTCGAGGTTCTTGGCCGTGCCGCTCGACAGGAGCGGGCGCTGCTCCTCGCCGACGAGGCGTTCAGCATCCTGGCTGGTCAGGGTGAGGAGCTGGCCCTTGGGGCAGATGACATCGTCGCCGATGGTGTACTCGTACTCCGGCCGTACCATCGCCTCGGCCATGTTGGCGTCGTGGCCCTTGCGCTGGGCGGCACCGCGAATGAGGGCCACGGTAGGCGAGATGGCTTTCTCCTTCAGACCGTCCGGTATTTCCTTCGCTCCGCCCATGGGAATGGGGGACATCATGATCGGCATTGCATCGCCGATACGCCCGCTCGGCTCCATGTAGATGTGGTCGGTCGAGAGCGCGATGATGGCCCCCGCCGAGATGGCGTCGGTGTTGACGAAGGTGTACGTCGTCGCATCCAGGTCGGCCAGCAGGTGCATGATCTCCTCGCACGCGTCGAGTCGGCCGCCGGGCGTATCCATGTCGAGAATGATCGCCGAGGCGTTATCGCGCACGGCCTGGTTGACCCCGCGGCGTACGACATAGACGAGGGCACGTTCAATCATTCCCTTTATCGGGATGACGTAAACCGGCCCGGCATTGTTGGTCTGTGCCGGAGCAGAACCCACAGCGCCGAGGAGTGACGTCAAACAGAGCACGGAAAGAATCAGGCGTTTCATGTCGCGAGTATGCAGGAATGTAGGCTTAGGATTCAAGACTAACTGAAGGTGGGGATTCTTCGCTGCGCGCCTCAAGCAGTAGTCAGTAAGCCCGTAGCCCGTAGCCCGTAGTGCTGACGCATCAATTCCAGGGTCTCGAGGACGAGTCTGGATTATTCATGAGAACGTGTCGGCCACCACCGGCCTTGCGCCGGTGGAGCCATGCTTGACAACGGGTGTAACCGGTCTCCCGCTCCCGCTCATGCGGCTAAAAGCTCCCTGTTCCCATCATTCTCAGCGTAAGGATATAGACGATCCCTCTCTCTTGCTATGCGGAAGGCGGTGAATTCGTCCCATAGCCCGGATGCATGAACGCTACGCAGTTCCCGCATAGTCCAACTGCTTAGTGCTTGCTGGACAAACGGTTACAGACTGAGCAGTTGGACTGAGCGTATCGGACAAAGTGTGGGAACTAAGAAAGGGATGAAGTGTAGGGTGCGTTCGAAGGGATATATGGGGGCAGGAGGAGCTAACCGCCCACCCCCTTTTCCTAGATTATTCCTGTCTTGAGCAGGAGCGGAAGACCAGTTACACCCCTTGACAACTTGACAACTACAAGCGGTGCAAAAGACAAAGGATAGCGCCCGGATAGAGCGAAAAGAGCGCTCCACCGGGGCGAGCCCGGTGGTG
>JAOZSS010000039.1 GCA_029939545.1 Kiritimatiellia bacterium | reverse complement strand
AAATGGGGGGCGCTTAGTCGCATGAGTGAGAGCGGAAGACCGGTTACACCCCTTCAATAGTCTGGGCACCGGAGAGGGGTTGCGCTGTGTTTTATTTTGGAATTGAAGGCGTTGTGCTGCGGCTGGTTGCGGGTACGATTATCGGGTTTTGTATCGGGCTGACCGGGAATCCGCCCTTCGATATCCCCAGCAGGAGAATGGAGAGCCCAATCCAACACCGTTCGGCAGTGGTGTAGTCCATAGAGTAAAGGGGCTTCTTACCCCGGGTCCAGTTCCAGCTTCACGTCCTTGATACGCGAGGGGCCGAACTGCTTCTGGAGGTTGTTGAGCAGCATGCGTTGGCCCATGCGGCGCAGCTCGTTTAGCCAGACCGAGCTATCCACGTAGATCACCAGCGTCTTCTCTCTAAGCGGGCCGGGGCGCGTGTGGCCTGCAACGCCTGCGCCGGCAATATCAGCCCAGGACTCCTCGAGCACGGCCGCCCAGTGCTGTTCGGAGAGGCCGGCCTTCTTCATGACGCGCGAGAGAACATCGCCCAATGGCGTCGCGTCCCCGAGGCCGGCGGACGGGAAGCGATCAGCGATGCGGAAACGCTCCCGCTCGATCTCCCACCGCCCCGACCTGCGTCGCTGTCGCCGCATTACGCTTTGAACTCGCTCACAACATGCGTGATGGAGGCCTTCGCGTCGCCCAGGAGCATGCGTGTATTGGGCGCGAAGAATAGCGGATTATCCACCCCGGCGAACCCAGCCTTGAGCGAGCGCTTGAGCACGATGCAGACCTTGGCGTTGTCGACGTCGATGATCGGCATGCCGTAGAGGGCGGTACCCTCTTCACGCGCCGCCGGGTTGACCACATCGTTGGCGCCAATCACAACGGCCACGTCCACGTTCGTCATCGTCGGGTTGACATCCTGCGGCTCAACCAGCTGCTCGTAGGGCACGTCGGCTTCAGCCAGAAGCACGTTCATGTGGCCCGGCATACGCCCGGCCACCGGGTGCACGCAGTAGTTCACTTCGCAGCCGTTCTCCTCGAGCAGGTCGCCCAGCTCCTTGACCACGTGCTGCGCCTGGGCCACGGCCATGCCGTAGCCGGGCACAAACACCACCGATGATGCCGCTTCGAGCATCATGTAGGCATCCGTCGCCGATACGGTTTTGGCCTCGCCCTCGAATGTCTTGCCCGTGGTCGCCGTCGCACCCACGCCGGCAAACATGACGTTGGCCAGGGAGCGGTTCATGGCGCGGCACATGATGCTGGTCAGGATCAGGCCGCTGGCGCCAACCAGGGAACCGGCCACGATGAGTACATTGTTCATAATCACGAAACCGGCCGCACAGGCCGCGAGTCCGGAATAGCTGTTGAGCAACGCGATCACGACAGGCATGTCGGCGCCGCCGATGGGAATGGTGACCAGTACGCCGAGAATCATCGAGACCATAATCATGCCAATGAATGCGATGTAGGTGGAGGCCGGGTTCATGCAGAACAGTGCCGTGGCGGCGATGGCCAGGATCAGAAGGGCGCCGTTCACGAGCTGCTGTCCCTTGAAAAGGATGGGCTTGCCTTCCATCTTCTCCGCCAGCTTGGCGTAAGCGATCATACTGCCGGAGAAGGTCACTCCACCGATCAACACGGTCGCACCGATGGCAATCAGCGTGAAGAGCGATCCCGAGGCCGGGTCGGTGTGGATCTTATGGAACTCCGCCCAGCCGACCAAAAGACTGGCCAAGCCGCCGAAACCGTTGAACAGACCGACCATCTCGGGCATGGATGTCATCTTGACCAGGCGGGCCGCCGCCGCGCCGATAAGCGAACCTATGACGCCGCCGAGGAGTATCCACTTGATCTCGAGTTCGGCCAGGAGCAGGGTTGCCACGACAGCAATCAGCATGCCGAAGGCCGATACCATGTTCCCCTTGCGCGCCGTCTTGGCGTGGCTCAGCATCTTGAGTCCATAGATAAAGAGGACCGATGCAGCGATATAGAGATAATTAGGAAGATTTTGCATCGCTATTTGCCCTTCTTCTGCTGGAACATACCCAACATACGGTCCGTGACGAGATAGCCACCGACCACGTTGATCATCGCAAGCGCCACAGCGAGCGTACCGAGAACGATCATCGCGATTTCGCTCGTGTTCTTCACACTCAGCGCCAACAGCGCGCCAACCACGGAGATGCCGGAAATCGCGTTGGAGCCGGACATCAGCGGGGTATGAAGCTGCGAGGGAACCTTTGCGATCAGTTCTGCGCCCAGGAAGATCGCCAACACAAACACGAAGAAGAGCAGCCCCATCGAAGCGGCATCGCCCACCGGAACCGCAGCGCCCATCGGAGCGGCACCGCACGTCACACCCGGCATCGGGGGACAGCAGGCGGCCGCATCGGCGACATCGACCTGCGCCAGCGCAGCGCCGGCGACAAAGACGAGGGGGCACACCATCGTCATCAAACGCTTAGTCATCATTATTCATCTCCCTTGCCCTCGACGAGGGTCCTGATTGTCTCGTTCCGAATCGCGCCGTCATGGACCACCAGGCAGCCGTCCATGATCTCGTCTTCCGTCTTGAGCTGCAGCGCCTTGGCCTCGGTGTCCCAGAAATGCTCAACCAGGTTGAACAGGTTGCTTGAATACATCAAGCTGGCATCGGCGGCCACGTGGCCGGGCAGGTTGCTCAAACCGATGATGCATACGCCATCGACATCTACTTCCTCGCCCAACACCGAGCCCTCGACGTTACCGCCGGTTTCGACGGCCATGTCGATCACGATGCTGCCGGGCTTCATGGCCTGTACCATCTCGGCCGTGAGAATCCGCGGCGCGGGACGACCGAAGAGCTGGGCCGTGGTAATCACCACGTCGGCCCCGGCGGCATGCTTGGCCATGACCTGACGCTGTTTCTCAAGCTGCTCGGGCGTCAGTTCGCGGGCGTAACCGTCCTTGGTCTGACCGGTCTCGCCGAGGTCCACCTTCACGAAGCGTGCACCCAGCGATTCCACCTGCTCGGCAACCACCGGGCGGGTGTCGAACGCTTCCACGCGTGCACCGAGGCGCTTGGCCGTGGCGAGGGCCTGCAGGCCCGCCACGCCGGCGCCGATAATGAAGACCTTGGCCGGTGGAATGGTGCCGGAGGGGGTCATCATCATGGGAAAAATGCGGTTCATACGCTCGGCGGCAAGAATGACAGCCACATACCCGCCCAGGTTGGCCTGCGAGCTGAGCGCATCCATTTTCTGCGCCAGTGTCGTACGCGGAATCATCTCCATGCTGATCGTGGAAATCCCGGCCGCCTGCAGCTCCTTGACCAACCCGGTCTCGTTAAACGGATCCAGGTAACTGACATGGATGCAGCCCTTCTTCATCAAGGTAACGTCCTCGGAGGACGGCTTGCCCAGTCGCAGAACCAGATCCGCCTCCCGCAGGAGCGCCTGGCGGTCTGACGACACCGTGGCACCTGCATCCTTATAGGCCTCATCGGCATACCCTATTCCTGCTCCGAGGCCCGCCTCCACCTGTAGGACCGCCCCAAGCTCAACCAGCTTGGCTGCATCGCCCGGCATCAACGGTACACGCGGCTCGCTCGTACCCAACTCACCCAACACCATTACGTTCATATGTTCCACCTTTTACTCACTATTTCAGGGCCGCGACATGATAGTAGCCCCCCTCATCCAAGACAAGTGCACAGGTCATGTTTTTCACGTATAATTCCCCGCTTGCATTCCCTTCGCTCCATGTGTACAGTTCCGCGCTTGAGTTGAGTGAGGACAGGAGACTATGAGAAAGAACATTCATCCTACGTACGAAGAAGCGACGATTACGTGTGCCTGCGGCAACGTCATCAATACCCGTTCCACGGTGAAGGAGATGCACGTCAATACGTGTTCGGCCTGCCACCCGTTCTACACGGGCCAGTCCACCTTCATTGATGCCGAAGGACGCGTTGAGCAGTTCCGCCGCCGTTACGCGGCCGCTGCCAACAAATAGCTCTGTTCTGACGTCAGGCCGGGAATGAGCACTGCTCGACCCGGCCTGAACTGTGTTTGCAGGCAAAACAGCGAGTCGCAATGATCAACAACGCACATATTGAGCGGATGCTGGCGCGGATTCCGGCGATTGAGACGGAACTGTCTCAGCCCGAGACCGTGACCAACCAGAACCGCTACCGCGACCTGCTGCGCGAGCACTCCGGTCTCAAGAAACTGGAAGGCAAGGCGGAGCATTTCCGATCCATCAGCACGGAGATCGCGAACAACCGCGACCTGCTGGACGACCCCGAACTCGACCCCGAACTCCGCGAGATGGCCGAGGAGGAGCTAGCCCGAATCGAACCGGAATTGCCGATCGCCGAGAAAGATCTCATGGTGGCGCTGCTGCCCTCCGACCCCGACGAAGACCGTAACGCCATCATGGAAGTTCGCGCGGGTACAGGCGGGGATGAAGCCGCCCTCTTCGCCGGCGACCTGTTCCGCATGTACAGTCGCTACGCCGAAGCCCAGGGCTGGAAGATCGGTGTCATCGATGCCAGCACCAGCGATGTCGGCGGCTACAAGGAAGTGGTCTTCTCGGTTAAAGGCACGGGTGCCTTCGGGGCCATGCACTACGAAAGCGGAGGCCATCGCGTCCAGCGGGTGCCCGCAACCGAGTCGCAAGGCCGCATTCATACGTCCGCCGCCACGGTGGCGGTCTTCCCTGAAGCCGAACCCCAAGATGACATTGAGCTACCGGCCAATGAGATCAGGATCGATATCTTCCGCTCCTCCGGTCCCGGCGGACAAAGCGTGAACACCACAGATTCCGCCGTCCGCATCACACACGAGCCCACCGGCATCACCGTGCAGTGCCAGGACGAGAAGAGCCAGCACCGCAATAGGGAAAAGGCCATGGCCGTGCTGAAGTCGCGCATTCTCGACCTGAAGCGCCGCGAAGAAGCCGAGGAGAAGGGAAATGCGCGTCGAACCCTGATCGGATCCGGCGATCGCAGCCAACGCATCCGCACCTACAACTTCCCGCAGAACCGGCTCACCGATCACCGTGTCAACCTGACCCTCTATAGCCTTGACCGCATCATGGAGGGCGACCTTGACAACCTGATCGTCGCCCTCCGTCAGCATGATGTTGAACTGCGGCTTGAAGAGCTGGGAACCGACTGATGAGCGATGAACCCGCCACGGTGAAACACGTCCTCGAATCCGGGGCCGCATTTCTCGAGGCACGCGATGTCACCGAAGCTCGCCTGAAGTGCGAGCTATTGGCATCCCGGCTCATGAACTGCCCCCGTCTCGAGCTCTACCTGCGATTCGAGCATGTCCTGAACGACGCACATGTCAACGCGATGCGCCGTGGCATTAAACGTTTGGCGGTCGGCGAACCCGTACAGCATATCCTCGGCGAGGTCACCTTCCATGGACACCGGTTCAAGGTCGACCCGCGCGCCCTGATTCCGCGCCCCGAAACCGAACGGCTGGTCCAGGCCGTTCTCGACTGGAAAGCCCTGGCTGACGACGCGCTGGTCGTAGATGTCGGGACCGGATCGGGATGCGTTGTGACCAGCCTGGCCCTCGCCCGTCCCGCGCTGCGTTGCGTGGGGCTCGACATCAGCGAGGATGCGCTCGCGCTGGCGCGCGAGAATGCGGCGGCACTTGGCGTAGAATCACGCGTGGCATTCGCCCGCGCCGACCTGTCCGACTGCGTCGAGCCCGAGAGCGTCGATGCCATCGTGGCCAACCTGCCTTACATTGCCAGCGCGGAGTGCGACGAGCTTCCACGCGACGTGCGCGACTTCGATCCACGCAGCGCCCTGGACGGCGGCCCTGACGGGCTGGATGTGATTCGTGACATCGTGCCGGACACCGCCATTGTCCTGCGTCCGGGCGGGCACATCTTTCTTGAGATCGGAGCCACCCAGGCGGCAGCAGTGAAAGGCATCCTGGAGGCCGAGGGTTTCACGGGTGTGGAGATCAGCCAGGATCTCGCGGGGCGAGATAGGATTGCGATCGGGACGATTTAGCCCCGGCCCGCGCTCCGCGCGGGCCGCAGCTCAATCACCCAGCCTGAACAGCACCTCGCTCAGGTCCCGCGGGGCTCCTGCCGCTTCCAGCAAGGCCAGGTGCGGGGCAAAGTTCCCGACATCGAGCAGCTGATGCGCGTCGCCGCCAAGCGCCAGCTTGACCCCGCGCTCCATGCACAGCGTAACGAACTCGACCGGCGGGCCGCCCATGTGAAAATTAATCTCGGCCGCCGTGTTCGTCCACTGCAGGGCATCGACCACATGTTCGATGATTGACCAGTCCAACACAATGCCGTCTCGCTTAATGATCCGGAACGGATGCGCCATGATATTGACATCCTGTGAGACAACCTTGCCGACCATCCACAAGAACTCTTCGACCACAGCGGAGGGGTCCCAGCAGCCCTGGTCCAGCGAGGCAAGGCGGTGAATGGAGCCGAGCAGGAAGTCGGCTCGTTCGCGGTCGCGCGGTTGGAGCACGGCACGCCCCTGGAAGTCGAAGTCGAGCTCAAGCCCCACGCGCACGCCGGGAGCGCGCACGGCTGCGGCAGCTTCGAAATAGGCGTCCATACGATTGGCGTAGGGCGTTATGGCGTCAACACCCTTGCGGTGGCATAGGCCGGCCCAGTAGTCGTCTTCAGTGAAGCAGAGTTGACCGGAGTGCTCCGCAAAACCCACTTCAACCATCCCAAAGCGGTGCCCCAGGTCGATCCCGCGCGCGAACTCGGCATCCTGCGCGCAGTATCCAAACTCGGTGTGGATGTGGTAATCACGCAGGCCCAGAGCCGGATCGACCGCCAACGCGTGGGGCTCCATGTGGGCATGGTCGCCATCCAACCGGATCACCAGCAGCTCAAACGGAGCCATATGCAAACTGGGTGCCGTCACGAGCGAGGTTGACCCAACCTGTAAGGGCAGGTGGCCGGGGTGATAGTGACCGCTAATACATAGCTGAACATCCGCAGCATTCATCGCCGCAATGATGGCGTCCGCATCGAGGTGATTGAAAGGGCAGTCTAGCGCACCATCAGGAAAGATCGGCACGTGCTGCAGCGCGATGATGGGGCCATCGAACCCTTCACGGGCCTTGCGAAAACGATCCAATTGCGACACCGGCCGCTCCGCACACCATCCGGGGCGGTCGTCGTCAATGAAAGGCAGCACCCGCATGCCGGCCACTTCGGTTATGTCTGATGCGCGGTCGAACGAACGATAGAACGCGTCGATATCCCCGTCGTGGTTGCCGGGGATGACGACGTGTGGACCGTGCAGATCGTGCAGGATCTCCTGTAGCCGGACCCGTTGGGCATGCGCACCGGGCGCATCGCCGTCTTCCAGCAGATCGCCCATCAACAGTGTGACATCGGGGTTTACGATATCGTTGAGATGGGCCACTGCGCGGTGGAGCAGGATATCGCCAATGTCTCCGTGGCGATCCTCTGTCTCACTCCACCCGTAGTGGATGTCGGCAATAACGGCTATGGTTCGACCTTCTGACATCCGTACAGTGTGCCGATCTTATGCGGGGCGCTCAAGCATGCTTTGAGGGAACGGCGTTGTGAGTTGATTGCGGACGGCTTTCGCGGTACCGTGGCGTTTTCATTTTTCGGGGTAATGCGAGGAGAGACAATGAAGAAAGTACTGATTCCCACTAAGCTTGATACCGTGGCCAAAGAAATTCTCGAGGAAAACGGCCATTACGCCGTGACTCAGGATGATTCAACTGACCTGAAAGACTTGGCCGTCACCCATTCCGATACGTACGCCCTCATTGTTCGCAGCGAGAAAGTGACACCCGAGATCATCGATTTACTGCCGAACCTCCAGGTCGTGGTCCGCGCCGGCGCGGGTTACAACACGATCGACACGGTGTATGCGCGCTCGAAGGGGATTGACGTGTTGAACACGCCGGGTGCCAACTCCAATGCCGTGGCCGAGGAGGTCGTCGCCATGATCCTGGCCGATGCCCGTCACCTCATTCCGGCCGACGCCTCCACCCGGGCCGGAAAGTGGGAGAAGAAGAACTTCATGGGGCGCGAGCTGGCGAACAAAACCGTCGGCATTGTCGGCTTGGGTAATATCGGCCGTCTCGTGGCCAAGCGCATCAGCGGATTCGATTGCCGCCTACTGGGATTCGATCCCGTGATCTCCAGCGAGCGCGCCAAGGAAGTCGATGTCACACTGACCGACCTGAAGACCATCTTCACCGAGTGTGACTACATCACACTGCACATCCCCGAGAACGATGATACGCGCGGACTGGTAGGAGAAGAACTACTCTCACTGGCCAAGCAGGACACCACCATCGTGAACTGTGCCCGGGCGGGAATTCTCGACGAGGAGGCCTTCCGCAGCGCCAAGGAAAGCCGAGGCATTCGACTTCTGAACGACGTCTACCCGAAGGATGCCGAGGGCGAAAAGACGGTTGCCGACATTGCCGACATCATGCTTCCGCATCTTGGCGCCAGCACGAAGGAGGCCAATTACAACGCGGCCAGGCGCGCGGCCGAAGAGTTGATCGACCTGGACTGCAAGGGCGTGACAAGTTTCATCGTCAACCGTGATATTCCTCATGGACTGGACGAGGCCTATTGCGAGCTGGCCAACACCCTGGCTCGTCTCTGCCGCAACATCGTTGGGCGGCAGAGCCCGCTCAAGATGGTGGAGACCAGTTTCTATGGTGACCTTAAACCCTATGCCAACTGGCTGACCGTTCCTATCGTGGCCGGCATCTGGGAGGATTTCGAGCGTGGGATGGACTACCATGCCGCCTTCAACTACCTGGATGAGATGGGTATCGAGTACGTCTCTCGCGAAGTGGATGTGAGCAAAGGATACAGCAATTCCATTACGCTCGACTTGACCTGCGAGCTCGAGCTCGATTCCCTGCAGCGTATCAGTGTTCGAGGAACCCTGGCCGAGGGCAACATGATGGTCGCACGGATTAACGAGTTTGACCGGCTTTACTTTGAACCACTGGGGCACACCGTGTTCTTTCTCTACAAGGACCGCCCGGGCGTTATCGGAACAATCGGCCGCGCACTGGCCGAGAGCGGGGTCAACATTGAAGACATGCGGAACCCGCATGACCCGCAGACCAACCGCTCGTTGGCAATCCTCAAGGTGAACCAGCGCGTGCCGGACACGATTATTGACGCCATCAGCGAGGAAATTGAGAGCATCGCCGCGTTCCATATCACGCTGTGAGCAAGAATCAGGAGTCAGAATTCAGGAGTCAGGAGTCAGAATCCTGAGTCCTGCGTCGTTTCACTGTGACCAGGCCGTCCAAGACCCGTCGTGCACAGCGCCTCGAAGCCTTCGAGGCGGTTGTCCACCACTACGAAGCAGCCCTGCTGCGCTATGCTGCACGTGTCTTGAACGACCCTGATGGCGCCCAGGACGTCGTCCAGGACAGCTTCATCCGTCTGCTGCATCGCTGGAAGGGCGAGATGGCCCCGGACGGGCGGATGACCAACTGGCTCTATCGCGTCGCCCACAACTGTGCCGTGGACCACGTCCGCAAGATTGCCCGCCGCAGCCTGCTTCATCGTCGTGCCGCAGCGGAACAGGACCAGATCGTGGCCCCCGACCGGGGAGCGGAGTTTGCCGTCAGCGACCAGGCTGCACGTGCTGCCGTGGCCCTCCAGACACTTGATCTGCGCGAGCGCCAGCTGGTTATTCTAAAAGTATACGAAGAGAAGTCGTATAAAGAGATAAGCGCCATTACGGGCCTCTCCACCGGAAATGTCGGCTACATTCTGCATCACGCCATGCGTAAGCTGGCGCGAGCATTGGAGGGAGAAGCGTCATCATGACATCGGCAGACGACCCCAGACAGATACGACCGGACTTCAGCGGCGAACACCCCCTGCCCTGCGAAGAAATCCAGGCGCTGATGCTCGACTACATGCAGCACGATCTGGGTGAAGGCCGTTCCGATCTGGTGCGTGAGCACATCCGCTGCTGCCCGGCGTGCCGTAAACGGATGGTCGAATTCCAGGGGACCCTCGGCTTCCTGCATGATGCCCCGTTTACACAGGGCGCAGTCCTGGACCATCTTTCCGAACGTCACCACCGTCGCCTGGTGCGCGCCATAATGCACCCGGTGCTCGACTGGGTATACGTACACCACATCCTGGTATCCGCCCTCATTGCCGCTGTGGTGATCGCCTCGGTATTCTTCGGCCTGCGCCGCTACAAGGTGTGGCAGGAGACCATAGCTCCGGGCATCCCGGTGGTAATAGGAGAAAAGGCTGTAGGCGTGAGATTCCTATGTCACTGATCAGATGACCTGTCGGGCGTGAAGACAGGAGCCTATAGCCTACAACCTAAACCGCTACAGCCTATCGTGTCTCGCACATCGTGATCCAGATGCGGACCTCGTTGGCATCCTCGGCGGCGGGGCGCAGCTTGAGGTAGCGCCGATAGTGGCTGATCGCCTTGCGGTACTTCCTCAGGCTCTGATCGTACAGCACACCCAGATTGTAGTGGGTATCAGCATCCGCGGGATCGAGACGGAGTGCACGGAGGTACTCCCGCTCCGCCTCCTTGAACTGGCCGCGATTTGCAAAGACCACGCCCATATTGTAATGGACGTCTCGTTGGCGGGTTGTCCCGACAAACTGCACCTCGCCGCGCGTCCTGGCTAACAGCGCCGCCACTCGTTCAGCCTTCTTGACGCGCTCCTCACGCTTGTCCAGTTCAACCTTGAGAGCCCGGAGCTCGCGCTGGCGTTGCGACAGCTCTACGTTCTGCTCACGCTCGCGTGACCGTGTCTCCGCCAACTCACTTTCAAGCTCCGGTATACGTTCGAGCAATTTGCGAATGATGGCCTTCTGCTTGGCGGTTTCGCCGCTGACGTTGGCCATTTCGGCCTCCAGCTCGGCCTTGGCGGCGGCTTCGGCCTCGACCTCACGCAGTTCCTTGACCACCTTCTGCTTCTCGCTCTCGAGATCCCACAGCTTGGTGCGCAGTTCCGTGTTCTCGCCCTCAAGTGCCGTGAACAGGTCCGACCCTGGCTTCACAGCCATGCCCAGAGCGGGGGGGGTCCGTTTCGATTGGGTCCGTTCCACGCGACTCTTGAGCATGTTGAGGTCATTTGCCAACTTGGCCTTGGCGCTCTCTGCGGCTGCAAGAGAGGTCTCAAGAGCCGCGATCTTCTCGGGGTCGGCGGAGTCGGCCGACTGCGCCTTGAGGCGCTCGATCTCGCTGCTGGAAGCCGCGATCTGCGACTTTAACTTCGTCATTTCGCTCTGCAGGCGCGCATTTTCATCACGCATCGCCTCGGAGCCACGATCGGTCTCCTGTAGCTTGCGACGCAGGTTGAGGTTCTCCTTGAGGAGCTGATTGTAGGTTTCCGGATCAAGTCGGCCATCCGACGGGCTTGCGTCGGCGGACTCTGCGGCAGCACTCTTCTTTTCGTCCTGCCAGGTCCATTCGAAGTCGGAGGCTTCCTGCGCCTGCAACATCGCTGTCATGCCCATGGCAAGTAGAACAGCGCAACCCAAGATTATGATTGTCCCGCGCATGCGGTGTACTCCCTGGCGTTCTTCTTAACGGCGCATCGGTTTCAATGTCTTGCCCTGCCGCTCCGAAAGCGGGTGCGACTCTTCACCCGACACAATACGAGGTGTCAGGAACGCAATCAGTTCTGAGCTGGCCACTTGGTTGGCCGTTGTCCTGAACAGAGCCCCGAGCAACGGAATACGTCCCAAGAACGGAACGCGAGTCTGGGTGTTCTGCTTCGAGTTCTCGATCATGCCGGCAATAATGATAGTTTCGCGGTCTTTGACCAGCACGGTGGTCTCAGCGTACGAGCGACGGACGATCGGCACAGTGCGGAACGCCTGGTAGTTACCGACCACCGAGCTGACTTCCGGGCGAACCGTGGTGTGAATCATGCCTTCGGCATTGATCCGCGGGGTGACACTCAACGTCACGCCCACCTCGAGGAACACGACCGTCTCACCGACCACGTTCGTCGTGCCACTCTCCAGCGAGGCTTCGGCATAGGGTTGGTCCGTGACGACCTTAATGGTGGCCTCTTCGCCATCGAGCACGGCCACGTGCGGATTCGAGAGAATCTTTGTTTCGCCCACCTGCTTCAGTGCTTCAAGCACGACATTCAGGTCGCTGTTGCCAAGGATGGTTCTGTAGGTCAGGGTTGCTGCGGGACTGACAGCCTCTGCCACACCAGACAGAGAACCAGGCTGCGACGACGACGCCAGAGAGAAACGCGGATCAATGCCATGGAAGAGATGATCCCAGTTCACACCCATTCGAAAATCATCACCCAGAGACACTTGGACGATCTTGGCTTCAAGAAAGACCTGACGGGGACGACGGTCAAAGACCCCGATCAAATGCTTCACTTGCTCCATCTCATGCGGCAGGGCGGTCACAATGAACGTCTTGGTGCGCTTGTCCACACGCACTTCGCCAATCTCCGGCGTCAGGATGGCTATAATCTCCGGTTGGAGATCCTCCACGTCGGCGTACTGCAATTCGAACGTCTGTGTCTCGGTCGGCAATACGCGTGACACGGTGGAGAGATCGGCCCCGTTGATGATGGACTCCATCTCGGCAATCTTGCTGGTCGTATCGATAAGAATGAGCGTACCAGTCACCGGATCAGCCACGACGGTGCCGATTGTGCTCTTGATAGGCTCGAGTATCGCGGCAATCCGTGTGGGATCAGCATACTTGAGGCGGATGACCTTGACTTCCTTGTTATCGTAGAAACTGGCACCGTGCTGGCTCTGGTATTCGGCGTCTGTCATGATCGTGATGATGCCACCGCGGACCTCGTAGGCCAGGCTGTTGACCGAGAGAACAACCTCCAAGGCATCGCCCACCGTGACGTTCTCGAACTTGAGCTTGGTGGTGAGCCCCGATACGCCCGGACCGATCACCATGTTATTGAGCCCCCCGCGGTGGGCCAGGAACTCAATGAGCTGAACCACGTCCCACGGGTCAAGAGAAGTCAGGCTGACAGTATTGTCGAGGCCGGGCAGGTCATACTCTGTAAGCGGCTTTGGCTGCGCTATTCCTGTCGAGGCCGCAAGACCTGAGAGAAGGATGGCTGCCGACAATAGGGGGAACATGAATCTCGAAAGCCTGTTTTGACGATTGCCCATCCTGCCATGCCCCCGCTTTACTTCACTATGACTTCGTCGCCATCCTTTTCGAACGCGACATGATCGCTGGCAATTCGCGCCAGCTTGAACCGGCTCTCGCCCATCAGCATGTCCTGTCCCACCTTCAAAATGTGCATGCGGCCAGCCTCACGGTTGGCCACGATCGCTTCCATCTCACCATTCGGCGCACCCGATAGCCCGATCAGGTCCAGCTTCTGCGCCTCCACTTTCCAGTCCGGAATCTTCTTCCGAGTCTGCACGACCTGCACGGTGGTCTCGCCACGGTCGCCACGATCCAAATCGCGCACTATAGGGCGTTTCGAGAAAGATTCCAAGAGATTTGCGAGCACCGGCAAGCCTTCGGAGAACCCGCTGTCGGCGGCCGTCGCCACGTCACCTGCGGGTGCGGGTGCATCAAGCACCGCGAAACCGCCAGGCGTCTTGCGAATCGTCGCAAAGAGATCCAGCACGCCGAAAACAAGAATCAGGATCACGGCTGCGGCCAACACCCGGTTGATTACGCGAATACCGCTGCCCTGGCGTTTGGTTCGCGCACCGGGCAGCGCCCATTTCGGGGTCTCCTCATCCGCTTCGACCCCGTCGCCCATCTTGGCACCACCAAACAGTCCGGTCAGCCCCTTCTTGCGGGGAACGGCGTCCGGAAGTCCGAGCTGATCGTCGTCGCCCAACGCCTCTGACGCTGCCGGTGCACCAAGAAGCGCTTCACCTCCCTCGTCCTCGCTCGGCGCAAGGCGGAGTTTTGGCGCTTCGGCCTTGGCCGCTTCGGGAATTGCCTCGGAGTCAATGGGGACGTCAGCTTCAGGGGTTTCAACCGCCTCTTCGGGGGCCGATTCCGGTACTGCGTCAAGTGTCTTATCTTCATCGCCCATAGAAACAACTATCCTCACTACTGAACACTCGGCCAATTGGGTACGCGGACTATAGAAAGTGGCCGCGCTCTCGTCAACCCGATTCGACACCCAATCGCAGGACCCTCGTTGCCCCCTACGAAGCCCAAACCCCGCATTCCAAGTGGCACAGCGGTCCTACAACCTGCCCGCAAACCGCTGCATACGCTCCATGGCCTGCTCGATCTCGTCCATAGCCGTGGCGTATGAACAGCGGAGATAGCCTTCTCCGGATGGACCGAAGGCCGTTCCGGGCACACAGGCCACGTTCTCCTCCTCCAGCAGACGCATAGAGAACTCGTGTGAGCTCAACCCCTTGTCCCCTATATGAGGAAACGCATAGAACGCCCCGCCCGGTAGATGACAGGGCAACCCCATCTCATTCAGACAGGTGTGGATGTAGCGGCGGCGCAGGTCATACGCCTCACGCATCTCGATCACGTCAGCCTCGCCGTTCTTCAGGGCCTCAACCGAAGCCTCCTGGCTGAGGATCGGGGCACAGAGCATCGAGTACTGGTGAATTTTCATCATAGCCTCCACCAGCACGGGTGGCGCACAGGCATACCCCATCCGGAACCCGGTCATGGCCCATGCCTTGGAGAGCCCGTTCAGGAAGATCGTACGCTCGCGCATGCCCGGAAGCGTGGCCATGCTCACCCGCTCGGCCTCATAGGTCAGCTCCGAGTAGACCTCGTCGCTGATCACCAGCAGGTCTCGCTCGCAGGCCAGGGCGGCGATGCCCTCCAAATCCTCACGCGTCATGATGCCGCCGGTCGGGTTGGTCGGGAAGTTCAAGACCAGCACCTTCGACTTCTCGGTCAGGACCGGCTCGATATCCTCGCGGCGTAGACGGAAATCGTTCTCGCTCTTCGTCGCGACAGCAACCGGTTTGCCAAACGCCAGGGCGATCACCGGCGAGTAGGAGACGTAACAGGGCTCGTGGTAGATCACCTCGTCGCCCGGCTCCACGACGGCGCGAATGGCCAGGTCGAGCGCCTCGCTCACGCCTACCGTCACCAGCACCTCGTCTTCGGCACTGTATTCCAGAGCGTACGAGCGCTTGGCATAGTCCGCAATCGCCCGGCGCAGACGCAGCAGCCCCAAGTTGGAGGTATAGGAGGTGGCCCCATGCTCGAGCGCCCAGATCGCGGCCTCGCGGATATGCCAGGGCGTCACGAAATCGGGTTCGCCGATGCTCAGGCTGATTACGCCCTCACGCTCGCTGACCATACCAAAGAAGTCGCGGATGCCGGAGCGGGGCATCCCGCTCACGTGCCCGGCGACAAAATTACGGGGTGACGGGGAGTCGCTCATGGTCATCCTCAATCTTCATCAGGACCCCTTGGTCCTTGAATGTCTTCAATGTGAAATGTGTCGTCGTCGACAACACGCCCTCGATCGTGGCGAGCTGCTCGTTTACGAACGTGGCGACCTCGTGCAGTGTCCGCCCCACAACAAACACCAGCAGATCGTACGTTCCCGACATCAGGAAGAGCGAGTCCACCTGGCTAAAACGTGAAATCCGGCTGGCGATCCGGTCATATCCCCCACCCCGCTCGGGTGTGATCTTGACCTCAATCACGGCGCGAACCTTGTCAATGTCGAGCTGGTCCTCGTTCACGATCGCCCGGTACCCGCAGATAATGCCCTTCTGCTCATAGTCCGCAATTCGCGCCTTCACGTCCTCCACGGACAGTCCCAGCATCTTGGCCAGGTTCTCCGGCGTCTCCAGAGCATTCTCTTTCAGTAACTTAAGCAACTTGTCCATAATCTGTTTCCTCCGCTTCCGTCGTCGTGTAGGCAATACTGACAGATTTTACATACGATTGTCGATGGCGGAGACAGCGAACAATGGGGGAGATAGAGCGACAAGAAGGTTCTTCACGGAAGAGTGTAGTTGCATGGCGGCGGCCATGATAAGGGGCGAGGCCACGAAGGATGCCCGCTGCAGTTTCATGCTTCCCTTGGTTTGGCTTTTCCCTATCTTCCCCGGACTATGCAACGAACTGATATTGATGATTCTCCGCCACTTGTCGCCGAGATTCGGGAGCTGATTGAAGAGCAATCCATGGTGGCAGT
>JAOZSS010000193.1 GCA_029939545.1 Kiritimatiellia bacterium | reverse complement strand
ACTCGATTCACCAACGACTCAGGATACCATGCTGGCATCAGGCCTCTCTCCTGCTACACTACCCCCGTGAATGGTTACTGGAAACGAACAGCTAGGCGAGCGCGTCTCGATTACTGACTGATATGAAACAACGGATAGACAAATTACTTGTTGAACGTGGGCTCGTGGAGAGTCGCGAGAAGGGGCAGCGGCTGGTCATGGCGGGACAGGTGTTGGTGAATGGGCATCCGTTCAGCAAGGCGGGGCATCAGGTTGCCGACGACGTTGAGATCATTGTCAAGGCGCAGGAGCGCTTTGTCGGGCGCGGCGGCGAGAAGCTTCAGGCGGCTTTCGATAATTTTCCCCTTCAAGCAGAGGGCAAAGGCTGCCTCGATATCGGCGCTTCCACTGGTGGCTTCACCGACTGTCTGCTCCAGCACGGCGCCGCGCGGGTGGTGGCGGTTGATGTGGGCAAAGGTCAGCTTCACTGGAAACTGCGCCAGGATGACCGCGTCACAGTGATCGATAAGACCAATGCCCGCTATCTCGCCCCTGACGATCTGCCGTTCGCCCCGGAGCTGATCGTGGTCGATGTCTCCTTTATCTCGTTGACCCGCATTCTTCCCGCCGCTATAGGTGTGATGGCCGAAGGCGCTGAACTAGTGACGTTGATTAAGCCGCAGTTTGAGGCCGGGCGTGAGCAGGTGGCGAAGGGCGGCGTGGTGAAGGACGAGGCGGTTCGCCGACAGGTCGTTGACAGGATTCGCGCCTTTGGCGAAGATGAGTTGGGCTTGACGTGCCGTGGCGTATGCGAGTCGCCGATTTGCGGTCCGGCCGGGAATGTTGAATTCTTGGTCCACTGGAGCGCGCTCCGGCCAGGGTGAGGGCTCCTTGGCCGGGGAGCGTGGGATACCACGCTCCAGGCCTGTGGAGCCCTCGCCCTGGCCTCCGCTGGGTTAGGATGGGCTGGGCTCCGCGGGGATGGGGGATGAGAGGAAGCGAATTATGAAAACGCTTGGGTTGATTGTGAATATACACAAGCCGCGTGCCCGGGACGTGGTGGGGCAGATTGCCTCTAAGGCTGGCAAGCTTGGACAGGCGGTGATTGCCGAGCCCAATGAGGCGGCGCTGTGTGATGATATCGAGGCTGTCAGCCGGGAGGCGCTGGTTGAACGCGCCGACGCCATTGTGGCATGTGGCGGCGACGGCACGATGCTGCGCGCGGCGCGTATCCTGGATGGGGACGACACTCCTGTGATGGGGGTTAACATCGGCAGCCTGGGGTTTCTGACCAGCATTGCCGAAGAGGGGCTTGACCACGCGTTGGAAAGTCTGGCGACCGGCGACATGGATATGCACCATTGGGCGGTGGCCGACGCGGTCGTGTTGTCGCGCGGCAGCGAGGTGGGGTATTACCGCGCCCTCAACGATATTGTATTGCGTGGTGGCACCTCGCGCGTGGTGACACTGGATCTGTCGGTGGATGGCGACCATGTGACCTCCTACATGTGTGACGGGCTTATTGTTTCGACTCCGGCGGGAAGCACGGGCTATTCAATGGCGGCGGGCGGACCGATCCTTACGCCTTCGGTCGGTGCCTTTGTTATCAGCCTGATCTGTCCGCACACGCTCTCCTCGCGTCCGCTGGTGGTGCCCGACACCGGCGAGATTCTGATCACGGTGGGCGATACGGGTGGCGGACTCTTCCTGACGGCCGACGGCCAGGTGGGACAGTCCCTGGAGCAGGGCGACTGTGTGAAGATCCGGCGCAGTGAAAAGGACGTCCGTTTTGTCCAGATTCCGGGACACAGCTACTTTGCGGTCTTGCGCGAGAAACTTACCTGGAGCGGGTCCACGCGGCATAGCTGACCGGGCGGCCCTTCTTCGCTGAAGCTACGGAGGGCGGGCAAATGGAGAGTGGTATGAGAGTGGGATTCATTGGTGGGGGCAAGATGGCGGAAGCGATGATACGCGGGATCGTATCGTCCGGCTCCGTGTCGGCCGGTGATGTGCGTGTCAGCGATATCAGTGCAGAGCGCTGCCGCCTCCTGAAACAGCAGTACGGCGTGCAAATCGACGCCGACAACTGCGGATTGGTGGCCGCGAGTGACGTGGTGTTTCTGGCGGTGAAACCGCAGGGGCTTGTCCCGGTGCTGGAGGAGATCGCGGCGGCGGCAACATCGAATCACCTGGTGGTTTCTATCGCGGCAGGCAAACGCCTCGCAGGCATTGCCGCCGTCCTCACGGCATCGCGACTGGTTCGTGTGATGCCAAACCTGCCGGCGACCGTGGGCGAGGGGATAAGCGCGTACTGTATGGGGGCGGGCGTCACGCATGCCGACCGTGAGGTCGTGGAGATGCTGCTGGGCAGCTTTGGCAGGGCGGTCGAGCTCCCCGAGGAGCAGTTCGACGCCGTCACGGCGGTCAGCGGCTCGGGTCCGGCCTTCTTTGCCCATTTCTTGGCGCTGATGATCGAGGCAGGTGAACGACTGGGGCTTGCGTCGTCCGACGCGGCGCTCCTGGCAACGCAGACGATGCGGGGCACAGCGCAGTTGTTGATCGAACAGCCGATCAGTCCGGCCGAACTGGTCAAGGCGGTCTGCTCGAAGAAGGGCACCACAGAGGCGGGAATGGAACAGCTTTCCTCGCCCGCATTGGCCGAGGTCGTACAAGCAGCCCTGCAAGCCACCGCCGATCGCAGCCGCGAGCTAAGCGCCTAACCCTCCACCCTCCACTCTCCACCCACCACCCACCACCTTCTGACTTCCTGCTTCCGGCCTCTGGATTTTCCTTGCCTGTTCTGTCGCATAGGTACAAGGTGTTCACACTGTGAATGATCCGTTGTAGCTGGAGGTAGTGCGTGGCAACAGATCCTAAAGCTGGCCGCACGATGCGGATTGACGTGGCCCTGGATGAACTGGGGTCTCCGCCCGGCAGAACGCCGACACGCACCATCAGAATTCGGCCCCGCTCCGAGGTTCGCGATCCTGTAGCCGACTACAATCCGCTGGCGGGCCAGGAGTTTCAGGCCCTGCTCCGAAGTTTCTATGACGGCACGATCATTGCCGACCTTGATGGCACCATTCTGGATATGAACCACCGGGTTGAGCAACTCGTGGGCATGTCGCGCGAGGATCTGCTTGGCGAAGCGGCGATAGGGCTGATGGTGGGGGCGGACGCGGAACTGCTCGACACCATTCGCGATACGGTTGAACACGAGCGTCACGTGATGCTGCAGGCGTACGTGTTGCGCGAGGGGGCGGAGGACTTCCCTGCCGAGGTGGCCGTCAATCGTCTCCAACTGGGTGGCCGCGACTATCTCTGTTTCTTCCTGCGCGACGTCAGCTTGCGCAAGAAAGTGCAGCAGCGCCTGCGCGTCGAGCATTCCGCGGTCCAGAATGCCGGTACAGGCATCGTCATCGCGGCGCTGGACGGAAGCATTCGCTACGTCAATCCCGCTTTTGTCCGTATGTGGGGGTGTGAGGATAGCGAGAGCATACAGGGCGACGACGTACGCGAGGTCTTCGGGGATGCCGAGGAGGCGGAGCGGATCGTGGATGTTGTGTTGGGGGGGGCAACGTGGGAAGCGGAAGCCCAGGCAAGGCGCTGCGATGGAATGTCCTTTTACGTGGCGGTTTCGGCTACCGCCAACCAGGACGAAGAAGGCAACATCAACGGGCTGGTCTTTTCCTTTATGGATGTGGACGCTCGCCGACAGGCCGAAGAGGCGCTGCGGAGCTACCAGGCTGAGCTGGAGAACACCGTCAGTGAGCGGACCGAGGGGTTGCGCGAGGCGAACCTGAAACTGGAGCAGGAGATCGCCGACCGCGCGGCGGCGCAGCGCGAGATTGAGAACACTACGCACTACCTCGAGACCATCATTCGCACCTCCCACGACGGGATTATGGTGCTGGATGCCGAGATGCAGTTCGAATTTCTCAACGAGGCCGCCGATCGGATCCTGGGCTGGCCGCACACCGAGATCATCAACCAGCCGTTCCTCAAGGCGATCCCCGAAGACAGCCATGCGTTCATTATGGAGCGCTGGGAGGAAGTGCAGCGCGGCGAGGGCGAACCCTATGAAGTTGATATCCTGACCAAGGCAGGCGCGCGGCGCAGCCTGATGGTCAGCCATCGCGACATGATGATCGGGAGCGAGCCGAAGTACTGCGTGGTGATTCGGGATATCTCGGCACGGCGCCAGATGGAGGATGATCTGCGCGAGGCCATCCGGACGCTCGAGAAGCACAACATGGAGAAGACGGCTTTTGTCAGTAACGTGTCGCACGAGCTGCGTACCCCACTGACCTCGATCGCCTACGCAACCGACAACCTTCTTGACGGCATGTTTGGAGAGGTGAACGACCGGATTCGTGACTATCTCTCGATGATGCAACAGGACTGCAAGCGTCTCACGGGTACGGTGCAGGACATCTTGGACCTGAGCCGTCT
>JAOZSS010000192.1 GCA_029939545.1 Kiritimatiellia bacterium | reverse complement strand
ACCACGGCAGGGCCGCTCCGTTCGCCCTGCGCGATCTGAACAATGGCGTGCATGGCCGTCAGCTTCCGTACAGCCGAGCCGGCCGCCGCAAAATCAAACCAGCCATGAACAAGCGATGGGGCGGCGGCCGATGCTTTCCACCATTCGTCCTGAGGGGGATCGGCCTCCCGTTCCATCGCGCGGCGGACCTCGCTGGCGGCGGCAAGGTTACTGGCGATAAAGAGCCAGTTGTCTGACTGCCAGAGGGCGGGTTTCTCGCTCGCTTTCATGCTCGAGTAGATCCCGTTGCGCGCTTCATCAATGATGAAGATGCCATCCCCGCCCCGCTCCCGGGCCAGCAGGGAGAGACCAAGCTGCGCATTCCATCGGTCCAGCAGGGGAGGCAACTCGGTTGCCAGATCCAACGTCGAAGCCGTCTTCACGGCCAGCACAAGCGAAGGCGTCTTGATGCCGAGAAGCCTGCCACTGTATGTGTCACGCAACAGGCCCAGGGCGATCACGCCTTGCGGATCCAGTCTCGGCTGGACGGTCTCCCGATAGAGGGCGCCCACCCTCTTCATGCAGCCCTGCGCCAGCAGAGAGTCGAGAGCAGATGTCGGGGACAGGACAAGTGCACCGCTCAACGATCCAAGTCCGGCGCTGAGTCGCCCACGCTCTGCGTCGGACAACTCCACACCTTCCGGGACGTCAATCGGCGGCAATGCTATGCCGGGCGAGAGATACGGCACTTCGCCACGGTGCGCCGGCGGCAGGACAACGGGCACGGGTACACGGGTCGGCCACGTGGCGCGCAACTCGATGGTGTTCGTTGAGGGCAGGTGCCATGAGTACTCGGCGCACCGCGCATCATCTACCCCGGGAACCCAGCACACTTGGACACGGTCCGGCGGCGGAACGGTCTCGGCGGGCAGAATGGAGGCCGGATGGCCATAGGCGAGTCGGCGTACCATGCGACGAACCGCATGGGGGTCGCGCGAGAAGGCGAGCAGAACCACACCTTCGTAAACTGCAGCCGAAAGGACAGGTCCGTTTTCAGTATCCCTTAGAACGTAGCAGGCGATTGGCGACCGGCCCGGCAGACGATCCCAGCCGTCGATCAATCCCGCGTCCAAGAGCCAGCGCATAACCTGGGCCCGCACCCCACCCCAGCTCGCCGCCATCCAGGCAGCAGGCGCACCACCGGACGAGCGAGGCGTAAAGGCCGTGATCGTGTGGCGCCCCCCCAGACATACGGTCAACCACCGGCCGAACCGACTGGTCATGAATTCGTCAATGGCTTCGACGTCGCCGCCGAGAACGTGAACGGACTCCATAAGCGAAGCGTTCTGCAGCAAACGGTGCGCATCATCCCCCAGATGATGATGCTCGCCAACCAGTGTGGCATGGAAAGGGATAGCGCCGCGCACCCTGTCGGGACGATAAGGGAACCAGGCCGACCACCACAGCGCCAACCCCACAAAGAGCAGCCCCCCCACCAGAATCGTGAGCCGGGAACGTCTATTCACGAATCGACCCCACCAGCTCCCCCACACCGGCAAGATCGTGCCGCTGGAGATAAGCTCCGATACCATCGATCACGCGCACCGCCGTGGCCGGATCGGTGAAGGTAGCCGTACCCACCGCCACAGCGGCGGCACCGGCAATGATGAATTCCAAGGCATCGTCCGCGGTCTCAATACCGCCCATGCCGATCACGGGAATCGACACCGCCTGTGCCGCTTCCCACACCTGCTTCACCGCAACCGGATGAATGGCCGGCCCGGAGAGACCCCCTACCCGGTTGGCCAGAATCGGCCGACGTGTCTCGATGTCGATCACCATGGCGGGCAGCGTATTGATCAGGGAGACGGCATCGGCGCCGGCGTCCTCGGCCGCCTTGGCGAACAGGCCCACCTGCGGCACGTTGGGCGCCAGCTTGGGGATCAGCGGCAGTGAAGTGCGCTTGCGGACGCGGCTGATGAGATCGGACGCCATGGTGATATCCGTGCCAAAGGCGATGCCCCCCTCCTTGACGTTGGGACAGGAGATGTTGAGTTCAAGGCCGGCAATGCCCTCGACATCGTTGAAGCGTGCCGCCACCTCTTCATACTCATCTTTGTCACGGCCCCAGATGTTGACGATTACCGGCGTATCGAACTGGCGCAGGAACGGCATGTAGGTTTCCACGAAACTATCCACACCCGGACCTTGCAGGCCGATCGCATTGATCAATCCCCCGCGCACCTCGACCATACGCGGAACATCGTTGCCTTCCCATGGGTCGAGACAGATGCCTTTGACTACGATCGCACCGAGGCAGGTGATGTCAACAAGATCGGCGTACTCGGGACCGTAGCCGAATGTTCCCGAGGCAACCATCACGGGATTCTTCATCCGAATCCCGGCGATATCCACGCTCATGTCAGGTTGATCACTCATGCTCACGCATCCCATTCAATCACGGAGGCATCAAAGACGGGTCCATCCTTGCAGACACGCTTCCATGACACGCTACCGTCTTCGCCGCGAATCTTCTGTACGCAGGCGAGGCAGGCCCCCACGCCGCACCCCATATGCTTATCGAGAGACAGCCACGCCGTGTGGCCGGCCGCCACCGCGCGCTCGCCGACTGCCCGCAACATCCCGTCGGGGCCACACGCGTAATGCACGGGAGACGCGCCCTGCTGCTCAGCCATCCACACATCCAGAGCAGCGGTCACAAGGCCCTTCGCGCCAAGCGAACCGTCCTCGGTCGTAATGCGAACGGTCCAGCCCAACGACTCGAAGTCACCCACACAGAGAATATCACGCGCGGTCGCACCGCCGATGAAGACGGTACCCCGCACGTCCACTTCCCCGGCCAGGAAACTGAGCGGTGCCACGCCGTAGCCCCCGGCGACGAGCGCAGGATTCTCACCGATTCCCTCAAGAGGAAAGCCGTTACCAAGCGGACCGATCATATCGACCGTGTCTCCCACTGCGATAGACTCCATCGCCCGGGTGCCGCGTCCGACGCTCTTGTAGAGAATCGAGAGACGGGCGTCGCGTGCCCGGTAGATGCTGAAAGGGCGTCGCAATACAGAGCCATCCAAACGCGGAACGCGCAGGTGAACAAACTGGCCCGGACGCGCAGCCCCCGCAGTAGCCGGAGCGTCGAGCACCAGCTCGCGGTAGTCCCCTGCCACACGCTCGTGAATCCTGACAATAGCTTTCTCGATCTGCATGCCGACACAGTCTGTGGTTTTGTGGCAGCGCGGTCAAGTCGCGGATAAAAAGTGTTGACCCGTGGGGAGTGCCCGCTATCATGTGCGGGCTTTGAGGAATCAGACCGGGTGGAGAGGAATTAGGTAATGCCAAATATCAAGAGTGCCAAGAAACGTTTAATCACCTCCGAGAAGGCGCGCCAGGGCAACAAGTCCGTTAAGAGCCGCATCACGACAACGCGGGGGAAATTCTACGCCGCCGTAGCCGGTGATGATAAGGCTGCGGCACAAACCGCCTTCGACGCCTTCTGCTCTGCCTTGGACATGGGCGTCAAGCGCGGCGCTATTAAGAAGAACAATGCCAACCGCCGCAAGTCGCGTGCGGCGCTTCGCCTGAATGCAGCATCCGCTGCCTAGACTGCTACCAGTATTCCACCACGGTCTTTACGATCTCGTGGGCCAGGTCTTCCGCCGCATCGGGCAACGCATCCAGTTTGCTCAGCGACAGATCCCCAACAGGTTCGAAGGTGGTTTCCCCCCGCACCAGTTGGCGCGACAGGCGTTCGCCTGATTCGCTGCGATAGAAGTCCACTTGGGCGATGATGACCAGCCTATACTCTTCGGCGGTACGGCCGTAGTCTGCATCGTAGGCCAGCGCCTCGAGCCTGAACACCTGTAACTGGACATCCAAGTAGGCGTCCGCCGATTCTTCAGAGGCGATGCGCAGCGTGCCATCCTGCTGAAATTCCCGGATCGCCGCCTGGGTCGTGGCGTTCTCCAGCCCCGGCTCTCCGGTGCGATTGACAAACGTGGGGATATAGATCGACCGAATGCCCGGCGGGAGCGTTGTGCCCAACCGGTAACCCAGGCACCCCCCCAGAAACGGTATCAGCGTGACCAGCAGCACCATCACCTGCCGCCTGCGTTTCATTCCGTATCCTGTGCGGATCGGGTCAACGCTTCCAACTCACGAACCCGCACGCTGACGGCCTCCGCCTGTTCAGCGTAGGGGAAGCGACGCAGGAAATCAGCATAGGCGATCAGCGCCGACTCAGGGCGCTTCGCAATCTTGTCATAGTAGGCAGCCCGGTCGTAGTGAAGCGTGCAGAACCGTTTGCTCAGCCGGTCGCGTTCCTCCTTCACCTTACCCACGTTGGGATCGTCCGGGTAGTCACTGATGAATCCGGCCAGCGCCTCGAGCGCCCGTTGGCAGGTCACTTCGTCGCGCTCATTCTTGTCAGCCAGCTGTGCGAGACAGCGCGTGCCGCCCAAGGCTGCA
>JAOZSS010000038.1 GCA_029939545.1 Kiritimatiellia bacterium | reverse complement strand
TGAGAGCGGAAGACCGGTTACACCCTTTCAGAAAAGGCCTCTTTGCAATTGAGGGCCGATGGGCCTTGCCCTATACTACAAGTTTCCGGGTTGAGAATGGATATGGCTGCAACGAACAAGCAGAGTTCACAAAGCACCATGCGGATCGACATGGATGCCGTGCTCGCGGGCGACAAGCCCGTAGACACGACGGTGCCCGATGCCCAGACGCCGCCCGTGGTTCGGCAGGGCGAGGCTGTTGTGTCCAGCTACGCGGCGCTTCTACAGAGCGTCTATGATGGCGTCGTGATTGCCACCCCGAACGGCCGTATCGTTGAGTACAACGCGAGGGCTACGGAACTGCTGGGGTGCGGGCCCGAGTATCTCGATGACAGCGACGTTATGAAACTCATCTCGGGCGCCGATACCGCGCTTTGGGAGGCCCTGCGTAAGAACCTCGAAGACCGGCGGTACACGCTCATCGAAGCGCGGGTCATCCGTTGCGATGGATCGAGTTTCCCCGGCGAGATCGCCGTGAACTGGATGAAGCACGGGGAATCCGGACTGCTCTGCTTCCTGATTCGCGATATCTCGGTCAGGAAACAGGCCCAGGAAGCTCTCGAGGATGCGGTTCGACGCCTCGAAGAACATGACCGTTCCCGGATGCAGTTTGTGTCTAACGTCTCACACGAGCTGCGCACGCCCTTGACCTCCATGATTTACGCCGTGGCCAACATGCTGCGCGGCGTGTTGGGTCCCATCTCAGATCCGGTCCGCAAATACCTCACTATGCTTGACGGCGATAGTAAACGGCTCCTGGCCACGGTGAATGACATCCTCGATCTGCGGAATATCGAGAACGAGAGTCTCTCGCTTGTGCGGGCCACCGTGCCCTTTGGCCGCCTCGTCTCGCGTAGCCTTGAGTCCCTTGCCGTAAGGACACAGCAGAAAGGGGTGGATCTCCAGGTTCAGCCTGGCGAGAAGGGGTTGTTCGCGAACTGTGACCCGCGTCGAATGGAGCGCGTGATTCTCAACATCGCCGGGAACGCCGCCAAATTCACACCCGAGGAGGGCACTATCTCGGTCAGTGTTACGCGCGACATGGCGAACGATGGCTTCATCCGGCTCGACGTAAGAGATACCGGCATCGGCATTCCCCCAGATGCGTTGGAGCGGGTGACGGAACGTTACTTCACCGTGGGGAACCAACCGAGCGGATCCGGCCTTGGCCTGGCGATAGTGAAGGAGATCGTGGCGCTGCACGGCGGGAGCATCGGGATTCAGAGTCCTGTCCCGGGTGAAGAGCAGGGGACCCTGGTTACGGTCTGTCTGCCCCGTGTGGATCCGCCGGTTATCCTGGTGGCCGAGTCCGACGAGGCCACAAGCAGGATAATTGGAGAACAATTGACTGCGGCGGGGTATCGGGTTATAAGAAGCGATGAGGATGAGGATGTTGAGGAACTGCTGAAGAACCGCACGTTCCACGGTGCCGTGGTTGGCCTCGGGATGGAAGGTATGGCGGGCACCGAACTGATCCTCAAGATGAAAGGGGATCGGGCACGGAGAAACATACCGCTGATTGCTGTTGGCGGAGCTGGCCTGAACAGGGCGAGGCAGCAGATTCTGAAGAGTTTCTCGATTCCTCTATTGCCACGGGACTGGACTGAAACGATCCTGCTCGACCGTGTTGAGGATGCGTTCCTTGGCCCGATGGCAACAATGAAGTAAGAAGAGACCCCCGCACGGGCTAGTCCTTGATGGTGGCGCTGAAAGCCGATAGCCGCACGCCACCGGGCTTGCCCCGATGGCAATGGCAGAGCAAAGAGGGGACCACCACCGGGCTTGCCCCGGTGGAGTCATGACCGATGATGAAGATGGAAATGAGAGAGCCGGGATAGTGTCCGGTAAGAGCGAGAGTGGCGCCTGCGCCTGACTCGCTTCTGTTCGGGCTTCAGGAGAGCGATCATGGACAACGAGAAAAAGACAATTCTGCTGATTGATGACGATACGAGCCTGCTCGTGACCCTCAGCGATTTTCTTCGCTTTGAAGGACACGAGGTGGTTACGGCAGATAGCGGTGAACAAGGCCTCAAACGGCTGCAGACGCTCGAGCCCGACCTGATCATCCTCGATATGAGCATGCCGGGAATGGGAGGCATCGGCTTTCTGAAGGAGATTTCCGTCGACGGAAAACCCAAGTATCCTGTGCTGGTGCTGACCGCACGGGCCAACATGGCCGAGTTCTTTGCCGATGTGGATGTGGATGGGTTCGTCGCCAAACCTTGTGCGCCTGAGGACCTGTTGATGGAGGTGGGGCGGATTCTCTTCCTCCGTTCAGGACAGGAAGAGCAGGCCGGCACTTCGGCCAGCCCGATCAAGGTGTTGCTGGGCGAAGATGATGCCATGGTCGCGGCCAAAATCGAGGAGCGGCTCGAAGGCGAGGGTCTGCTGGTGTCGCTAGTGGAGCAGGGCCCTGAGATGATCGAGCAGGCCATCTTGCAGCGTCCAGACATCATCCTCTGCAAGCAGCTCCTCTCTAAAATGAACGGCGATGCGGTGGCCGACATGCTGCGGGCCATGCCCAACGCACGATCGATTCCTGTGGTCGTCTATGATGAGTCCGGACACCTCAAGGACAATGTGCGGTCCCGCGGCGTCAGCCAGGTCGTGCTGAGTGACGATCCGAATGCGCTGTTGTCGGCCGTCAAAGCCCTGGTCGACTGAAGGAGAGCCTATGCGATGCCCCAAGTGTGCCAACTTGGAAGATAAGGTCATAGATAGTCGCTCCGCGCGCAACGGTGCGGTCATACGGCGTCGACGTGTTTGCCTGGGGTGCGGTCATCGGTTTACCACGTACGAGGAGATCATCCGGACCCGCCTCCGGGTGGTCAAGAGCGACGGCTGTCATGAAGACCTGAGCCGCGAGAAACTGATCAAAGGTATCGAGCGGGCCTGTCAGAAACGTCCGGTAAGCGTGGAAACGATCGAGACCGTGGTGGATGCCATCATCGATGATCTCGAGCGCGACTATGAACGCGAAGTTCCGAGCCAGGCAATCGGACAGAAGGTGATGGATCAACTCGAGCAACTGGATGAAGTGGCCTACGTGCGGTTCGCATCCGTGTATCGGCGCTTTAAGGATGTCAACCAGTTCATGAGCGCTATTCAGGGGCTTGTGGGCAAGGACGGTGTGTTGCCGGGGGCATAGGGGGAAGGACGCAGCAAGCAGTGATCTGGCGGAACACAAGTGATGACGAGACGGGGTTAGGGGTGTTGGGTCACCTGGTGCTCCAACTCGAGAGCATGTGTGCGATGGAGTCGGAGACCGATATCTGCGACGCCTCCGAAGTGGCACGGGCCGTGGAGTGTTTTGTAGAGCACGATTGCGACGGACACTGTGCCGATGCCCGTTCACTCGTTCTCATGACCTCGCAGGGCCTGGACTCCGTTGGAAACACAGGCGTTGCGCGACGCTTCCTGCTGCACGGAACCGGCTTGGCCAAACCATCGGAGTGGGAGGTCACGCATGGCGATACCATGTGGGTGATCGACCTGAAGCAACTCACCGTGCGGGACGATGCGCCGCTGGAACTCATTTTCTTCACAGGGTTGGGCATCATCATTGAGACCTTGGCCGACATATGGGATGCAACAGCGGGGCGCGGAGTTCTCGGGTTGCGCCATATCTGCGGCACGGCCGAGGCACTCCTGGGGGATGGCGGGAAGCTGGCTGATATCGTGTCGTTGAGCGACGAGATTCGTCGCCACTGTCATGATCGTCTGGAACGTCTGCGGCGGGACCGTGGATGGGCCGATCGGCCACAGGTGTTGAATCTGGACCTGTAAGGGGGGTCTGAGTTCCAAGTTGTGAGTTCTGGGTTCAAGAGGAGAGAGCGATGATTAGTGACGATAGGATTAAGGCGCAGTTGGCGAATGTTCTCGAGGAGACCGAGTGCCCCGAGCTGGGTGAGCGGAACAAGGGCAAGGTACGCGACAGCTATAAGCTGGGCGACCGTCGAGTCCTGGTGGTGAGTGATCGCATCTCTGCCTTTGATTGCGTACTGGGAACGATCCCGTTCAAGGGGCAGGTGCTGAACCAGTTGGCTGCCTATTGGTTTGAACAGAGCAAGGACATTGTACCCAATCATGTCATCGACATGCCTGACCCCAACGTGATGGTCGTGAAAGAGTGCGATCAGCTTCCGCTCGAGTTTGTCGTGCGTGGCTACATCACAGGCGTGACCAAGACATCGGCGTGGTACAACTACGAGCGTGGCGTACGCAACATGTGTGGCAACCCGCTGCCTGAGGGATTGCGCAAGGACCAGAAGCTCGAACAGCCGATCATTACCCCAACCACCAAGCACGAGAAGCATGACCGCAATGTGTCGCGGGAAGAGGCCATCTCCGAAGGGCTTATCGATGCCGAAACTTTCGATACGGCAGCCGAGATCTGCTTCGCGCTCTACCAGCGCGGCGTCGAGATTGCGGCCAACCGTGGCCTGATCTTTGTCGATACGAAGTACGAAGTAGGGCGTGTCAACGGTGAGCTGACGATCTCGGACGAGATCAATACGCCTGATTCGTCGCGCTATTGGTACAGCGACACCTATGCGGAGCTGTTTGGCGCAGGTAAAGAACAGCGCAAGCTCGACAAGGAGTATGTGCGCACTTGGCTGGCCAATCAGGGCTTCCGCGGCGATGGCGAGCCACCCGCGCTGACCGACGAGGTGCGCATCGAGGCTGCCAAGCGCTACATCAAAGCGTACGAGTTGATCACCGGCCTGGAGTTCGTCATAGACGACCAGCCCGTACGTGAGCGGGTGCAGAAAGCACTGTTGGCACTCGCTCAGGGAGAATAGGACTTATAAGTCCTATAGGTCCTATATTGAGAGCGTGGCCACAATCCGCTGCATGGCTTCTTCCACCTTAGCGAAGTCGTTGAACGCGCTGATGCGGATGTAGCCTTCGCCGCAGGTGCCGAAGCCGGTGCCGGGGGTGGTCACCACTGCGGCATCGTTCAGCAGGCGATCGAAGAAGTTCCAAGAGTCTTCGCCGGTCTTGATCCAGATATAGGGCGAGTTCTGTCCACCTATGAGGTCATAGTCCAGCGCACTTACCTGCTCGCGGATATGTGCCGCGTTGTGCAGGTAGCTGTCGGTTAGTGCCTTGATCTGCGCTTGGCCCTCAACCGAGAAGACGGCCTCTGCTGCGCGTTGCACGGGGTAGGAAACCCCGTTGAACTTGGTGGTGTGCCGGCGGGTCCACAGGGCGTGCACTTCCTGCGCGTTGCCCTCAGCATCGTAGGCGCGGCAATCGTGCGGCACGATCGTGTAGGCACACCGCGTGCCGGTGAAACCGGCGGTCTTGGAGAAGCTGCGGAACTCGATGGCCACCTCCTTGGCGCCCTCTACCTCGTAGATGCTGTGGGGCAGAGTGTCGTCGCGAATGAACGCTTCATAGGCGGCATCAAAGAGTATCAACGCCTGGTGTTCGCGGGCATAATCTACCCAGGTCTTCAGTTCATCATGCGTGACGGTTGCGCCCGTAGGATTGTTGGGGAAACAGAGATAGATCAGGTCAACCGGCTCCGACGGCAGAGCGGGAACGTAATGGTTGTCCGCTGTGCTCTCCAAGTAAACCAGGCCCTGGTAGCGACCGTCCTGACATTGGTCTGTACGTCCCGCCATGACGTTGGTGTCGACATAGACCGGGTAGACGGGGTCAGGAACCGCAATACGCGCCTCCTGCGCGAAGATCTCCTGAATGTTGCCCGTGTCGCACTTGGCGCCATCGCTGACAAAGACCTCGTCAGCCTGAATCGTTACGCCGCGGCTGGCAAAGTCATTCAAGGCAATGGCTTCGCGGAGGAAGTCATACCCCTGTTCCGGGCCATAGCCGCGGAAGGTCTCATCGGCAGCCATCTCGTCAACCGCCTTGTGCATGGCCTCGATAGAGGCCGGCGGAAGCCCATGTGTCACATCACCAATACCCAGCTTGATGATATCCTTGTCTGGATTGCTCGCCTGAAACTCGCCGACCTTCTTGGCGATCGTAGAGAAAAGATAAGAGGCCTGAAGCTTATTGTAATTCGGATTAACTCTGATCATCTGTGTTTCCTCAGTTACCTCGCGCAAAGACGCGAAGGCGCAAAGTGTGGAGAACTTCTCTTGGCATCTTGGCGTCTTGGCGCGAGTTTTTCCGTTCGTAGTTCAAGTGTTCAACTGTTCGGCTGTTCGTCCTTCTCCACCGGATCCAGCACCCACCGCTTGTTATGCCAGAACCACTGTTCCGGGTATTTCCTGATCGCTTCGTCAAAGTTGGCGATCACGGCGGCGGTCATTCTCTCAATATCCTCGCTCTTGTCGAGCGATTTGTCTGGACGGACGACCGGATAGGTTTCGGCGATCCGGTGACGCGTCCAGCCGTCCCGCACCACGCAGCAGGGGTAGATTGGTAGGTTGGTCACGCGGGCGAAGAGCGCCATACCGCTACCAAGGTTGGCGGTGCTTCCCAGGAAAGGAATCGCCAGGTCAGGATAGGGCATGCGAACATCGGGCAGGATGGCCAGGTACTTGCCTTTCTTCAGGTGACGGGCAATCGGGCGCATAATGTCTGTGCCTCGCTCGATGATTACCGAGGCGGCTGAAGCGCGCAGGTCGTGCAAGTATTGGTTCGTCAACGGGTTGCGCTGCTTGCCGACAATGATAATGATCGGGAACCGGTGCACATGACAGGCAAGCCCGGCCATCTCCCAGTTGCCCATGTGGGGGAGGGCGATGATGGCACCTTGGCCGGCATCCCGCTCAGGGATCATCTGCTCCAGCATCTCTCCTCCGTCGAAGTGCTTCTGAACCCAGTCGGGCGAGGTCCGCGGAATGCGGAGGGTCTCAAACGCGTTGAAGATGGTGTTGCGCCAGGAGATCCATGCGATATGGCGCATCTGCTTTGGCGGGGCGGCCTCTCCGAGTACGCTTGCGATCCGGCGCTCGGTCTCCTGCAGGCGTTTCCTTCCCAAGAGGAATGTGATGGCGGCCACCAGCCATCCGACAGACAGAAGCAGGCGGTAGGGCACCACCTGCACGAGGCCTACGACCAGACGTACCGCAACGTATTCAGCGATGTGTTTCGGGCGATAAATCATTCTTCTGCGGGGTGAGGGCACCCCGCCTCCAAGGATGGAGCGCAGAGGTGGGAGGCGGCGTGCCCTCACGCCGCAATTGCCATGCTACTCTTCTGCCGGAACGCCCAGCTTCTCTGCCATCCCTGTGACGTCGAGCAGGTCGACCTCCAGTGTGGAGATGGTCACATCCTTGATCTGCAGGTTTCTCGCGGCTTCGAGGGCCACCATGATGTCGCCACCGGCCCCGGCCAGGGCCTCGTTGCGCAGTCGCTCGCCTTCGGCCTCGGCCTCCTTCACCAAACGCTGTCCGGCGGCCTGCTTCTGGTCGGCAATCAGGTCGGCATCGGCGGTCTTCTCGGTGACGTACTTTTTGTACTGTGCCTCGATCTTGGCGATTTGCAGATCTGTGGTTGCCTCCATCGCGATCAGCTCGGCTTCCTTCTCTTTCGTAATGATCGCGATCAGCTTGGAGGTCTCCGCCTCGATGACCTGGGTCTTTCCACTCATGCGCTCTGCGTCGGCCATGGACTTGTTGAGCTCCACTTCCTGGTCGGCCAGTTTTTTGCTGCGGATCTTGGCTTCGTACTTGGGGTCGAATTCCACGTTGCGGATCAGGACATCGATCACCTCAATGTAGTTGTCTTCGAGGGAGGCGGTCAGTTCATCGAAGACCTCCTTTGAGCGGCGGCGCTTTTGCTCCGGGGAGTAGAATTCTTCGGTCGTCATCTGGCCGAAGCGTCCCATACAGGCTTTCTCGGCCTCATTACGGACGATGGCGCGGTACTTGGTGCCGGAGCCGGTATCGGTGTACAGCTTGTGGGCCATCCCTTCCGCGATACGGTATTTGACGGTGACGTCGAGGGATATCTTGTTGCCGTCAACGGACTGAACCTTGACGTCGTCCTCGCCGGCGCTGCTGCCATGCCGGGCCTGCTTTGTCATTTCGAGGGTTTGGACGGTGCTGTCGTAGCCGACCCAGGAATCGATCGGGCCAAGGTCGCGGTGCCAGCCTGGACCAAAGTCGGCTTGGACGACGCCTTTCTTGCCGAAGATGCCATACTGTTGAATCCTGACCCCGGTCTGCCCAATCGGGATGTCGACCGTTAGAAGTTGAACCGTGAGCCAGCCGCCGAGAATAACGGCGACCACGATGACTGATAGTGCTTTGATGCTCTTCATAATGGATACCCCTTGCTGACGTTCTTGTTATTTGGCGGAGACGCCGATGGTTTCAGCGCCGCGCAGGTGTTCGAATCGCTCAACCGACCCCTCGACCGAGAACGGTTTGCCCGTGATGGCTAGCCCCTTGAGTTTGCGGGCATATTCCAGTTTAACCATATTGGCGCCGCCGGGTCCCTCCAGGGCCTCGCGCAACGCCTTGATGCCGGCCGCTTCGGCCGCCTTCTGGGCCTTGATGGCCTCGGCGCGCTTCTCCAGTTGGTAGAACTCGGCCTCGGCGGCGATCGTCTTCTGCTCATAGTAGGCATCGCCCTGCTTCATGGTCTTTCCCGCCTCGGCTTCGGCCGCAATGATCTTCTGCTGCATCTGGCCCTCGAATTGCTCAACGGCGACGTTCTTGATGTTGGTCTCCTGGACCGTCATGGTCTCCTGCTTCTGCTTGGCCGCCAGGGCCTTGGACTGCTGGGCCTGAACGGTCTGATCGGCTTCTTTCTTCTTCTTAATCATCTCTTCATATTCCGCGTAGAAGTGAGGTCGGCGCGGAATCAGGATGTGGTCGACACGAATACCGAATCGCTCCAGCCGCTTGTTGCACTCGGCACGGGCGAGGTCGACTTTGGCGTCCCGCTTATTGGAGTCGTAGAACTCTTCCGTCGTGAGCTCGCCGAGATAGTTGCGGGAGATGGAGCGTATGTAGTCACGTGCCCACTTCTTCTTGTACTGGTCGCCTGGGCCGGAGGTCAGGATGATCTCCCTGGCCATATCGGTGTTGATGCGGTACTGCACCTTCAGGTCGACGTAGACATCGCTGCCGTCCACGGTCTTGATCTTGAGATCATCCCGCTCGGCCCGGTCGCCGCGCCCGATCTGTTCGGTCATTTCGAGGGTCTGGAGCGTTTTCTCCATGACATAGAAATCCTTGGTCAACCCGTTGTAGATCTGCTTGCCGGAGCGGTCTATGACCTGAATGTTGCCGGTGATCCGGTTGAGCAGGAAGCCGACCTGTTCGCCGCTGACCTCCTGGATGCGAATGGTCTTGGCCACGAAGAGCAACAAGACGACCAGGGCAACAACGACCCAGATGCCGCTGCCGCTCAGGCGGCGCTGGATATCGTCAAGGTTAAAGGGGGCTTGGGGCTGGTTCATAACAAAACACTCGCTTTCATTAGAGTGGGCCCAGCTGGACTCGAACCAGCGACCTAGGGATTATGAGTCCCCAGCTCTGACCAACTGAGCTATGGGCCCGTTTTCAATTCCAGAGAGGAAGACTACTCCAAGGTGTGGAGGGTGCCAAGCTCGGATCTCCCCCTTCCAGATACTGAGTGAAAGGGTCGAAATCAACCCCGACCCCGTCCAATGCTTCTCCACATGCGCAAATCCCCGGAAGAACGCCGAGAACAGAAACCCAATCGCTTCCCGAAAATTCTCAATCCCATCATAAGCATGCCTAAGGAAGTCAGCTTGCTCCTCAGCCAAAACCCGATCTGTCTTGCTTTGCGCCTCTGCGCCTTTGCGCGAGGAATCTTTCTCGTTCCGACCTCCGTTCTCCGACCTCTGACATCCGGCTTTCCCTGCTTCGCTGACGACCCGCACACCATGAAATCCAAACCAGAGAGACTGCCCGCGTTTGTAAAGGAGCTACAGCGGGAGGCCCGGTACAGCTTCACCCGTGCTGAGGCATCCCAAGCCCTGGGGAGTCGGCCAGACGCATTGACCAAGGCGCTTCAGCGCTTGGTCCGTGCCAACCGTCTCTGTCAGGTGCAGCGCGGCTTCTATGCGATTGTCCCCGTAGAGTATGAATCCAGTGGTGCCCCGCCAACTGACTGGTTCATCGACGAGCTGATGCGGCACATTGGACAACCCTACTACGCCGGTGTTCTGACGGCAGCGGCAATGCATGGTGCGGCACACCAACGACCACAAGAATATCAGGTTGTGGTTCCAGTGTCTCGCCAGCCTATTCGAGCAAGAGGCCTTCGTATTCGATTCTTCCGCTATTCTCATATGGATCTGGCCCAGGTCGAAAGACGGCAGGGATACACGGGCTCAATCCCCGTTTCCACGCCGGAATTCACGGCGCTTGATGTCGTACGCTTCAGTAGATCAATCGGAGGGCTGGACGCTGCGCTCACGGTGTTGGTGGAGCTCGGAGAAAAGATCCAGGCGGCAGCTCTTTGTGACGCGGCCAAGATTGAACCCGTACGTGGAAACGCGCAGCGACTGGGATGGCTGCTCGACCGAGCAGGATACTCGGAGTGCACCAGCGACATGGCTGCGTGGCTCGCCTGCCAGCACCCCTGTCGGGCCGTTCTGAACTCATCACTTGGGACTCGCAGCGGGAGCGTGTGTCACAAGTGGCACATTATTGAGAACGACCAACCCGAAGGTGAATCGTGATACCACGGGCTGAAGTTCTCGAATGGCGACAGACGCATCCCTGGCAAGGGGACGAGCAGGTCGAGCAGGATCTCCTGCTCACACGTGCGCTGATCGATATCTTTTCTGAAGATGATCTAAGCGGGAAGCTGGCATTCCGTGGCGGCACTGCACTGCATAAGCTCTATCTTCAGCCTCCGCAGCGGTACTCCGAAGATATCGATCTCGTTCAGGTGCAGGCTGGACCCATAGGCCCCATTTACGATGGCGTTCAGAAAGTGCTGAACCCGTGGCTGGGAAAACCATCACGGAAACGTGGTCCGGGCGTTGCCAATCTGATCTACCGCATCGAGTCAACGGGGCCGTCCGTTGTGCCGCTGAAGCTTAAGGTCGAAATCAACACTCGGGAACACTTCAGCGTCGCGGGGTTTCTTGACAGGGAGTTTTCTGCCACATCGCGATGGTATACGGGCCACCGCAACTTGTCGCCCCGCCCACTGATCTTCCCGCCCTGCCCACCTTGTCCCGGCGTAGTTCGCGCTCGAAGCCGGATGCCATCACTGCCCACCATGGCACGCCGTGGGTGCAGGCGGCTGGCATTCATCTCATAGAAGAGCGAAAATCAACGTCGCGCACGTTCCGGTATATTGCCAATACCACGGGTGAAAGTCTTCATGGGCCACATTCTGTCTGACGAGAATCGAGGAGTGCATCCGGAATTGTAACAAGCGCTAAGGCTTAATTTTAGGACCGGCCCCAACCTTCCCCGGCGGGCACTGTACTTCAAGCAGAGGGGTAGTGCCAAGCGCAGAAAGCCTAGCGATGGCGTTCGAGGGTTTTTCGGAAGCAGTCGCGGAAGGCGTCGAACTGGTGCTTCTTGTCCATCTTCTCTTCCATCAGCTTGCGCGCGTTCTGGCCCATCTGCTCGCAGGTGTCACGACTCTGCCAAGCCGTCTCGATGGCGTCGGAGAACTGCTCGATGTTGCCGGGATCGGTGAGATAGCCGGTTTCGCCATGTACGACCACTTCCGGGATGCCGGCCAGCTTGGTGGAAATGACGGGCAGCTTCATGGACATGGCTTCGAGGAGAACGTTGGGTAGTCCTTCTTTGTAGAGGCTCGGAAGCGCGAGAATATCGAGACGTTCAAAGACGTAGTTCGGCTCGTCAGTGAACGGGAAGAAGGATACGTGATCCTCCAGCCCATAAACCTTGGTCACGGCCTCGAGCATCGCCTGATCGGGACCCTCGCCGACAAACATGACGTGGATGCCGGGGAGCTTGTCGGCGTCGAGCAGGCGCTTGACGGCCTGAAGCAGGATGATCTGTCCCTTGCGGTTTTCCAGAGCGCCTACCGATCCGAGAACAGGACCGGCGTTATCGGGTAGCGCATAGCGGCGAAACGCATCTTCACGCGTCTCGGGCGTAGACGTGAACCGGTTGACCTCGGTGCCTTGATAGACCAGGTCGATGCTCTCGGCGGGGATCTTGTATACGTCGATGAGGTAGTCTCGTGTGAAGCTCGTGATGCAGATGACTTGCGTCCTGACGGCGGGGTCGGGCTGATAGTACTCGCGCAGATACCAGGGCACTATGGATCCGGTCTTGGGCATGAGGATCGTCTCAAGGCTGGCAGCCTTGATGCATTGCGCCGCAAAGAGGGTGCAGTGGAAACCGTCCCGCGGCGGATGTACCGTGCAGACGGCAACGTCCATCGCGCGGAGCCCTTCGGTCCAGGCGGCTCGATAGACGTCCGGATTGTTGACGATATCGTCCCAGTCGTAAGGGTAGACTGTGGCACCGGCTTCCGCGCAGAGTGTGGAGACAGGGCTTCCCTCGGGAGCGATAACGGCTACGTCTTCCCCCTTGGCAATGAAATCACGTGCGGCTTCGATGACCCATATCTGGGTTCCGCCGCGTAGGTGTGTGTCCTCAATGAAACCGATTCTCATGCTGTGTGTTCTCCAAGTGTCTCGATGAATGTGTCGAATTTGTGCTGCACCATCCCCGTGCTGTAACGGAGTCGGACCGCGTTCTTGTTGTGCGCCTTGAAATGGTGGTAAGAGCCGGGCACCAGCATGATTCTTGAAAGCTGACTCAGCGTGGCGGCTGGGAATGCTTCCTCGGGGAAGAGGATATAGAGAATCTGCTCTTCCTCAGGCAAGTGTTCACCCACTACCTCCGCGAATACCTCTTCGGGATAGTAGCGACTACAGACAATCGGGATCCCGCCCGCACTCGACTCCACGATAGGAAGGCCGCGGCCCTCTGTCTCGCTCGGGAAGAGGATGAGTGTAGCAAGGCGATAGATCTCCTCGATGTTCATCTTTGACAGACCGTTTTCGGCCAAGGCTGGATGATCTTCGGTGCCAACGGAGAAGGCCACGAAAATGCGGTCGGCTACCGCTTCGGGAAGCGAGTTCAGAACGGTTTTGTAGGCCGTGAGGACGGTCTCCAGATCGGCTTGGTGTTCGATGGGTACGGGCCCGCTGATATGAACGATAAGCTGTCGGTCAGGGTCGTTCTCGAACGTGTTACGGAACTCCGGGAACTCCATCAGGGCATGAATGAGCTCGAAGTTCTTCTCGATGCGCTTGCGAGCAATGACTCGCGTGGGCTGTAGACAGTAGATGGTCTTTTCGTGAGAGGGGTCAAGGGTGAGGCCGCTTCGGGCGCCACAGACGACGGGATGCTGCCCGGTCATCCAGTCTGACAGGGTCGCCAAGTGCTCGTCGATGCCGACGGTCTGGATGGTGGGGTGTCCGTCGGATAGGATGTAGGCCATCTTGTGGCGGATGTGCCTCTGCTCCTCAAGCGTGAAGTGATCGAAGAACGTATCGCTGATAGAGGTGCCGAGTTCAAATACACGGGAACGGTCGAATCCGAATGTGGTAACCAGTGTGTCTGACTGGGGGGAGTTGATGTTAACCTGGAGCCAGCGGTCACCGTTCCACGGGTAGAGTTTCTGAAAGAGGGTGAAGAATGCGCTGTTATCCATGTTGCGGAAGAAATGGTCGCGGGGCCCGTTTGGCTCGTCGGGCTGCCGTTCTGATGCGGGCTTTCCGCCTTCCCAGTAGAAGTCATGGTTGGAGTTGATGACGTAGAGCCCCATGATCTCGGAGGCCATCACAAGGGCTAACTCGGCCGACAGGTTGCCGGGGTTGGAAGGAATGTTGACGGGGATGATGAGCGAGATGTCGTTTGTTGCAAGATACCCGCCAAGCGCAGTGGCAATGGTTACGGCCTGTTGCCAGATCTCTTGCGCCACGGCATGAGAGCTGTCGCTGTTTTCCGGCATATCTTCGTAGTAGAGCTTTGAGAACCACTTGCCCTCATCCCATTTCGACCACCCGTTCATGCCGTCAATACGGAAGCGGTGCCACTCGGGCTTGAGAACGATGTCCGCCTTGTCATGAAAGTCGCCGCCAATGAAGTGCAGGGGTACACCGTTATCTCCCGCTGTCGGCCCCAGCAGATGTTCGAGGCACTGAGCGTATTTCGTAATCTCAATGGAAACGCCGTCGATTCCGTAGTCAAAGGTGTAGAAGGCGACCCCTTTGGCGGTCAAGGCGTGGAAGGCAACATGATCGCCGTGTGTCGATTCCGGTGCGCTGGCACCCGATGCGTGCTGATCGAGGAAGGCGGAGATATCATTCCAGTCCTCGATATGGGCCGCAGCCATCTCGGTCTGTAGTTTTTCGTAGCGCTGCTTAAGATCTAGAGCCATGGTGTCGGTCTTTCCTTGTTATGGTGAGCGCATAGCATAACAGCACAGCACCCGAAGGGGCAAACCTACAAACGCGGCGTGGGCTTGACGCGTATACGCGTGCGTGCAATGTTACCTTTGCGGTTACTAAAGAAGGAAGGAGCGGAGCATGAGAGGGTCCTGCAAGTTGTTGGTTGCTGTCGGCGTGATGGTGTCGGGGGGCGCGTTGTGCGGAATGGCCGCGGAGTCACCCCGCGATCCGGAGGCGGTGCGGCAGGCGTACACGGCGGTGGCGTCGCGGCTGGACCAGGGCGGCGACCTGATGATTGTGGCGAATGTTGATGGGCTGATCGAGCGGTCTATGGCGGACCTGGTGGAGATTGCTTCGACCGCCACGGGCGACGATGAGAAGGCTCAGCAGGCGAAGCAGACGGTAGAGAAGCTCCATGCCTTCCTGAAAAGGAACGGATTCTACGCGATCAATGCCGTGGGCATGAGCAGTGTGCCGCGTGCGGACGGACTGAATGTCGTTAAGACCTTTGTTAGCCGTGATGCCGAGGCGGCTGTCTTGCCGCTGTGGCGGGCGTGTGTCGGCGGGGCGCCACGCGAGCTGCGCAGCTTGCGCTTCATGCCGGCGGATACCGAGATGGCGCGTGCGGGAACGGCAGATATCAAGCAGCTCTGGGCGTTGATCCAGGATGCTGTGGCGCAGGTTGCGCCGCCGGAGGCTGCCTCGCAGTTTGCCCGGAGCGTGGCGGGCGCGACGGCCATGCTGGGGTCATCAGTCGATGACCTGGTGGGATCGATCGATGCCGACAGTGCATTCGGCGTCCAGTTCTCGCGTGAAGCGAACATCATGGTGCCGGCAGGAACGGAGGCACTCTCTATTCCTGCTCCATCGATGCTTTTCGCCATCAAGGTCAAGGATGACTCAATCATGTCGCTGGTGAAGCAGCAGGTGACGGCCACCGGTATGCCGCTAACCGAATCGCAAGTGGAAGGCACAACGGTCTACTCGCTCAATATGCCGGTGCCGGTGGTGCCGGTACAACTCACGCTCGCGCAACACGATGGATTTCTGCTCGTGGGCACCATGACGCAAGCGGTCACGGATGCTATCAAGGCTTATGTCAACAGGGGCGGCTTGCTTGCCCGGGAAAGCTACAAGGTGGCTTTCGCGGGACAGGCGGTGAAGCACAACGGCATTGCCTATATCAGCGACCGGTTTGGTGAGGTCATGCGCAATATCCAGCAGTCGGCGCTCGCAATGGCCCCCGCGACAGGCGCGCATGACCACGCTTCGCGTGACCTTGTTCAGCGCCTGCTCAACCGGCAGCAGCACTACAGTTGCGCCATTACCATGATGAACTACAAGAGCGGCGTGCGGGCATCCGGCACCACGGCATCAAGTGGACAGCAGTTGGTTGCATCGATGGCCATTGCCCCGGTCGGTATGATGGCGGCAATTGCCATACCTTCGTTCATGAAGGCGCGCGAGACATCGCAGAAGCATGCCTGCATCAACAACCTGCGCCAGATCGGTGCCGCCAAGGCGCAGTGGGCACTCGAACAGACGAAGAGCGATGGTGACGCGGCCGATGTGACCGGTGTGTGCGGGTTCATCATGGGCGGTGCGGTTCCCACCTGTCCCAAGGGCGGGGTCTACGAATTGAATGCCATGGGAAGCAATCCGACCTGCAGCATACCGGGCCACGAACTGCCATGACGCCTGAGCCAGCCGTTCTCGTCCGACAGGCCTGTCATACGGGGGAGGGGCCCCTGTGGCATCCGGATGAGCAGTGCCTTTACTGGCTCGACATCCCCAAAGGACTTCTCTTTCGAAAGCCGTTTGAACGCGGTGAGACGACCCCCTTTGAAATCGGCACGCCCGTGGGAGGCATGACGTTGCAGCAGGATGGATCCTTGGCCCTGTTTATGGCTGAGGGAGCCGTGAGAATCTGGCGCAACGGAAGTGTTTTGCGGACGATCCTGGAAGAGATTCCGGAGGAAGCGCTGTATTTCCATGCCTTTTGGCGGCGCAGC
>JAOZSS010000037.1 GCA_029939545.1 Kiritimatiellia bacterium | reverse complement strand
TAAGTGGTCACCATCAAAGCTGAAACGCTTCTGACGTGCTTCGAACAAGAATCCTTTCCCGAGTTCGAGAAGGAAATTCTCGATCCTGTCGATAATGGCGGTTTCGAGCTCGCTCTCGGAGTAGGCTGGTTTCTGATCCAACTCCAGAAATTCAAGCACCAGTGGGTTCTTGATGAGGTCTGCGGCTCTTTCGACCACCTGACCTTCCTGCGCCAGCCGTCGTATCTCGTCTCTGTCCCGGCTGAGTGCGAGGCGTTCGTATAGTGAACTGGCAATCTGACGTTTGAGTTCGCGCACGCTCCACTGGTTCTGAGCGGCTTCGATTTCGTAGAAACTGCGTTCGTCGATATTGCCGATCGAGAGAAGTTCGACATAGTGAGACCAGCCGAGACGCAGGTACTGTGACAGATCTCTAGACAGTGCCTGATGAATTTGGATTCCCGGAGTTTCAGCCACAGATTGATCCAGCGCCAACGGGCCGGCATCCAAAATCCGAGACACTATCTCGGAAATCTCCGGCCAGGAAATCCGAGACACCTTCTCGGATTTCCCTCTGGCCACAAGTTGCTCCCTGTATGCGAGATAGAAGCGACGCATCTGCTCAAGTGAATCCACTGAGAAGCCGCGACCGATGCTATCCTTGAGTTCCACCGAGAGGCGCTTGAGTGTTGCTTTGCCGTACCTGGCCCTATCGGCACCGTTCTGCTCATATTCAACGATGTACCATCCAAACAGCCAATTTCTGGCCGCCAGACTGGTGTCGACCGCACGAACCGCACAGCTCTGCATTTCCTGATGCGTCCGGCGGCAGAGGTCAACCAGGTTCCGAAAGTCAAATGTACTCTTCATGTCCACGCAAATCTTATCTCCTGAATTCTGCTCCCCTATCTCTCGTCTCCCATGAGCTGAGCCATACAGGCACCGTATTTCGAAAAACTGCGCGAACGGAAGCCGATGTTAAACAGTTCGTGGAGCCACGGCAGTTCGCACGGCTCTTCACTCTTCACTTCCAACACTGTAACAGGAATCTCCACGTCTGTCTCACCGAGCAGGAACGTGGAATGAACACGCCCGGATCCGATGCGCGTATCGAGGGCCACCCGCGCGGCGAGCGGCGGATAGACGTAGCGGAAACGCGTATACTTGATCACCGCCATCGGAAACAGATCGGACGCCAGTTCTCCGCCCAGTTCGTATCGCTGCTCCTCGAGGATCCGCATGAAGTCGGCGTCCTCGAGCGGGGCGTGGTGGAGCCATTGCCGGTCGAGCGAGAGCTTCGACCGCGACTTGCGCCGCCCGCCACCCGCGCGCCGCTTGAGTTCAAAGAAGGCCGTGCTCTGCGCCGGGTCGCCGGACATGTCGGGCGTATACCAGCGCAGGCGGGCTTTGCTCTTCAGAAAATCACCGTTTGCCTTGTCATGGTAGGCGGCCTGACAGGGCGTGTCGTAGTAGATGCTATGGATCTCGCCCTTAGGGTAAACCGGGTCCGGCGCACAGAAGTGGTCCAACAACGCCAGCGCAGCATTCTGCGCCGTGATGCTGCCCGTCATTTTCGCCTCTGGCAGGTACCTTTCCATAGCTTCAGAAGATATAGCACCATGCATGGGCTCATGCAATCACTCAGGCTGACGGCGCAGCGGCGGGATGCCATGTGAACAGGCGGAAAACGTTGCGCTTTTCGCGTACCTCAAAGTCGTCGGCGCGGCTGCTGTGATTAATCTCTTCGAGCACAGACTCCTCCGATTGCCAGTCGAGCGTGACCGGCTCCACATCAACCGGATAGATATCCATGCCAAGTGTGCGCGTAGTGGTCAGAAACCGAATACGGTGTCCGGTGTCGTGCAACCGTTTCAGCGCGTCGAGGCCTACCTGCATCTGGGCGGCGTTCTTGCGGCGCCACATGTGCTTGCCGTTGAGCACCTCTTTTCCGTAGATGAACTTCAAAGGGGTTCCCCACGTCGGCGTATCGACCACCACGATGTCGTTGGCGTCAATGCGATCGGCGACACGATCAAGCACACGACGAATCCCGTGCGTTTCAGCCCGGGACCATGCATGCCAGCTGCGTTTTGCCCCACCTGTCAGTAGGACGGCCACCAGTGCAAGCGCCGCAAGGCGACCCACCAGCGGGCGCCGACGCAACTGCCAGAGGCAAGCCATAGGATAGGCGGCCAGCAAGGCCACCAAGGGCACCATGCAGGTCAGGTACCGGCGCGTGGCCCATGGGTAGAGATCTTTGGCCCACTTCTTGATCAGCACGATGAACGCCATACCAAACAGGAAGAGCAGGAACAGTCCAAGCGTGCGTTTGACTCTCTCCCCGCGATGCGTCACCAGGAACAGCCCGGCCCCGGCGCACCCAACCGCAACAGGGCCCAGGTACGGAAGTAGTCGGTACAGATTGTCTGATTCATGGGTCTGTTCGCCCCATTTTCCAAGCAAATAGAGTACCACAACGGCTATCGCGCAGAGCCACCCGACCGCCACCCGGGTCCACGGCGGTATCGTGGAGAGCCGCTGCCGTGCCGCGGCAAACGAACCGGCACTATCGAGACCAGCGGCCATCACGGCCGTGCTGCCTACAACAGCGGCCATCACGGGTATGGCATTCTTGCTCCAGCCCTGGATCGATGCCGGTGACGTCCACTGGTCCAACCATACGCCGAGCGCAAGGGCGGCCCATTGAAGGCCCCGCTCGGACCACACCCGGCCGCGCCGCTCGCGATCAAGGTCCAGCCATGCCAGTCCGAGAATCAGCATGCCGCCGAAGGGAAGGAAGCTGAACCGGTTCAGCACCAGGCCGAGAATCAGAAGGGCAAGCCATAGGGCCCACGCCGCGTTCCGGTGCCGATGAGGCAGAAGGAGACCTATGCCTATAACCAACAACAGGTGAAGCATTTCCGAAACCGGTACGTGAGCATGGTAGAGCCAGATCGGTTGCGCCAGCAATACCAGTGTGGCAAAGAGCGCCTGGGGTCGCCCCGCCTGTTCCAGCAGCATAGCGCCAAACAGGAGGATCACGAACATCGCCAGAATCGTGTTGCCACGCAAGGCGGCCACGATCCCGCCACAGCGGTAGAACATGGCGATGAGAGCAGGGTGGAGCCGAAAGAACTCGTAGGACAAACTCTGGCGTTGCGCATCGACCACCACGCCGGGAAAGCGTTCCGTCCTTCGTGCATCGCCCCGCGTGAACACGGCGGCTTCAGCCTCGCTCAGATGCTCCGTCAGCACCGGGTCCTCCGGGTAGAAGCTACCCGTCCGCTCCAGTGCAACACCTTCACTGACATAGACGCCGGGATCCCATCCGCCAAGCATCCACTCGCTGCGACCGGGGAGCACCAGGATGGCCGCCGTCCCGCACAGGCAGAGGCTCGCGACGGGGACACAGGCGCGCACAAACTGTCCGAACTCGCGGCGGCGACGCAACAGCGCAGGCAGCAGGCCGGCCAGGCACACGATGGCAAGCAGTCCGACTTCGAGCGATAGGCGATAGCCGCCCGCCTGACCGAGCACGAAGACGATGAGAGCCGATGTCATCACACCCACCAGCACGGCGCGTGCGGCCATGATGATTCGGCGCTCCCAGTTGAGGGCAGACAGCTCTGCGGACGGCACAAGCATCCAGCCCAACGAGAGTCCCGGCACAAAGATACGCAACGTGATAAGCAATGCCCCGAGCCCCACCGCCTGGATCGGCTCCATCATGCGCGTCCCTCACCCACCACCTTGTCGATGTAGTTAACCATCCAACCCGTGGTGTCGATCCGCTCCGCCAACAGGGTCTCACGACGCTGCTGGAAGACCGCCCTGATGTCGTCCATGGCCAACAGCTCATCGAGTCGTGCCAGGGCGGCATCGCATTGCGCCGTCGTGAAGTTGTAGACCAGCTCGTACTTCGATTCCTCTTCGTCGGTATACCCACGCCCCGTGTCGCTGATGTAGAGCGCCGGCACCCCCAGCACGGCCGCTTCGCTGGCCATCGTGGCGCTCTCGCCGACGAGCATCCGGGCAAACGCCATCACGTCATGCATGCTCTCGGGCGGCAAGGCAAACCGGTAGTCCTCCAGATCATCCGGCAACGCCCCTTCGCTTGTGATCAACACACGCCCGCGCTTGCTGAGCCGTTCGACCACATCGCGCTTGAATGCCGCGCCGAGCCCCTTCTCTCCCACGTCATGCGAGGCTTGCCAGGACACGAACCGGATAATGGAGAACGCCGCGTCCGGATCGATGCCCAGGGCCCGCACTTTCTCCTTGTCGGGAGTGAACCGATCGGGATGAAGGTAGGCCAGCTCATGATAGCCGGGATAGGTCACGTGGTTCCCTTTAACCGGCGCGTCGTAGCACGCGGGTGTACAGACCGAGTGAGCCATGGGATAAACAAACCGGTTGGTGGTGACGGCGTTCTCCGTGTCGTAGAAGACGATGGCGGGCTTCCGAATCAGCTTGCCGACCTGAACAATGGTCACGCCCATAATTCCGACGAGTACGTCCGGCTTGAAGGTCAGTGCGGCGCCCAACATCCGGATGTCTCGAATCACCATTTCCGTGATGAGCGACCATTTCTTCCTGCCGAGAGCGCTGATACTCTTGTAGGGGATATCGTAGGCATCAAGAAGCGCATTGGCGCACTCCTTCTCACGACTCAGAACCAGCACCTCGTCACCGCGATCCCGCCACACTTTGATGGCGTTACGGAATACGTGGACATGGGCCGGATGCAGAATTTCAACAAGAATACGCATAAGGGAACCACTCAGGAGTCAGAATTCAGGAGTCAGAATTCAGAATACCCAAAGAACACTTCCTAGATTGTCGTTGACCTGATTCGTCCTGTCTGCGTGTGACGCGCACAGACAAATATCGCACAAGCCCGTCACTGTTTATTGCGAGTTTTCCCATTCTGAATTCTGAATTCTGAATTCTGCCCCCCTACATCCCGCGTGGTTTTGAGTACCTCTTCGATCAGTTTGCGATTGGCGCTGATCAGTTCAGCAAGCACGCCGATGGTAGCCAGGAACCCACTGATGGAGAAGAGAACCAACCCCAGAATCAGGGATTGAATACGTCCGCTGCTGTCGCCGCGGAGCATGAAGTAGAGAAACCGTCCGAAGGGGATCAGGGACCCGATAAAGAAGACACTCCCTGCAATAAGGAAGACTTTTAGGGGCTGCTGCGTCGTGTAGACTCGAATCATGGTTGACCCGGACCGTCTCACGAAACTGAACATGGATTTAAACAGGCGGGACTCCCGAAGTTTCGCGTTCGTTCTGATGGGAACGCTCAACACCTTCAACCGTTTTCTTCCCGCCTGAACCAGCGTTTCCAGCGTGTACGAGAAGTCACTGATCACGTTGATGCTCAGCGCGGCATCCCGGCTGATCGCCCTGAATCCGCTTGTTGCATCCGGCACGTCAACCCCGGAAGCTTTGCCGACAAGCATACTGCCATGCTTCTGGAGGAACTTCTTGAAGGCCGAGAAGTGGCTGATGGTGTGGGTCTCGCGGTCGCCAATGACGATATCCGCCTCTCCCTTCACAATCGGAGCCACCAGTTTAGGGATATCGTGTCCGCTATACTGATTATCGGCATCCGTGTTGACGATAATATCCGCGCCCAGCGCGAGACAGGTGTTGAGTCCATGCTGGAATGCCCGCGCCAGGCCGCGGTTGCCCGGAAAACCCGTCACATGGTGAACGCCGCACTCCCTGGCTACTTCCCGCGTTCTGTCACTGCTGCCGTCATCAATGACAAGGTACTCGATCAGGTCGACACCATCGATCTCTCTGGGCAAGTCGGCAATCGTGACAGACAGAGTCTCCTCTTCGTTGAAACAGGGAATCTGGATTATCAGCTTCATACGACCTTTCTCATTCGAAAAACCGGCACATGACCGACCGCACCTCTGTCCGATCCGGACTCGCCAGTTGCCCCAGCTTCTTGATCACAATGCTTCGTTCGATCGTGGCAAACTTCATTCGTATCATGGATGGCTTTGGCAGACCAGACTCTTGCCACATCTTCACATGATAATCACCCGGCCGCGAGAGGGATCTTACCTGACTGGTGATGAACGCTATCACAACGTCAGGACCTTCGTTGTACTCGTCCGGCGAAACGACCAGGGCAGGGCGCTTCTTGCTGGATCGTAGATCCGTGAAGGGGAAAGGTACAAGAACGATATCCCCGCAGCTACATGTCGTCATAGACGGCATCCTCATCGTTATCCCATTCGGCAAATGACGATTCTGAAACCTTCATCAAACTCTGGATATCCCGAGTCTGCGCGTAGTCGCCCAATACCGCCTTCTTACGTTGAATATAACCATCAAGCAATTCGCCAACGATATCGGTCATAGACCTGCCCTCTGCAGATGCAATGACCTTCAGCAACCTTCGCTTCGTGTCGTCAATCCGGATACTCATAACCGACATGTCGTTTCTCCTTCTCTCCTTCTTGTCATAGTAGAGCATTGTGCATGCGAGACGTCAATTGCCGATCTGGTTTGCTTTCCTCCCCACGAAGCATGTAGGGTTCAGCTCTAGACGGCGTGTTGCCCAAACCATCGGGGTCACTCAAAGGAGATGCTTCGACAAGCTCAGCATGACAGTTCCTTGGGAGGCTCGCTGATTCCGACACTGTCATCCCGAGGAGCGAAGCCGAGGGATCTCCTTTTAGGCAACAACTCACGTTAGAAGACAGCACCAACAATACCTAATGAAAAAAGTCCTCATTATTACATACTACTGGCCACCTGCGGGAGGCGTTCAAGTCCATCGTGTCGTGAAGTTCTGCAAGTATCTCCGTGAATACGGATGGGAACCCAGCATACTCACGGTGAAGGGAGGCACCTACGACATACTGGACAAGAGTCTGGCGGGTGAGGTCGAGCATATACAGGACATCTACAGGGCCCCCGCGCTGGAGCCCCATCACCTCTTCAACCTGCTGACGCGCAGCCGCAAGCAACACGTAGAAACGCCCGGACCATCAACCCCCGACTCAGGTAACCCTCGTGCATGGGCGCACTGGCTTGGAGAATTCATACGGCTGAATGTGTTCATTCCGGATGCCAGAATCGGCTGGCATCCCTATGCGGTCAGGCGTGGCAAACAGGTCTTCTTGGAGAAGGAGCCAGACCTGCTGTTCTCCACTGCACCACCCTACACCGTTCATCTGGTTGCCAGGAGCCTGCAACGTCGCTTTGCGACGCCGTGGGTGGCAGACTTCCGCGACCCGTGGGTGGAAAACTATGCCTACAACACCACCTATCGCTTCCCATGGATTCGCAGCATCAATCAGAGGATGGAATACGGCGTACTCCGGGCTGCCGACCGAGTCATCACCGCCACGCCCGGGCAGCTCGACCTACAGGCGGGAAAACTACAACCCAGTGAGCGACACAAGTTCCGGACCATCACCAATGGCTATGACAGTCAAGGTTCCCAGACACCCGGGAAGAGCGATCGTTTCAACCTTTCATACTACGGCTGGATCAGCGCACAGCGATGCCCCATCACACTCTTGCGAATTCTGCGCAACCTGTGCCAGTCAGACCCCCAATTCTCCGCGCAGTTCACCTTGCGGATTATCGGCCGCCATGATGCCCAGACGGCTTCCATACTGAAAAAGCACATCCCCGACGCGAACTTGGACCTGCGCCCCCCCGTTCCTTACGACGAGCTGCAACCCATGCTCTACGAGGATCAACTCATGCTCGTACTCGTTGACCAGGTACCCTTCAATACGCTGATCATCACATCGAAGATATTCGAGATCATGCCCACAGGGAACCCCATGTTGGCAATCGGACCGCAGGAAGGCGATACCGCCCGCATTCTGCGTGACACGAGGACAGGAGTCACCTTTGCACCACAGACAGAAGCCGGGCTCACAGACTATATCCTGGACCAATTTGTCCAATGGAAGCGTGGAAAACTGAACACCGGACCACGCAGCTTCCCTGCTTACGAGCGCAGAAATCTGGTCGGTGAATTGGCGGATGTGTTCAACCAACTGACAGCTTAAACGCCATCGCCTTGCACATCCATGCATTGCACCAGCGCATCAGGCAATAGCGACGGGTCATGAAGCGTCCCTTCTGATGCATGAAACATCCCTCATCCCGATAGAGGTTCTTAAGCGCCCAACGCTCGACGCGTCCGGCCATCTCCAGCGCCGCCTTCGCCCGTAATGTGTCAGGGCTTGCAGCATGTTCAGCAAAAAACTTTGCCGCCCGCGTGAAACACAAGATGCCGGCCGCCGCACCGTGAACGTCATGCGGAAACACCTTGTTATTCATCCACTTCGGCGCTCCATCCGGCATAAAGAGCGCGTCTCGGTAGTAGTCCAGGCCCATACGGTAGGCTGGTTCAAACTCATGGTCGCCGGAGCAGGTCATGTAGTCGGCCAGACAATCTACAATGATACCCGTGTGGTAGTTGTCATGGGTGATATGGCTATCGCCTGACGGCCACGTGTAGAACCACGCGCCGTAATCAGTCTGCTTGTCCACAACGAATGCCATCAGGCGGCGGGCTGTCTTCTGCAGGTCACCGTCACCCGTGTGACGCGCCACCTGGGCGCACAACGACGCACTGAGCGCACTAACATCCATGACCGCCCAGTCGATCTCTTCGAGCGGCACATAGCTCAGGCAGAGCTGTTCGGGTGTGTCTTCAAGCCGCTTGGGATTATCAAGCACGAAGCTTACGATCTCCCGCGCCACATCGAGGTAGCGCGCCTCTCCGGTGACCTCGAAGGCGCGTACAAAGGCGAATCCGATCCAGCACGAGACCACTCGGTTCGGAAAATGGCGTGGCTGAAAGAACCCGACATCCTGCCACGGGTAGTGGTAGCCCCACCCTCTTCCGGCCAGCTCAGACGTCCCGGAGCCATCCGCCCAGGGCGACGGGTGATCGATCAGCCACTGCAATAGCGTTTCGGCCTGCGCGCGGTAGTCAGCCCCAGCCTCACCGAGATGTTCGGACAGATCAAGCAGAGCATGAGCGAATAGGCCGATCCCCTTGGGATTGCGCAGCTTCGGCACACCAAACAGCCCACGCACGTTCCAAGGAAACCGCATCAGCGCCTGGATCGCCACCAATCTCAGGATCTTGTTCTTTAGCGTGACAGCCGACAGGAAAGGGCTATTCAGCGCATCATGCTTTGAGTGCCCAGCGTAATCGCGCTCGCGTGACCATTCCAGCACCCGTCCCAACGTCTGGCCGATCTGATCGGTCAAGGTCTGAACTCCCGCCAGGCGCGCATCAGATCGTCAACCAGGTGGCGCGAGCGATTGACTCCGCGGTCCGTGCGAACAGAAACAGCCAGCCCGCCGACCATCGCCCACGGCTGATGCCGTTTGTCAAAAAATACAGTTACTTGGCGAAGAAGGGCTTGTAGAGTGGTCATCAGTCTTTGTCTCGCACTCGGACTCGACCCGATATATCACCGGAAATGGGGTCGTTTGTTCGATACAACCACGCATCCAGTTCGGTATCGACCTGATGCTCCGTATGGCTGGGGTTCCGGCGCCTGATATTCTGCCGCATCAACGCAATACCGCCATCGAAGCATGCCGGTAGTCGCAATACTGGTTTGGATTGTATCATCAACATCCACACGACAATAGTAGTAAGGACCGCCGTATCACTCAAGCACGCATCTCCGCTTCCCCACATCACACGTCGACATCAAACACATCCATCCACTGTTTGACGCCCAGCATCATCCACGCCGTGAAATAGTGCCATCGCAGATTCTTGTGTGGCGGGTACGCCAGCAAGGAGGCTGCGAAGTCGTGGTTGAAGAGCCCAGTGTCATGGCACCACTCTTGCGTGAGCTCGCGTTCAACAGCGCCGCGAAGATCCTTCTCCCACTGGTGAGAGGAACTGAAGGTGAATCCCTGCTTCTTCTTCTGGCGGATCTGCGCGGGAAGCACATCCCCCACACTCTCCTTCCAGAGTGTTTTGGTCTCACACCCTTTCATTTTCCAGTGCCCGGGCAGTTGAAAGGCCAGCTCCACAAGGTCGCGGTCCAGGAACGGCACACGCCCCTCCACGCCGTGGGCACTCGTGACGCGGTCTTCGTTGACGAGAAAGTCGTTCACCATCTTAGTCTGGAATTCGACCCGCAACACGTCTTCAAGGTAACTGCCCGTACCGGAGAAGAGCGACTCGAAGTAGCTCCCGGTGCGAGGCAGCGAGCGGAAAGCGTCCGGGTCAACATACAACCGCTCGTACATTCCCGCATCGTAGTCCCAGGTATTGCGCAAGCGGCAGTAGAACTGGGCACGGTCACCTGCCGACAGAGCGATCTGGGCGCCGATCCGATAATGTTCGGTTCGCAGGATGCCGGAACGACTCTGAATCTGCCACAGCAGGCGTCCCGCAGGTCCCAGCAGTCCGCTCTGCAGCGCTCGAGGCGTCCAGTGATGCATCCGCCCCAGCGTGTTACAGAAGCGGTGGATGTCATACCCCGCGAACAGCTCGTCCCCACCAAGCCCACCAAAGAGCACCTTAACGTGCGGCTTCACGAATTGCGCCAGGTTATAGCCCTGGATCATATTGACCTTGGGCTCTTCCACGGCGCGAATCACATCGGCGGCCTGGGCAAGCGGGTTGGACTCCAGGAGCGTATCGTGGTGCTCGGTCCCAAAATGGTCGGCCACCAACCGTGCATCATCGTTCTCGTCGGTCGGCTCATTGAACCCAAGCGTGAAGGTCCGCAGTGTTCGGTCTGCCGTGCGAAGATCTGCTCCCTCGCGGTAGGCCCGAGATGCGGCCGCCACGATCATGCTCGAGTCGAGCCCGCCCGAAAGCGCCATGCCCACGGGCACATCACTCACGAGCTGCCGCGCCACGGCGCGATCAAATGCGCCCGTTACGGCTTCGCGTGCCGCCTCACGTGACTCGCACGCGGGCGCTTCAAACGCAGGAAGCGTGTAGAACCGCTCCGGCTCAGACATACGTCCCCCGGCCACCCACGCAAAATGTGCCGGCGGCAGACGGCAAACCCCTTCGAAAAGCGTCTCGTTGCCCGGCACATAGCGGATATTCATGAAGACATGCAGCGCGGCGCGATTGAGGCGCGGCCGCACACCCGCAGCCAGTAGTGCCTTAATCTCGGAGGCGAAAAGCAGACGTTCCCCCTCCTGGGCATAGTGTAGCGGCTTCACACCATAGTGATCGCGCGCCAGTAGAAGTCGCCTCTGAGCACAGTCCCAGAGGGCAATTGCGAAAATGCCATTGAGCCGCGCCAGCCAACGGGCAGGATGCTCAGGATGCTTGCGGTGAAGGTGAATCAGCACCTCGGTATCCGAATCCGTCTGAAACACAGCCCCGTCCCGCTCAAGCTCGGTACGCAGCTCCCGGAAGTTATAGATCTCGCCGTTCAACAGCGCCGCAATCCGCCCATCCTCACTGAGCATCGGCTGTGCCCCGCCGACGGGATCGATGATAGCCAGACGGCGATGCCCCAGAGCGCATGTCGTCGGCTCGTACGGCACGTCTGACCCAGCGAAAGTTACGGAAGACGAAACACCGTCCAGGTAATATCCCTCGCCATCGGGCCCCCGATGCACCTGCGCATCATTCATGGCACGCACAGTCAGCCCGAGCGGTTCAGCCCTGCGCGCAACGACTCCACAAATGCCACACATACTGCTTTCACCTTTGCTTGAGACTGGAAACACTCACAGAGGCGCAATCTGCGCCAGAAGATGACATAGCGGGACTGCCCGTAACTTCTCACCCAAGGGGAAGGTGTGCTCCCCCGCATAGAGGACATCCAGCCGTGTGAGTTTCAGGTCCTGAACAGCAGATCGCATGGAGGGAGTGACCTTCGGTGCAGAGGTCCGCTTGATCTCAAAACCGAGGCGCTTGCGCCCCCGAACAATCAGAAGGTCAAGCTCGGCTCCAGCGTGCGTTCCCCAAAAGAAACACTCCTCTGCACGTGCTCCCACATGCCTAATAATCTGATCCATGACGAAACCCTCCCACGAAGCACCACTCTTAGGATGCGCATCAAGATCGCTCGTCTGCGGCAGGTTCAGAAGCACATGCAGAATGCCGGTATCGGCGACATACACCTTGGGTGCTTTCACCTGCCGCTTCGATATGTTCTCATGCCAAGGCTGTAGTTGTCGTACCACCAAAGCCGAGGTCAAGTGATCCAGATAGTTGCGCACGGTCGTGTCTGCCACCCCAAATGAGCGGGCCAGCTCGGATGAGTTCCATGTTTGTCCGTGATAGTGCGCCAGCATGGTCCAGAATCGCCGCATCGTGGAAGCGCTCACACTGATTCCGAGTTGGGGAAGATCCCTTTCGAGAAAAGTTCGCACGTAACCCACGCGATTCTCAAAGCTGACCCGATGGGAACGTGCCAGGAAGGAACGAGGAAGTCCACCACGCAGCCAGAGTTTGTTCCCATGCTCAATCCCCACCTCCTCCAGGCAGAAACCACTCAGTTCATGATAGAAGACCCTTCCCGCAAGGGACTCCGAGCTCTGTCGCAGAAGTTCGGGTGATGCGCTTCCCAGGATCAGGAAGCGAGCGGGATTGGGTCGGCGGTCCGCAAGCACACGTAAGACAGGAAACAGGTCGGGGTATCGCTGGATTTCATCGATGACTACGATTCCCCTGAGGGGGCTCAGTGCCAACATAGGGTCCGTTAGTCGGGCTTGATCATGCGGATTCTCCAGATCGAACGTATGCGATGGGCCCGATACCGTATTGAGGTACTCCTTCGCCAGTGTAGACTTCCCAACCTGCCGAGCGCCAATGATGCCTACCACACGGTGGCTCCTCAGCAACATCCTCAGCTGCGTTAGCTCGTTCCTGCGCCTGATCATGCCTCTATCTACCTTGAATTTTCGGTTCTGTCAACAGAGTTTTCAATATACCACCTACCTCCCGCGTAATCTCACCTCACTCCCCATAGTGTGTGCTGGCGCGGATGATCACAACGACCAGCTCGTCGTTATGCGCGGTATAGACAATCCTGTCCTTGAAGGTTAAGTAAACCGAGTAATACCCCTTTAGCTCGCCGACAAGCGGCTTGCCGCCATAAGGCGCACGGGCAATACGGTTGCGGAGGATCTCTTTCAGCTTGGTCTGTAGTTTCCCTGTGAGAGTCTTGACGTCTTTCGCGGCGCGCTTCGTGAAGCGGATGCGATACCTCACTGCGCCTATTCGAACCTGGTCGAGCCATCGGAACAAACAGTTGGATGCTGTAGCAAAAGGCCATCAGAGCCAATAATTCCTCAATCAGTTCGCCGGAACATCTGATCGGTGAAAAAGAAAGCAATACCGTTAGCACAGCGATCGGCAGAATCGTTGCCGTCGGCAATAACAATGTCCATGCCGGAAGGGTACGGCGCTTCAGGGATAAAGCTGGTTTGATCAGCGTCAGCACCACTATCAGCACGGCAATAGTCTGTAATACCAAAGCGAGTAGCGACGGGCTTACAAAATTATGCACGTTGGTTTCTCCCTGAAGGTTAAGTTCTTGAAACAGGTGTCCTCCGCCCCAGTGAAACAGGCGCTGTCCCCAACTTATCTCTTCCATGGCTACCAGGAAGAAGATACATCCCAGCCCCATGAAAGCCCGGCGGCAAAGAACAGGGACTGACCCATCAACGGATGCACAAGACCCTCCCACGCCATCAGATGTGGTGCGATCCGATCCACAAACCGAGCTTTCTTCGGATCAATGATGCCCTCTTTGAGTACCCGCCCTGACCACCACCACCCGAGCAAACCAATGAAGTTCACATAGCGGTGATACACAATTCTGAAACCCGCGTTCTTGAGACGCCTACAGGAATACCTGCGATGGTGATTCAGTTCCCGGTCCATCTCACCATAGGCCCAACGTATGGCGGGCACGTATAGCAGCAGCATGCCGCCGGGACGCAAGACGCTAAAGAGGTTCACCAGGGCCTCTTGGTCGTCTTTGATATGCTCGAGAACATTGATGCAAACAACACTGTCATGGTGATTGGACCTGACCGTATCGTTGGGGATGTCCTCGGCCCACCCCTTCACGACCTCGAGGTTTCGGTGGAGGAAGGCGAGACGTTCAAGGGCTTCGATGTTGTCAGCCAGAGGTTCCAGGCAGGTTAGGTGGGGCCGATCCAACAGGAATCGGCTGATGTTGCCGCAGCCACTGCCTATCTCAAGCACACTGCTACCGATATAGGGGCGAAGGAGCGAGTAGATCCAGTGGTTGTAGTTGTAGGTGTCCTTCAGGAGGTCCAGGCTGTGCGCCAGGCCATCCGAAGCCGCTGCGTCTTCATTCACACTGTTGTCATCCCTGCTAGCCATGCTTACACCGACACGCTTTGTCGTCAGCCCCCTATGCTGGAAGTTGATGTGGAAACATCACCTCCCGATACTGTCCCCATATAGTTGACCAGCGGTACGATTCCACCGCACTCCGGGCCGCTTTGCCATATGCTTCGCGCAGCGATTCATCATCACTGAGCGTCTGCAGCGCCTCAGTCAAGGCTTCGATATCGCCCGGAGCCATTATGAGCCCGTTCTGTTCATGCTGCAATACACGTCCGATGTCTCCAACAGGAGTAGCCACAACCGGCATCCCGGCCGCCATTGCCTCAAGCAACGAAAGCGGAAGCCCCTCCTGTCGCGAGGGCAAAACAAACAGATCCGAGGCATCCTGCAGTTCACGAATGCGGTCGGCATCCACACTGCCATGAAACACCACTTGGTCGGCAAGCCCAAGGGCATCAGCCTGCTTGCGCAGAGCCTCTTGATAGGGACCGGTTCCGCACAGATGGACCACAGAGGGGTCCGCTTGCATGAGGGACAGCGCCTCCAACAGGTATTGAATGCCCTTGCGCTCAATCAACTGAGCTACCACCAGAATCGTCAGACGTTCACGTGGCTGATAATCATGCGGTCGGAACCAGGCATCGCTCACCCCATTGGGAATCACTTGAATCGGCCCCGACCAGCATTCGCCGGCCAGCGCCGCCAGGGGGCGTCCCACCGCAAAAACATGATCAGCTGACGACCACACCTTCCGGGCCACCCCACGCATTACACCATGCAGCAACCGAAAACGCGACGGTTGATAGCCGGGCACATCCGATCCTTGCAGGATCACGGCATAGGGTGTCCCGAAACGTCGCTTCCACGCCGCCGCCAGTACCCCAGCGGGCATGGTGAAATGGGCCAGCACATAATCCGGCTGCAGGGCATCATAGAGTTTCCGGCTGTGCAGCCACCCCGACAGAAAGAACAGCCCCAACTCAAGTACGGTATGCCGCGTCCATGCCCGTTTGTAGGAGGGGATGCGATGGATATCGACATCGTTGCACTCCGCATGCCGCGGAAGCCGCCCGCCAATGGTTGAGGTCACAACCATGGCAGTAATACCCGCTTCCCGAGCCGCATGCTCGGTGATAAATGCTGCGGCGTTTTCTGCCCCACCACAATAGGGCGGATACCCATGACACACAGACAGCAGGCGGATCGGTTTATCCCTGTTCTTATCCCACATGCTCATCCACAAACTCTGGCTGTTGTCCCGTTGTTTCGGTGATTGATTGAAAATGCTCAATCAACATACTGTTCTGCGAACTAATCTCCTTGCGCAGGCTGGCAACCTGGTCCGCTAACAAGCCGAACATGAAGAGCATTAGTCCGGACACCAGGGCGACGATTGCCGCCCCCTCAATATGCAAGCCATAAACACAGAGTATCCACAGTTGGTACACCGCACCGAACGCCAGCAATGCCAAGGCGGGATATCCCAAGGCGCGCATCGGATCAAACAGCATGATCAAGCGCTGAATCAGCAATAAAGTCTTGAGCCCATCGTACACAATACGTACCGAACTGTTCCCCTGACGCTCAAGGGCAATAACCGGAACATAGACATACGAGAACCGGCTCTTCAACATGTGCAAGAGCGATGTTGTGGTAAACGAGAACCCATCCGGCAACAGAGCCAACATCTGAAGATAAAGATGGCGGCGCCCACCACGCAAGCCACAGTTGATGTCGGGAATTTCCTGAGCGGCGAGAAAATTACACGTCTTGGCCAGCAGCCACTTCCCCGGTCTCCGCACCACCGGCACACCCGAAGCGTCTTCCCGAATGCCAATGGCAAATTCATAGCTCCGCAATGACTCAAAAATTGTGGACAGGTAGCAGGCTTGGTGCTGACCGTCACCGTCGAAGAAAACTACATTCTCGGTTTCTGCCGCACGAACCCCCGTCTTCAAAGAGGCGCCATATCCGCGATTCGACCGATGCCGCAGGACCTCAATGCGTGATGCATAGGACTCAAGAATGTCTGCCGTGGCATCGGTAGAACCATCGTCAACAGCGATGATTTCGAAACGGTGCTCCTGTTGAAGGCTTAGTAGTGATTCCAGAACATCGCGTAGTCCATCTTCCTCGTTGTAAGCGGGAACAATTACTGTGTACAGGGCTTGGTTCTTGCCGTTCGTCATATCTGGTTCCCCAGCCGTCTTCATCCCGTTATCTCCACGTCAATCGGCGAAACA
>JAOZSS010000191.1 GCA_029939545.1 Kiritimatiellia bacterium | reverse complement strand
GGCCTGCTGCGGGGTATCGACCACGCTATCGGCCGCTGCGATCGAGAAGGCGGCTTCGCGCGTTTCCACGCGACGGGCGTAGGCCACGACCTTCAGGTCCGGTGCCCGGCGCTTCAGCGCCAGTCCCAGTGACCCGCCCATGAGGCCCACGCCTATAATACCTACCTGTTTCACAACTCTTTTCCCAGCACGCGTGCCAGCGCGGCGAGACACCTCTCATTTTCTTCGCGGGTGCCGATCGTGATCCGGATGTGATCCGGAAGACCGTATCCGTCCATGGGCCGCGTAATGATGCCTTCTTTCTGTAGCGCCATAAACTTCTCACGTCCTGCACCCACCTCGACAAGCACAAAATTCACGACCGGTGGCACCCAGGCAAGTCCCAGAGCTCTGAATCCAGCCTCAAACTGGACAATCCCATCCTGCACCAGCTTGCGTGTTTGGGCAATATGCGCCTCGTCCGCCAGGGCGGCCCGGGCGGCCATCTGCCCCATCGCCGTCACGTTGAAGGGCTGGCGAACATGGTTGAGTAGAGCGATGCAGGGCGCGGGTGCCACGGCATAGCCCACACGGAGTCCGGCCAGACCATAGGCTTTGGAGAAGGTGCGAAGCACCACCACGTTGCGTCCCGCGCGGACATACTGGAGGACGTCGGGCTGGTCGGCCTCGTCGAGGAGCTCCACATACGCCTCGTCAAAGCAGACAATCACATCGTCCGGAACGGCGTCCATGAACCGGTCGATTGCCTCCTGCGAGACCATCGTGCTGGTGGGGTTGTTCGGGTTGGCCACGAACACCATCTTCGTCTCGGGGGTGATGGCCCGGGACATAGCATCGAGGTCGTGGGTGAAATCGGTCATCGGCACGGCGAGGGTCTCGGCACGGGACGCGCTGGCCACGAGTCGATAGACCATGAAGGCCTGCTCGGACATCACGATGTTGGTTCCGTTGCGAAGAAACACGTTTCCCAGCAGTTCGATCAGCTCATTGCTGCCGGTTCCGGGCAGAACCTGGGCGGGATCAACGCCGAGGTGGGAGGCGATAGCCTGCCGCAGGTAGAAGGTGCCGCCATCCGGATAGAGATGCATCGTCTTCGCGGAATCCTGCATCGCCTCGAGGGCGAGAGGCGACGGGCCGAGAGCGTTCTCGTTGGAGGCCAGCTTGATGATATCGCCAACGTCTTCGAGACCCAGCTCCCGCGCCACTTCCTCGACGGGACGGCCGGGCTCGTAGACCGCGAGATCCGCGACCCACGGGTTGGCTAGCTCTTGGAAAGACTTCACGGTGCGTCCATCTGCTTGGCTTCGTCCTCGGCCTCGTCAGCAGGCGCGTCCCCCGCTTCGGCCGGTTCTTCGGCTGCTTCCAGGGGCTCAACCGCCTCGGTCTCTTCAACCTCAGTGGCCTCATCCTCGTCCACCAGCTCCTCTTCGGCCTCGACAGCCTCGCCCTGCTCTTCTTCTTTGTCATCGGCCTGGGTGGCGGCTTTCTGGGCCGTCTCGACCGATACGGCCGCATCGCGGCGCTTGAGCATCGGGTTAACCTCTTCGAGCTGGTTGAGATCGCGCAGACCGAAATGTTCGAGGAAGTAGTGCGTGGTGGCGTACATGAACGGACGGCCCGGCAGCTCGGAGCGGCCGGAGATCCGGATGAGTTGCATTTCGAGCAGCTTGCGGACGACATGGTCGACACTGACGCCGCGGATGGCCTCAATCTGGGAACGCGTGATGGGCTGGCGGTAGGCGATCACGGCCAGAGTTTCCAGGCCGGGCTGCGACAGGCGGCTGGGCTTGCCCTTCTCGAGAAGATGGCGCAGCCAGATGCCGCATTGCGGATCGCTCTGAAAACGGAACCCGCCGGCCACTTCGGCAATATGCACACCGCCCTTGAGCTGGTCCACCTTGATGATCAACGCTTCGAGCGCCTGGGCGATTTCGGTCTCCTTGATGGTCGAATACACCTTGGCGGGGCCTGTCGACTCCTCGCCCACGGCACGCAGCGTCTTGCGCATCTCCTTGATGGATAGCGACCGGTTCGCCCCGAAGATCATGGCCCCGATGATCTCTTTCAGATCCATGATGTCGGCGTCGTTACTCTCTGTGTTGTTCTCACTCATCTTCATTTTCCTGCCCAAATAGTGCCGCAAACTCGAGTTCTTCTGCGGCCACCTCTGCGGCCACCTCTGCGGCTTCAATTGTGATGTCGCCAAAACGATGCTTCTGCACCACGTCAACCTGCCTGATCTTGATCAGCTCGAGAAGCGCCAGGAAGGTACAGACGATCTCCTGGCGGGAGCTCATGTCGGAGAAAAGCGCGAAGAACATAACCGGCTCGCCGCTTCGTACGCGGTGCAGGATGGTATCGATCTTCTCGGCTACCGTAAACTTCTCGGCGAAAATCTCACCCAGATCTTCCACCGCCGCGCGCTTCAGGACTTCGTTGAACGCGCTGATCAGATCGAAGATGTTGACGTCCTTGATCGCGAGGCCGGGTTCATCCGCCTCGAGCACCACACCGCTGCCGCTGTGCATAAAGGCGTTCTCCTGCGAGACCTCCCAGTCCTGCAGAAGCGTGGCGGCGTCCTTGAACTTCTTGTACTCCACGAGCTGACGCACGAGTTCCCAGCGCGGGTCGGCCTCTTCCTCCTCTTCGGGCAAGTCGTCGCGCTCTTCGACCGGCAGCAGCATGCGGCTCTTGATCATCATTAGCGTGGCGGCCATCACGATGAATTCGCCCGCGATGTTCAGGTCGAGCATACGCATCAGGCCGAGATATTCCATGTATTGGGTCGTGATGCGCTCGATGGGGATATCGTAGATTTCGACCTCGTCCTTGCGGATCAGGTAGAGCAAGAGATCGAGCGGTCCCTCGAACACCTCGAGATCGACCTTGTAGTCTTCTGGGATGGCTACGGTCATACCAGCCCCACCGCTTTGCGGGCTCGGTCAAGAGTGTGCCGGGCTTCAACTCGCGCCCGTTCGGCCCCGCTCTGCAGCACCGATTCCACGAAGTCCGAGTTGGCCGCCAGCTCCTCGCGCTTGGCGCGGAAGGGCGCAAAGGTCTCCCACATTTTCTCGAAGAGCGCCTTCTTGGCATCGCCGTAGCCGAAGTTTCCGGCCCGATAGCGATCGGCCATCGCCTGCTGCTCGTTGGCATCGGCAAAGAGTTTGTAGAGCGCGAAGACGTTGCACGTGTCCGGGTCTTTCGGATCCTCGAGCGGGGTGCTATCGGTCACGATCCGCATGATGCGTGACTTCGTCTCTTTCTTGCTCCCGAACAGCTCGACGTGATTGTTGTAGGACTTCGACATCTTCTGTCCGTCGACGCCCGGCACAACGGCAACATGTTCCTGGATCGACGGCTCGGGAATCTTGAATACGGGGGCATACTGGTTGTTGAACTTGATGGCGAGATCGCGCGTGACCTCCACGTGCTGTTTCTGGTCGCGCCCCACGGGGACGATGTCGGACTGAACGGACAGGATGTCGGCCGCCATCAGAACGGGGTAGGCAAACAGGCCGTGCGACGGGGCGATGCCCTTGGCGATCTTATCCTTGTAGCTGTGGCAGCGCTCCAAAAGCCCCATGGGTGTTACAATAGAAAGCAGCCAGGCCAGCTCGGTTACTTCAGGAACATCGCTCTGGCGGAAGAAGACCGTGCGCTGCGGGTCGAGCCCGCACGCCAGAAAGTCCAGCGCCACATCCCACGTCGCATCGCGCAACACGTCGCTGTCGGTGACAGTCGTCAGCGCGTGGTAGTTGGCAATGAACAGAAAGGCGTCTCCACGCTCCTGCAACTCGATCGCCGGCCGCATCATGCCAAAGTAGTTGCCGATGTGCAATTTGCCCGAAGGCTGTATACCGGAAAGAATCCTCATATCCCGTCCCATCTCCTGAAGAAACAGCTCCGGGGAGGATACCTCATGCCTGATAGCGGATCAAGCACAGCTCAGAGAGAGAAAGCCCGCTACTGAGTGAGGAAGGTCAGAGGGTCCACTGTCGGCTCCAAGGAACACATGGGGCAGCAACTTGTGTGGGCATCAAAACCAACGGCAGGGCTCCCATTGCGCAGTTTGCTCAACAAATCAACGTCCCCGCGCTGAGGCATGCAACACCTGATTCGTGGAGAGCCGTCTTGAGAATTATGACGGAGTATCTCGTTCAGGGGCGCAAGACCTTGTACCTGGAAGAGTTCCAGTGGCTATCCGCTTACAAGGGCGAGTTGATCTCTGAAATTAAGTATTTCTGGGACAACTATTGGCGCAAGAATGATAACTTCACGCTCATCCTCTGTGGCTCATCGCCGTCATTTATGCTCTCCAAAGTGGTGAAGTCCAAGGCCATGCATAATCGTTCTTTGCACGAGTTTCATATACAGCCGTTCAGTCCTCGTGAGGTCCATGATTTCTTCGAGCCGAAGCGTTCCAAGAGCGAAGCCCTGAGCGCGCTGCTGCTTGTTGGTGGCATTCCTGAGTACCTGAAGTATCTAAAGGAGGCGTCGTCAGTATTCCTGTCCATGGCGCAGCACTCGTTCACCCAGGCGGGTT
>JAOZSS010000190.1 GCA_029939545.1 Kiritimatiellia bacterium | reverse complement strand
TGAAAATGGGGGGCGCTTAGTCGCATGAGTGAGAGCGGAAGACCGGTTACACCCCTTGGCGCTGATAAAGCCGAAGCGCAAGAACCTGAGCCTCTCACAGAGCGTATCCTGCGCACCACAGGACTCTCCATTTCGGCAACAGTCCGCTCAGATGAGATACAGAAGGGGTGTCGTCAGCTCGGCGAGTGCCGGGAGCTACTTTGCCCGGATCACCTTGACACCATGCTTCTTCAGCTCGCGTGCCTTCGCGGCGTCCAGATCGGGGTCGGTAATGAGGGCGTCCCATTCGCTGAGCGACCCGCTCTTGGCGAGGGAGGCCCGACCGATCTTAGAGCTGTCAGCCACCACATACACCACGTCGGCGGCGGCAGCCATTGAGGCGATCAGGTGGGCGACCTCAATCGAGTGGCTATAGGTTGTACCATCGACGCCCAGGGCATCGACCCCCACAAAAGCGGCGTCGGCATGTAGGCCTTCAAGTCCCTGGAGGGTCAGCGCACCACTCAGGTCAGGCGCATCGCGCCGCAGATGGCCGCCCAGCAGGACCACATCAATCGCATCCGAGTATTGGAGCGCCGACGCGATCGGGAGCGAGGTGGTTATCACGGTAAGATCCCGCTTCCCGCGCAGCGCCTCTGCGAGCGCCAACGTCGTGGTTCCTGAATCCAACATGATGGTCATGCCGTCGGTCACGAGGCTGGCCGCCTTGGCGGCGATCTGCCTTTTCGCAACGCGATGCTCACGCGCCCGCTCCAGGAACCGAAACTCGAATACGACACCCGAAGCTGCCGTCGCTCCACCATGTGTCCGAACCACGCGCCCCTCGGCCGCCAGGGCATCCAGATCCCGGCGGACCGTCATCTCGCTCACTCCAAACCTGACCGACAGGTCAGAGACGGAACATTCCTCGCCGTCACGAACCAGCCCGAGGATCACCTCTGCCCGCTGCGTTGCATTCGCTGTCTTCATGATTCGATCATACTGCACCAGCAAGCCGAGTCGTCAACAACATTAGCCCTCGGACCCTGTTCAGGTGCAGGAGAAACCGAAACGCCCCATGACTTCATCCATCCAGCGGCACCACACCCAGTTTCACGTTCTCCGAGTCAGTCCTGAATCGAAGCCGCACGGCACTTGGCATTCCCGCACAGTTGACAAGGGCATCATCCGGAGTTGAAAAAAGCAGACGTTTCGTATGCGGCAGCCGCCACGGCCGAACCCAGCCATCCCCCTGCTCCACCGACACCGCCCCTTCGAAAAACGCTCCAAATCCATCAACCGATCGCATGACACTCCCCTTATATTTGGCGAGCAAGTATCCCCGGTGTGCATGAGAAGTCAAGACTCTCAATCGCGGAGCCCATAGGGTATTCCTCGACTTCCTGCAACCCGGCAAGTCGCTGTATCAGAGTATAGACGACGAGTGCTTCAGGCGTGACGGCAACCTGTACGATGAGTATGCACTGGGTTTTGATTCGCTTTTCAAGAATGCCGCCGGACACCGGCGGGTCGTGGAAATCATTGCAGGGAGGCGCTGCGGATTGACGGCAGACGAGATCAACGGGGCGTTTGATCCCGGGAGCCCAAAGGCAAGTGGAACGCTCGTGCAGATCTTGGCCAATCTTTGTGCCTGCGGTTTCGTGGCCAAACGAGCGCCGCTCTTCAGAGAACGAAGAGGGTCTCTATACACGATATCCGATGAATTCACCTTGTTCTACCTCAAGTGGATGGCGGCCCACCGCGCAGGGGACGATGCCGGGGGGGTGTACGCCCAGGCCATCGCCAGTAGCCAAGGCTATCGTTCCTGGCGGGGCTTTGCCTTTGAGATGCTCTGCCTGAAGCACCATCAGCAGATTCGCTCTGCGCTCGGGTTGCGCGGCATTTCGGCGGTTCCGGGTGTGTTCTATGCGTATGACCTCGAAACCGGCAAGCGGACAGCCCGGGTCGACCTGCTCTTTGATCGTGCTGACAGGACGATTACGCTCTGTGAAATCAAGTATCGGGACAGCGAATATGAGATAACCAAGGCAGATTGTGATGCGGTGAAGAGGCGAGTGGCCGCTCTCCGAGATTACCTTCGCACCAATCGGGTAGCCGACAGGAATATGGCCGTCGCATTCATCACGCCTTTTGGCGTGAAGAGGAATAAGCATTTCAACGAACTGCAGCCAGCCGTGGTGCACCTGGAGGATCTCGTCTCGACACGGATATAGGGCCGGTCGCTGAGCATGACTGATGCTTCTATTGACCCCACCCGCCGCCGAGGGCCTTGTAGAGGCGGATGACCGATAGCGTGCTTTCGCTTCGGCTTTGGACCTGCAGGTCTTCGAGCTGGAGCTGGACACGCTGGGTGTCGAGCACCGTATTGAATGGTTCGAGTCCGCTCTCGTAGCGATCGGTGGCGAGGTCGACCGCGGTGCGCGCGGCATCCGACGCGGCGGTCAGTGCTTTGAGGCGCCGTTGCGCGTTGCGGAACGTGGTCAGCGCATCGCGCGTCTCCTGCACGGCACCGAGCACGCTCTTCTCGTAGGCGGCCAGGGCCTGCTCCTGGGCCGCTTCCTGAACCTTGATGTTGTTGCGGATTTGGCCGCTGCGGAAGATGGCCCATCGGATCGAGGGGCCAAAGCTTGAGCTGTCGTTGCCGGAATCACTCAGCCCGGAGAAGCTGAGCGCTTCGACTCCGATGGAGCCGTTCAGGGTCAGCTTGGGGAAGTAGTCCGACTTGACGATGCCGATGCGGGCGGTCTGTTGCGCCAGTTGGCGCTCGGCCACTCGCACATCGGGGCGGCGGCGCAGCAGGTCGGCCGGAATGCCGGTGACGTCTGCCATACTGGCGGTGGGAATCGCGCGGACCTCTCCCAATCGGTCATGCAGTGTGCCCGGCATGGCGCCGGTCAGCACGGCCAGTGCATTCAGTGTCTTCTCTACACCGGTCTCAAGCGCGGGAACTGTGGCACGCGTGCTTTCCAGGTTGGCCCGGGCCTGTTGCAGGGCCAGCTCGTTGATGAGTCCGCTGTCGTACTGGGATTGAAGCAGATCGAACGTCTGCTGTTGCAGTTGAAGATTTTCCTGTGCCACGCGCCGGCGCTGCTGCGCCCCACACAGTTGCACATAGGCCTGTGCGGTTTCAGCCGCCAGCGTGACCTCGACATCGGCGAGCGAGGCATCCTGACCCTCGAGGTAGGCTACGGCGGCCTCCTTGGCGCGGCGCACACCGCCGAAGATGTCGAGTTCCCACACGGCATCGAAACCGGCACTGTAGAGATCGCCATCGATCACCATCGGGACGGCAGCGCTGGGACTGCTACTCGAAAGGCCGGCGCTTACATCGACCCGGGGGCCGAGAGACGACCGGATGATGCCGAGCTGCGCACGTGCACCGCGCACAGCGGCGATGGCCGACTTCAAATCCGGGTTGTTGGTCAACGCTTCATCGACCAGCTCGGACAGGAACGGGTCGTCGAGGGTGGCCCACCACTCGGCAGGCGTCTCGAATTCGGCGTCACCGACCGGAGTCATCTCGGGTTGCTCATAGTCCGGCCCCACGGTCAGACACCCGCTCAGCAGGAACGGAACCAGCAGAAGAACAAACAAGTGCATTCGGCTGATGAGCTTCAGGCGAACCGCGTGTCCCTTCTCACGCAGCGTCTGGAAAAGCACATAGAGGGCCGGAATCATCATGATGCCGAATAGCGTGGCGGCAAGCATGCCCGTAAACACGGTGGTGCCGATGGCCCGTCGTGCCGACGAGCCGGCACCCACAGCGATGACCATAGGGAAGATCCCGAGGATGAAGGTGAAGGCGGTCATCAGCACGGCGCGGAAGCGCTGGCCGGCACCGTCAGCAGCGGCATCGATAATCGAGAGTCCCTCTTCGCGCCGGGTCTTGGAGAACTCGACGATGAGGATGGCATTCTTGCTGGCCAGACCGATCAAGAGAATGAGTCCGAGCTGGGCATAGATGCTGAGCGGCATGTGAAGCAGGAACAGAGCCACCAACGCACCAAACGCGGCGACAGAGGTGGAGAGCATCACCGGCAGCGGAATGGTCCAGCTCTCATACTGGGCCACAAGGAAGAGATAACCGAACACAAGCGCCAGCACGATCAGAACCGCGGAACCACCGGACGCCTTGGCTTCCTGGTAGCTGAGACCGGACCACTCCAGGTTGTAGCCCGGCGGCAGAGAGGTCTTGGCCATCTCGTCGACCTTCTGCATTACCATGCCACTGCTGAAAATCGGAATCAGCATGGCGCTGATCGACGCGGCGGAGAACTTGTTGTAGCGCTCGACAGCGCGCGGCGCGAGCGTCGGCTTGATCGTCAACAGGCTGCCAAGCGGCACCATCGCGCCTGTGCGGCTCTTGACGTAGATTTTTCCGATATCATCCTGACGGTCGCGAAAGGCCGAATCGGCCTGAACCACCACCCGGTTGACCTGGCCCTCGAAGTTGACGTCGTTGATGTAACGCGAGCCCAGGTAGCTCTGCAGGGCGGAGAAGATGTCGCTGACCTCCACCTGCATCAGGGACGCCTTGGCACGATCGACGTCCAGGTAGAGATGCGGCG
>JAOZSS010000189.1 GCA_029939545.1 Kiritimatiellia bacterium | reverse complement strand
TTCGGCACCTTGAGGAGGGCCTGTCGCCGAAGGATGCGGCCATCAAGGGTAGCGGTGAGGTGATGTGGCCGGTTACGGCGACGGTGCTGACCACTATTGCCGCTTTCTTCCCGCTGATGTTCCTCCCTGACATCATGGGCAAGTTCCTGCGCTGGATTCCCATGGTTGTGATCATCACCCTGACGGCATCGCTCTTCGAGGCCCTGCTGATCCTGCCCTGTCATATCGCGGATCTCGCACGCCCGATGCACAAGGAGAAGCATGCCTCGGGCCGTTCGGGACGCCTCTCGGCGACGATCCAAGACCGGTATACCGGTCTGTTGAGCCGGGTTCTGCGGCATCGCATCCTCTTCGTCGTCATTCTGGTGGTGACGATGGTGGGATCAGTGTTTGTGGCGAAACGCGGACTTCGCGTAGAGCTGTTTCCTGCCGACCTTATCGATCTTTTCCAAGTCAACGTGACCATGCCTCAAGGCACCGCACTCGACGCGACGGAAGACACGGTGGCCAAAGTCGAAGCTATGTTGACGGAACGGTTGGGTGATGGAGAACTATCGAACCTGATCTCCCAAACCGGCCACATCAGCGATCCCGGGGGGGCCAACGTCACCGCTGACAGCCGCTACGGGATGTTGCTGGTTTACCTGACTCCCGCGAACAAGCGCGAGCACTCGGCCCAGGAGATGATCGCCGAGTTGCGTCCGCTCATGGCAACCATCGCCGAGGTCGAGCGGATCGATTTCGAACTGGTCAAGCCCGGGCCGCCGGTAGGGAAGCCGGTCGATGTCAAGGTCGTGGGACGTGACTATGCCGTGCTGGATGAGATTGCTGAGAGAATTAAGATCTTTCTGCCGTCGGTGGGTGCGGTGGATGTGCATGACGACTACGAGCCCGGCAAGGATGAGCTACGCCTTGATGTGGACAAGGCCGAGGCCGCGCGGTTGGGACTTGACGTGGCCTCGATAGCGCAGACCGTCTATGCGGCGTTCCATGGCATTGAAGCAACGGTGATTCGCGATGCGCACGAGGAGACGAAGGTACGTGTCAAGTTGGCGGAACCCTATCGCGACCGGGTGGAGTACCTCCGCAGCCTGCGCATTCCCAACCAGCAAGGCCGACTCATCGAGCTGTCGCGCGTGGTGCGCTTCGTAGAGGGGAAGGGCGTAACGGGCATCTATCATGTCGATGGCGAACGGGTGGTGTCGGTCTATGGAGAAGTTGACTCCACGAACAAAACCGTCACGGCCGCTTCCATTGCTGCCGCGGTGAGAAGTGAATTCGGGGAGTTGCACCGGGAGTACCCCGGTTACCGGCTGGATTTCGGCGGCGAATTTGAAGAGACCCAGAAGACGATGAAAGCGATGATACGGGCCATGGGTATTGCGTTGCTGTTGATCTTCGCCATTCTGGTGGTTCAGTTCCGCTCTTTCCTCCAGCCGTTTACCGTGTTGGTCTCCATCCCGTTCGGATTGATCGGTGTCATCTTCGCCCTGATCCTGCACGGCAAACCGTTGAGTATGATGGCCATGCTCGGCATGGTTGGTATGGCGGGCGTTGTGGTGAACGACGCGATTGTTCTGGTCTGTTTCGTAAACGGATTGCGACGCGACGGCATGCCGATGCACGACGCCATCCTCGAGGGGGCGCGCAGGCGCGTGCGGCCGATCCTGTTGACCTCCGTGACCACCGTGCTTGGCCTGGCGCCGGTCATCTACGGTATCGGCGGGTATGAGCCGTTCGTCGCGCCGGCGGCGATCGTGCTGGCCTACGGTCTGGTCTTTTCGACCTTCCTCACACTCCTCGTCGTGCCCTGCATGTACAGTATCGGTGGGGACTTGAAGGAGTGGGTGGTCCGGTTGCGGAATCGCTCGGCTACGCGTCGGTCTTGACGACGGAGAGATGCGGCAGTTCGCGGTAGCGCCCGTCGAAGTCGAGCCCGTAACCCACCACGAAAAGATCGGGCACCGTGAATCCCACGTAGTCGGCCTCGAACGGGACGACCCGGCGGCTGGGCTTGTCGAGGAAGACGCAGGTCTTGAGCGAGGCGGGCTTGAACTCGGCCAGGTGGCGCGAGGCGAAGTCGAGCGTGCGTCCCGTGTCCAGGATGTCGTCCACGAGCAGCACGGGTTTGCCTTCCAGCTCGATGTGAATATCGCGCATCATGTCGACCTGGCCGGATGACTCCGTGGCGGCCCCGTATGACGCCACGGTCATAAAGTCGATCACGAGTCGGATGTCGCGGCGGTAGAGCAGGCGGACCAGGTCGGCCGTGAACATGAAGCTTCCGCGCAGGAGCCCGACAACATAGAGCTCCTCCCCTTCGAAATCGTCCGCGATGCGGTCAACAAGTTCGGAAATGCCTGCATGCAGATCGACCTCGTTGATCAGTGGTTCCAATATGGCGTTGTGTGCCTCGCTCATGGGGGAGTCCTTACTCTTGAAGGGCATTTCGATACGTGGTGTCTGTGACGTCACCTTATTCCCGACGATTCTCACCGGGCTATGACGGGGCACCCCTTTGGGGTGCTTTCAGAACGACCCCAACGGGGTCGACCATCATAGCCAGGGGTGAACCCCCTGGAAGACTTACGCTCTGCCTTTTACCATTGGCACGAAGCGTACCGAAATATCGTATTCCTGTACAATGCGTGGTTCCTTCCTTCGCAGGATCCTAGCTCTTCTGGAGCGAGGGGACAAGGATGAGTTAGAAAGGAGGCATTCTTGACGCACACACGCACATACCCACATACTCACATACTCATATACGGACCAAGTGTGAAGCAGGGAGGATGCGAGATGGACAGTGCAGTTGCAGCGTGGCGCGAGGTCCTGGGCACCGATGCGGTGGTTGCGGATGCGGAGGGGCTGCAGGCCTACACCGGGTCGCTGGGTGCCGCCGAGCGCGACGTGCCCTGTGTCCTTCAGCCCGACAGTGCGGATGCCGTGCGCGAGATTGTTCGCATTGCCAACGCGTTCAAGGTTCCCCTCTACCCCATTAGCTGCGGTGGCCAGTGGGGGATGGGTTCACGACTTCCCGTCACGAGCGGCACCGTGATCGTCGACCTCTCCCGCCTGAACCGCATCATCGAGATCAACGAGGAGTATCACTACGCCGTTGTTGAGCCGGGCGTGACGCAGGGCCAGCTTATCGATCACATCAAGCAGAACGACCTCAAGCTCATGCTCAACGTGACCGGATCGACCTCCACCACCAGCCTGATCGGCAACGCCATGGACCGCGGCGTGGGCTACTTTGATTCGCGGGCCGACGGCATATCGAACATGACCGTCGTGTTGGGCAACGGGCAAACCATCCAGACCGGCTTCGGGCATTTTGCCGGTGCCAAGACGGCCAACCTCTATCCGCACGGAATCGGGCCCTCCCTGGACGGGCTGTTTCCGCAAGGCAACTTCGGTATCGTTGTCTCGGCGTGCATCGATCTTATGCCGGCGCCCGAATGCTGTATGACGGCCGTCGTGAGGATAGACTCCGATGAGAAGCTTGGCTCGGTGATCGAGGGAATGATCAAGTTGCGCAAGAACGGGATCTTCCACACCATTGCGCACGTCGGCAACCGCGAGCGGTCCTACATTCTGCTGGCCCCGATGCTCTACCAGATCCTCATTCGCGAAGGCGGCACACCTGGCCCCGAGCTGCGGCAGCAGGCCGTTTCGATGCTTGAGGAGGCCGGGTTCGGGCCCTGGAGCGCCGGAGTCGGGATTCTCGGCACGCGCGAGCAGCTCAAATATGCCCGCAAGGAGATCCGCCGGACATTTCGCGGCATCGCCAAGATCACATTCCTCGATAATGCGTTCATCCGCATGGCTAAGATGGCGGCCAACTTGCTCTCCTTCATTCCCTTCGTACGCAAGCAGCGTATGCTGCTACAGGCCGTCGAACCGAGCTACGGGTTTACGCAGGGCCAGACCACCGACACCTGCATCAATACGATCTATTGGCCGACCGAAGATTTTGAGCACCTTGACTCACTTGATCCGGCGCGGAGTAACAGCGGGCTCATGTTCTGTCTCCCGATCCTGCCTGCCTCCGGTCGGGAGGTCTGCAACATGGTAAAGGATATCCGCGAGACGTTTGAGCGCCTCGGTTTCGAGGCGGCCATCACGGTCAACCTGATGACGGACAAGGCGATGGAAGGTGTCGTCAGCCTCGCCTTCGACAAGCGCGATGCCGCGCGCGTGAAAGCGGCGCGTGCCTGCATCCAGGAGATGGAAGCCCTCTACATGGAGCAGGGCTATCCCATGTACCGGGTCGGCATCGACTCCATGCATCACGTCGTGAAAGAGGACGATCCATTCTGGCAAACAGTCCGCGACCTGAAAAAGGTCCTGGACCCCAATCACATCATCGCCCCGGGGCGGTACAACCTGGTATAGAGGGGAGTTTTGACAGGATGAACAGGATGAACAGGATAACCGCGCTTCGCGCGGAGCTCTGCTCCTCGGCGGCTGTAGGCCGCCGCCCATCTGGTACATCCTGTTGATCCTGTCAAAAAAGAGGGGTCTTCCGAAGAATCTGTGGGTAGAAATGGGGAATATACTGCCCGGCAGGCA
>JAOZSS010000036.1:3119-16642 GCA_029939545.1 Kiritimatiellia bacterium | reverse complement strand
ACTCAGTAGAACCAAACTCCAACGTTTTGCAAACATATCAGGACCCTCCCTTTAGTGTGTGACTCGGGATGCAACTGCTTGCTAGCGTTCCAGATGTATGGGATGCTGTCAAATCTGATTTGGCGGCCGCGTGTGTGACCGCTGCATTGTGGATCATGAATACATACCTAGTCATTATTGTCGGCGCACTGCTAGTGCGCTTCCTGCTCGATACCGTAGCTGAGCTGATGAACCTTGGACATGTCCGTACTGATGTGCCCGACGAATTCGCAGAGCTCTACGACGCGGAACGCTACGCTACGTCGCAGCGCTACCTGCGCGACACGACGCGGACCGGCCTGATTCACGATGGGGTCTGCACAGGTGTCCAGCTCGCTCTCATCCTCCTCGGTGGTTTCTATCTGCTCGACAACGTGGTGCGCATACCGGAGTGGGGCTCCATTCCAACCGGCCTACTCTTCGCCGGTGGCATTGCGCTCCTCCTGGGTGCCCTGGATATGCCGTTTTCCATCTATCGCACGTTCGTGCTCGAGGAACGCTATGGATTCAACAACACGACGCCACGAACGTTCGTGCTCGATATCCTTAAAGGTATACTGCTGTCGATTGTGATCGGAGCACCTCTGCTGTCTGCGGTTATCTGGCTCTTTGGATGCTTCCCCGGTGCGTGGTGGATGGTATGGGCTCTGCTTGTGGGCGTGCAGGTGGTGCTGGTTTTTCTGGCGCCGTTCGTCATCATGCCGCTCTTCAACACCTTCACCCCGATGGAGGATGGTGAGGTCAGGCGCATGATCCTGGACTACGCCAAGGGCCAATCGTTCCCGAATGCGGGCATTTTCACGATGGACGGTTCGCGGCGCTCCTCCAAGTCGAATGCTTTCTTCACAGGTTTCGGTAAGTCACGACGTATCGTCCTGTTCGACACCTTCCTGGAGCGGCACAGTCCGGCCGAGATTCTCGCCGTCGTGGCACACGAGATGGGCCACTACAAGAAACGCCACATTCCATCGTCCATGCTGCGTTCGACCATCGTCTCGGGCGTCACGTGCTACTTACTGGCGTGCTTCATCAACAACCCGGGGCTGTTCGCGGCATTTGGATTTCCGGCCGAACAGGTGTCGGTGTATGCCAGCCTCATCTTCTTCGGGTTCCTCTATACACCCATTGGGATGGCGCTGGGAATCATGGAGCACGCCATCTCTCGTCGGCACGAGTACGAGGCGGATGGGTTCGCCGTGGATACCTGCGATGAGCCGGAAGCGCTGGCTGATGCGCTGAAGAAACTGAGTGTCGACAATCTGTCAAACCTGGCACCGCATCCGCTCAAGGTGGCGGTGAGTTACTCACATCCTCCGGTGCTCTACCGGATTCGCGCGATACGGGAGCGAATCGCTAATCGCCCCACGCGTCCTCGACCGCCTGAAGATCAGGCGCACTGATAACGATGTTGCAGTGCTCGGCATCGCAGCAGTCGGACGCCGTTCCGTAGAGGTAATCAATGTTGAGACCTGCCTTGGACAAGCGCGCCAGTCCGCGACTCAGTGCGCCGGGCTCATTGCGCATGGCCAGCACGGCCACTTCATCGGTCGAATACGGCGTTCCCGAAGCCTTAAGTAGTTCATGTGTGGCTTCCGAGTCGCTCGTGACGAGCTGAGCCAGCGCGGTGTCTTCACTGCCGGAAACCGAAAGCCCCTCGATGTTGATCTTGGCTTCCGCCAAGCGACAGGTCACTCCGAACAGGGCCCCTGGTTGGTTCTCCATGTAGAGCGTAAACTGGGATTGAATCATGGCTCCCCCCCTTCCTCTTCTACTGTGAAGGCGCGGGCTCCATCGCCGGAAGCTCCGCCATCTGTTCCTTGATGTAGGCCGCCTCTTTGCTGCCTTCCTTGGCCGCGGCCATGGCCGCGTTGAAATAGTCGCGCGCCTCGGCATAGGCCTTGGCGGCATCGTCGGCACGGGCGGCGTCGCGATAGATATTCCCGATGCGTTTGGCGTTGAAGCCGAGACACATCTCGCGTGTGTGTGCAATTCCTGTGCTGGGGTCAACCGTCGAATCGGTCCAGGTCTCCACGTGCTTCATGAAGTCGCGAAACAGCCCCACCGCGTCATCCACGCGTCCTTCCTCGATCGCCAGATGCGCGCCGAGCTTGTTGCGTGCCATAGCAACCCACTCCACGTCGTCGGCACGGAAACCGTCGTTCAACACCTTAAGCGCAAGGGCGTAATCACTGGTGAGTACGGCACCGTCCATCAGCAGAGCCTCCATATGGGACCTGCCGCCATCCGGGGCCTCGTCATGCATGGCCTTAACCATCTGAAGCATGGTCTTCCTGGATGCGGCCGAGGCCTTGTTCATCACCTCGTAGAACACGCCGCTGACCTTCTGGTTGAGATTATCCCCTGCTCCGGCATCCCTCAGTGCCTTCAGACGCGTGACCACCCTATCGAAATTGCCAGACGTCTTCGCAACATCTAGGTACAGAGATATCGCCTGACTGCGTGTAGCCTGCGCGTCCGGCATGGCCGCCAGAACATACTCACACAGCTGGTCAACCACATCGGCCCGTTCGGCGGCCATGGCCCGGCTCGAGACCGTGCGAAGGGCCTGCCGCGTGGCGTTGTCTGGAAGGTCGGCGCCCTTCTCCTTATACATACTGACAACGTTCTCCCACTGACCTTGAGCCGCGGCGAGCGTGATCTCTGTGACGGCAACAAAGTCGAGTGCCGCTTTGTCCCCCGTAGTGGAAAGTACGGTCAGCGCACTCTGTATGGCCACATACTCCTGCTTATCGATCAGGTCGCCTATAGGCCGCGTCAACACACGCACGGCGCCGCCGCCGCCGAACCGGTCGAAGCTCTCTTGGGCCAGGGCGTCGAGCTTGTCAACGGCCCCTAACTGGACATAGGCGTCGACATAGTAGCCATAGGCGCTCTCGGCAATGCCTGCAGGCAGCTCCGCGCCGATCATCTGCTCGCACCATGAAAGGTAGCCCGCCGCGTCAGGCTGGCGCTTCAGGTGTGTTGGAATCATGCTGAACGTCTGGGCGGCGACGTCCGGGCAGGCATGCAGCATGGCGAGGAAGTTGGTCTGCGCATCTATAACTCGGTTCTCCAAAAGGAGAAGTTCGATCAGGGCGCGGAAAATTGTGGGCTGGTTGCTCACAAAAAGAGGATCGGCCAGACTCTCCGTGAGAAGGTCGACAGCAGAGTCAGTATCCCCCTCATGATAGTGCGCGCGTGCCTGCTCGAACAGTGCGTTGAATGCGTCGTCGTCCACGACGGCGGCATTCTCGACGTTTGTGGACGGCGGTTCCGGTTTTCCACAACCAGAGGCCAGCGCAATCAGAACCACAAAGATGATCGACCGTGTCATTTTTTTCATCTCCAATGTTGATTTAGATCCAGTGACGGTAGCAACGGAAGCCTACGCCAGCCGTATCACGTTCGCAAGTCCTTTCGGGCGATGACAGCACGCGCAGAGCGGATCGGTCTGTACAAATGAGTCACGCCCTGTTTGTATATTCGCCGATCGGAGAGCCTGAGGATGCGTGTTGTTGCTGGGATTATCTTTATTGCTGTAGCGGGTCTCCCCTATGCCTTCATGCTGCTTCCCGATGCTGCGCCCCCACCCCCTGTCTTGGACGCGGCCACCGAGGTGCTCTCCATCATATCGCCTCACCGTCGCGAGGTCCGCCAGGAGTACAGCCGGGGGTTTCGCGCGTGGATGGCCCGTGAGCATGACCGCTCGGTACAGGTTCAATGGATTGACGTTGGGGGCACCTCCAAGATCATGAAGGATCTCGAATCGAGATTCATGGCAACGCCCGGGAGCGCCCGGATCGACCTCATGTTTGGCGGCGGCGTGGACCCCTTTATTCGTGGTGCCGCTTTTGGCTGGCTGGCTCCGGTGGCTGTTGCCCCTTCCCTCCTGTCCGGCATACCTGCTACCTGCGCGGGTACACCTGTCTACGCGTCTGATCGTCAATGGTATGGGGTTGCGCTGAGCGGATTCGGCATTCTCTGCAACAAGCAACTGCTTAGCCAACTGGATATACCGGTTCCCACCGAGTGGAAGGATCTCGGCAATCCGATATACGCGACGTGGCTCGGATCTGGCGATCCCCGCACCAGCGGCTCGGTTCACATGTGCTACGAGATTGTTTTGCAGGCCTATGGCTTTGAGGAGGGATGGCGACTGCTGACACGGATCGCCGCAAACGTTCGCCGTTTTGGCGAGGGTGGCGGCGCGGTGCCGCGGGAAGTAGCGGCGGGAGAAGTGGCCGCCGGCATGGTGATCGATCAATATGCGCGAACCGTGATTGACGCCGCCGGCGACGATCTCTCCTTTGTGCTTCCCCGCGGGGTGACCCTGATCGGCGCCGACTCTATCGCCATGTTGAAGGGCGCGCCTTCGCCCGAGCTGGCCCGGTTATTCGTCACGTACTGCCTCTCCGATGACGGGCAAGCTCTGCTCTACCAACCGGTCGGACGCAACGGTCAGGAGCATGCCTTGCATCGTTTACCAGTCCAGGCGCGCCTGTATGAAGACGATCCCGAGGCCCCGGAGATACGCCCCTACGATATGGATGCCGGGTTTGTCTATGACACGACGGCGGCTGGCCGGCGCTGGCGGATCATGAACGACCTCGTGGGCGTCTGGCTTATCGACGCACACTCGGAGCTGACGGAGGCATGGCAGAAAGTGCGAACGGACGGGATGGCAGCGGACTCCGTCAAGGCCATGACGGCTCCCCCCGTGACGGTGGCAGAGCTGGAAGCGATCGCCTTGCAGTGGAGTGATGCGCGTTTTCGGTTGGCCACAATGACAACGTGGTCGCATGCGGCCCAGGAACGCTACACCAAGTTGAGCAGGTGAAGATCAGGAGATAGGCGCCATGTCTAAAACAGCCATTTATGTTGAGCAGATAGTTAAGCGATTTGACGAGGTCACAGCCCTGAACGGGGTCTCGTTCTCGGTGCAGCCCGGTGAGCTCTTCTTTCTGCTGGGCCCTTCCGGATGCGGAAAGACCACGATGTTGCGTATCCTGGCGGGGCTGGAGACACCAGACAGCGGGACGGTTAGCTTTGATGGCGAGGACGTGGCGACTCGATCCCCGTATCAGCGCGGTGCCCCCATGGTGTTTCAGAACTACGCATTGTGGCCTCATCTCAACGTACGGGACAATGTGGGGTTTGGTCTGGTTGAGCGCAGAATACCACGCCGGGAGATTCATGCGCAGGTGGACGATATCCTGGCACGCGTGGGTCTCAAGGGCATGGGACAGCGTCTACCCGGACAGCTTTCCGGCGGCCAGCAGCAACGCGTGGTTCTGGCCCGCGCCCTCGTGGTCAATCCGTCAATCGTCCTCCTCGATGAGCCCTTGTCCAACTTGGATGCCAAGTTACGTGCCGACATGCGCGCGGAAATTGGACGACTCCACAGGGAAACCGACATCGCATTCGTCTATGTGACGCATGACCAGGTCGAGGCGCTCTCGCTGGCCGACCGCATGGCGGTTATTTCCAACGGAAACCTGGTCGGCATCGGTAAGCCATCCGAGCTCTATCACCGCCCCCCGAACCGCTTCTGTGCCGACTTTCTGGGGCGGGCGAACCTGCTGGCTGCAACGGTCACCAGCGTGGAGGGCGAAGCCATCCATATCGACACGCCTTTCGGTCCCTGGGTCGGCTGTGCTGCATCGGGTCAGACCTGGCGTGTCGGCGAGACGGTCCTCGGCATGATCCGGCCTGAGAGCGTGACCCCCGGTATTGCCCCGAGCAGGGGGAACAGTTTCAAGGCCCTTGTTGAGAACGTGCAGCTCGCGGGTGCCACGTTAGAGGTTGCGCTCCGTGAAGGCAATACGAGCTGCCATGCAACCGTGTTGAGTCGCTACGCAACGCCCATAACGGTGGGACAGCAGGCCGACTGGCATGTGTCGCAGGAGGATACGGTCGTGATCAAACAGGACGAGGAGCCCAGCGCGCTATGAGTCGGAAGTCGACCAGTATGGCACCGCACCTCATTCTGTGGAGCATTCTCGCTTTCCTTGCTGTTTTCCTCGGGTGGCCTCTCCTGTATGTCTTTCGTGGGGCCTGCATTGATGCGGACGGTTTCTCGCTTACCTACATGAAGGCTTTGGTGACCGATCCGATTCAGCTTCAGGCGCTGGGGAACAGCCTGACGATTGCCGTTCTCGTGACGACCACATGCCTGCTGATTTCCCTGCCCATGGCATGGTTCATGGCGCGTCGTATGTTTCCCCTTAAAGCGATCTTCTCAGGTCTGCTGTTAGTGCCGCTGATCCTGCCACCATTCGTCGGTGCGGTGGGACTCAAGACGCTTTTTGCGCGCGCCGGCCCACTGAGCGCCCTGCTTATGAACATCGGACTCGCGGATGGGCCGGTCGATTGGCTGGGGCGTTTCCCGATGCTGGGAATCGTTATCCTCGAGAGCATGCACCTGTTCCCTATACTGTACCTGAACATGGTGGCCTCGTTCGCCAATATCGATCCGTCTCTGGAAGACGCTGCAGCCAATCTAGGCGCCTCTCCGTGGCGGGCCTTCCGACGTGTCACCCTGCCGCTGGCGATGCCGGGCATCTTTGCCGGGGCGACGCTTGTCTTCATCTGGGCGTTCACCGAGCTGGGAACGCCTCTGGTGTTTGGACTGCGACGGGTGCTGCCGGTCATGATCTACGACAGCGTGAGCGAAGTGGGAACGAATCCGATGGGATACGCACGCGTCGTTCTCGTGCTGTTGATCTCCGCTTTCGGGTTCTGGATCAGCAAGCGACTGACGCGTCGTTCCCGGCATATGGCAACCTTGGGGCGGCTCACCGTGGGGCGCCAGGAGACGCCCTTGCGCGGCCTGCCGCTGCTCGCGGTCTATAGCTTTCTTGGGGCCGTGCTCGCTATGGCGCTGCTACCTCACATCAGCGTCCTGATGATCGCACTTAGCCGCCGCTGGTTCCTGTCGGTGCTGCCTCAGGGCTGGACACTCGAGTTCTTTGGTCGCGCAATCGGGTCCGACCTGACACAGCGCGCGATGACCAACAGCTTGTTCCTTGCCCTGACGGCCTGCGTGATCGATGTGGTCGTTGGTTTCTGTATTGCGTGGCTGTGTGTGCGAAAGAAGCTGGTGGGGTCCGACTGGCTCGACACCGTCGCCATGCTCCCCATTGCTGTGCCGGGTCTCGTAATAGCGTTTGGTTACCTCGGATGCTTTTCGGCCCACTTCCCAGGGTCGTGGCTGGACCCTCGCACCAACCCGATGGCCCTACTTGCTGTTAGCTATGCCGTGCGACGCCTCCCGTACATGGTCCGCGCTGCCCATGCCGGGCTGCAGCAAACCAGTATCACCTATGAGGAAGCGGCAACCAACCTGGGTGCCTCCCCTCTGCGTGTCATCCGCCGCATCACGTTGCCGTTGCTCACGGCAAACCTGCTGGCTGGTGCGGTTCTCTGTTTTGCCTTTTCGATGTTGGAGGTGTCCGACAGCCTGATACTCGCGCAGTCCGAGCAGTTCTACCCCATCACCAAAGCGATCTACACGCTGATGGAGGGGCTTGAGAACGGGGTCAACGTGGCCGCCGCACTCGGCACATGGGCAATGGCACTTCTGGGTGCCGGTATGCTGTGGGCCGCGTGCCTGCTGGGCAAGCGGATGGGTGCAATGTTCAGGGCGGGCTAGATCCGGGTTGGAGGTGTTGGGTGTTGGGTAGGATGCTGTTGGTAGTGCTTGTGCTGCTTTGCTCGGGCCTGGGATGCCGGTCGCTTCCCCCCGGTGTCAACGTGGAGGGAACTCCGTCACACATAGCCCCATCCGATGTGCGGCTGCTCATCGACAGCACGGCGTGGGATGCGGATGGCAACCAGCGTGTCATTCGACAGGAGATCTTCGATGCCCTGCTCGAAATGATCGACCAAGCGCACAGTGCCATCGTGCTGGACCTTTTTCTCTGGAACAGGATGGGGTCCAGCGACACCGACCATCGGGCGCTTTCGAGTGAGCTGGTCGATGCCCTCTTGCGCCGCCAGTTGGAGAAGCCCGAGCTGGAGATCATCGCGCTGACCGACCCCATCAATGCGCTCTATGGTCAGGACTTGGATCCGCACCTACAGCGTTTGCGCGATGCGGGCATTCCCGTGGTGCTAACCGATCTAAGGCGACTGCGTGACTCACACCTGCTCTATGCCGCCCCTGCACACAGCACGGCATGGGTCTTCGACCGTGTACCTCGCATCACCGGATACCTGAGCAAACCTCGTTTAACCAATCCGGTCGATCCCAACGCCCCACGTCTCTCTTACGAACAGGTGGGCAGGCTCCTCTTCTTCAAGGCCAATCACCGCAAGCTGGCTCTTGTCGACCACGCGGACGCAACCTGGACCGTTCTTGTCACGAGCTTCAACCCGCATGATGCCAGCTCCGCCCACTCAAACATCGCACTTCAGCTTCGTGGCAAGGTAGCCCGAGATGCCCTTGAGTCGGAACTGCACACCATTGAATGGTCTGCACGTGCAATCGATGACCTCAGTGACCGTGCAGAGGTGGCACAGGCAGTCCTCTGTGTCCGCTCAGCGGCCCGCCAGGGCGAGGCGACGGTGCCACCCGCTTCCGGTGTGACGGCACAATGGCTCACAGAACGAGCCATACGCGACAAGTTGATTGAGCTCTGCGACGGAGCGCCGTCCGACGGCATAATCAGGATTGGAGTATTCTATCTCTCAGAGCGGCGTGTTATCAGCGCCATTCGCCGTGCCGCACGCCGCGGCGTATCGGTGCGCATGATTCTTGATCCCAACAGGAGCGCATTCGGGCGGCGCAAGAACGGAGTACCCAACCGCATCGTGGCACGCGAACTGATGAATTGTGCCCGATGGCGCGGCCTGGACCTCGAAGTGCGCTGGGCCGATACGCACGGGGAGCAGTTCCACACGAAAGCGCTCTGTGTCGCGGACGCGAACGGCGACGGGGCACTGCTCTGCGGGTCAGCCAACTGGACGCGGCGCAATCTCAACAACCTGAACATGGAAGCCGTTGCTTTGATTGAGGGGGACCGCGCGAGCATGGATCGCTTCTGCGTGTACTTTGACCGGGCGTGGTCAAACAGCGATGGGCTGATCTACACCCTCCCCTATTTTGCCTATGCTGAGAACTGGTGGAGCGGATTCTGGAAGGGGTTGCTCTACCGGATCGGGGAATACTCGGGTTCAAGCACGTTCTAGAAGAGCCGGTATAGAACGATCGAAACGATCACGAGTCCCATGACCCCAACGGTCAGCCGAAGCATCAGGCGCCTTCGATCCGCGGCGATCTTCTCCTGGATATGCATGTTGTCGGCGACATCCTCCCAGCCTGTGCTCTCCTTCATTGCGAAGGCCTCGCCCAGAAGCGTGGGTTTCCGTTGCCGCCGCCTACGCATCATCCTTCTTGCCCTTGCCCTTGCCCTTGCCCTTGCCTTTGCGCCTCTTGGGCCGGAGTTCGGGGGGGCGTGATGACCGCTTGTGGAGCGGAACCGATAGTGTCCCATTGAAAAACTCAATGATATGCCCGCGCTCGATCATCCAACCCAGCGGGGACAACACATCGTGCGCGGTGTCGGAATTCATGGCCAATCCGGGCCTCAGTCCCTCGATGAGCTCAGCACGGCTGATGCCGGGGTGGTCATGTAGATACAGCAACACTTCCCGGATGCCTTCCACCACATGCTCGGGGTCGAGGGCACCGGGCACCACGCGAGTTACAAAGTGGGTGCCTTTACCGGCCTTGAACACGTGGAGGTGCATGTGCTTGAACGCTGCGCGCAGGGCGAAGGAAATCTTGAGCGGAAAACGCTCCTCTTCCTCCCATAGCCTCCGGATGTAAGAGCGGAGAGGGATGTCATCCATGTACAAGGCTACCGATGCAGGAAGAGAAGCCTTGCGAGTCTTGCGGATCAGCTTGTCGGCAAACTCATCCTTGAACGCCCGGATTGCATCGGCCGGTTCAAGATCACACGGCTCAGTATCAGGCGGAAGCTCTTTTCTCCGATAGACCGTCTGTTTCCTCACCTCTTCCTTCCACTGCTCAACCACGGCTTCCTCGCGCACCGTCTCGATGCGGCGGCGATAGGACTCCATGTCCATCCCGGGACACCTGCTGTCGTGCACTTCCTGCACGCGCTGGGCATAGCTATGATGGTTGGGCGGTCCCAGCAGTTCCCCGCTCACGCCGCATCGCGCCACACAGACAAATGAGCCACTGGGAGGATCGCTGAGCTTCTCTTCTTTCTCGTAATAATCCTCAAGGTGCCGCGACAGGAGATGTGACAGGGCTAGATCCGCGTCGCTCGATATGGCCCCGCAAGCCTTGCACTGGAAAAGCGTCAGGTCATGGGCATCCCGTTCAACCTCGATACGTACGCGCGTCAACTCCGGACGTGTGAGGAAGATCGTTGCCAGTTCCATCACCGGGTAGGCCATCCAGCTGTGATGGATCCGTCGCGCCACAGCCTGGAGCCCTTTCTGGTCAGGGATAAGGCGGATATCGAGCGGCAGTCGCGGCTCAGGCGGGCGGCGATAGTCTCGTTCCCGGCGTTGCTCTGGTCTCCGGCGCTGCTCCGGTTGCTGCCGCGCGTACGGGGCAGGCGCAGGTGCAGGCGCGCCCTCGCCCCCTCTTGCGGGTGGTCGGTCCGACCGCCCCCGGGAGCGACTATCGCGATAATCCTCACGTGGTCGACGAGGTCTCCGATCGCCGCGGTCACCCCGGCCGCGGTCATCACGACGCTGCCCCCCGCGACTATCGCCATGATAGCGGTCATGACCCCGGTCGCCCCGCCGCGATGGTCTTTCGTCCTCCCATCGGGATGCCTGAGGAGGCTTGCGCGCCCAGTCGGGAACAAAGTTCAGTTCAAGGACCCCATCGAGGTCCACTTCCTGGTCAGATTCTGTATGTTCTGTGTCGGCCATAGTTTACAATCACTGCGATACAACTTTACTACAAGGCCACCATCGTATCGTATTCGAACAGGAGAGATCAAGGACCGCAATCCGATTGTCGCGGAAATCTTGACATGCTAGCGAAATCGCGCGAGACTCAATCCATGACGGTGTTCCTCATTGTATTGGATTCCGTAGGCATCGGCGCGGCGCCCGATGCCGCCGCCTATGGCGATGCAGGATCGGCCACAGTGCCGCACTGCGCCAGTGCCGTGGGAGGGCTCCACCTGCCCACGTTGCAGTCTATGGGTCTTGGCAACATACCCGGAATCCTACCCGGCGGACTGGAGATTGTCGGCGTCCCTCCCGCCAAGGCGCCACGTGCAAGCTGGGGGGCGCTACAGGAGTGCTCGCAGGGCAAGGACACTACAACGGGGCATTGGGAGATGGCCGGACTTCTCATCGAAGAGGGTTTTCATCTCTTTTCACCCAACCATCCCTCGTTCCCCGAGGAGTTGACAGCCGCCTTCATAGAAAGAACGGGCCGGGGGATCCTGGGCAACATGGCCGCGAGCGGAACGGTCATTATCAAGGATCTCGGTGCCGAGCACATGGCGAGCGGGAAATGGATCGTCTACACCAGTGCCGACTCGGTTTTTCAGATCGCCGCTCACGAGGAGGTCATCCCGCTCGACGAACTCTATGCCGGTTGCCGGGTGGCGCGCGAACTCTGCGATCCGCTTAGGGTCGGACGTGTCATTGCACGCCCCTTTGCAGGGGCCGATGCCAGTCACTTCAAGCGCACAGAGAACCGGCGGGACTTCTCGCTAGTGCCGCCCGAGCCCACGATCTTGGACCACCTTCAGTCGCACGGCGTAAAAACCGTTACGGTCGGAAAACTGGACGACGTATTTGCCGGCCAGGGAATCGACCGCTCCGAGCATGTTAAGAACAACCGCGACGCGCAGCGTGTCGTGCTGTCCATCGCAGAGGAGAGCGAGTCGCAGTTTGTGTTCGTCAACCTGATTGATTTCGACATGCTCTACGGCCACCGACGAGACCCCTCGGGTTACGCGGCCGCGCTCGAAAACACAGACCTCTTTCTCTCCGATCTTCTCCTGAAGCTGAACGACGACGATTGCGTCATGATCACCGCCGATCACGGAAACGACCCCACCTTCGCCGGCACCGACCACACGCGCGAGTTCGTGCCCTTCCTGGTCCATCGCCCCGGCCAACACGGCCGTGAGTTAGGCATCCGCCAAGGCTTCTACGACGTCGCCCAAACCGTCGCAGACCTCTTCGGCACACCACCCATGTTGAGAGGAATCAGTATCTATAAATAAGGATGTCGGGGGAGCCCCGACACTTACAGAAAGGGATCAATCATGAAGCAGAAGATTCTAACAACCGCCGCTATCGCATGTATGGCTTTAGGCACATTCGCCACCTGCCTCGCGACCCCGGTGAACGGGGTCATTACTGAAAGCGGATTCGGCAAGTATCGAATCAAGGACAATACCGGTCTCGAACGGCTTTTCTATGTCGGCAAAAAGAAGACCGTATATGAGCCCAGCGATTGGTGGCGCCCGGGTGTTGGCGATAGCGTGGCGTTGGAATGCGTCGAGGAAACACGGCGTGGCAACCCGATCATGGTTATCAAATCGATAAGGCTGGTCAAGGCAGGCCCGAACACGATAAAGGTCGAAAGCCCCGCCGAAGTCAAGATCACGCAAGTAGGACGCCGCGCCATCCGCGCTCAGGTCGCAGGCAGGGGCCAAGCGATACAGTTTCTGCGTACGCGACGTATGAAAGTTATCCCCACAGGCTGGATTCCGGTAGCAGGTGAACTTGCACGCATTACCTTCAGCACCAAAGCCTCACCGTTCTCGTCCGGTATAAACAAGACCATGAGCCAGGTGGAGAAGATCAAAGCCTTTACGCCAGCCAAGCCGCCCAAGAGGGGGCCCGGCAAGCCCAAGGTGATCGAACCCAAGGCCGCTGAACCCGAGACCATCGACCCCGCATCTGACTGAGTGGAGCGGAACCACCGCACGCCCCCTCCTTGGAACCAGAGGGGCACTGGGCGTGTTGATCCATTCGAGATTGGAGTACTCCAAAGGGGTGTCACATCATAGCCCAGGGTGAAACCCTGGGATTTATGAAGAAGTGAATTCTGAGGGAGGCGAAGCGGACGAGATCGTCTACGATCACCCCGCCCATACGCCTCCCGCCAATCCCGGGTCGTTTCTTAGATACCCGGCGTTCCACGCCGGGCTATGATGGTCGACCCCTTTGGGGTCGTGATGCCCCACTGGTTCCATGGCGCATTGCCTACTCTGGACGCGCTCTATGTCCAGAAATCCCCATTTGCGGACTTGGATGCGTTCTGATGACGTGGGGGTCTGACTGGTAAAGAGACCAGTCCTTTGCCCTGTCACTGCCTATGGCAAGCGCGAGAAAAGTGTACCTGAAAGGATGGCCTGCCAGGCGTAGCTCGGCGATGAATCACCCCGCTTCGCCTGCGGCTGTCGCCTTGGCTACGCCGGGCAGTCTTCGCCAAGGCTGGCTTTCTTGAACAGCCATGCAAAGTGGGTCGAAGT
>JAOZSS010000036.1:0-3109 GCA_029939545.1 Kiritimatiellia bacterium | reverse complement strand
CACAAATTCAGTGGCACTTCGGCGGACAATAGGGTACGTTCCCCCTATTCGAGGAACTCCCGGTAGCTTAACATGGTTCTTACCCAGAAAGACAAAGATGCAATTAAGCGGGAACTCGCCGAAGTCCTCTCTCGTGAGGCAGAGGTCCAGCGGGTCGTTGTGTTTGGATCTTTTGTAACGTCCAGTACACCGCACGATCTGGATCTGGCCGTTTTTCAGAACAGCGATGACGGATATCTGACGCTGGCCATGCGCTACAGGCGCGATCTGCGTCCCATTGCACGCCGAATCCCGATCGATGTCATTCCTTTGAAAGCCAGCGCTGCGGCCGACCCATTCTTGCAGGAAATTGAACGAGGGGAGACGGTCTTTGAAAGATAGCACCGCGAAATGGATCGCATTCGCCGAGGAGAATCTTGGGTGCGCACGGCTTGTTGCTGAGAGCGAGTATTACAACGCGGCTTTGCAGAACGTACAGCAAGCCGTCGAGAAAGCCTTGAAAGCCCTGGTTATCGAGAGAGGCCTCGACTTCTGCAAGACCCACAGCATACAGCAACTGCGGGACATGCTTGCAGACGAGGGCTTGGGAGACTTCCTGACAGACGAGCAATGCGAACTTCTGGACTCGATCTATCTTTCATCGAAATATCCACTGGGTTCCGCCCTTCCCGCCAGCGAGGCCGATGCGGACATCTGCCGCAAATGCACGCAGATCGCGGAGACGGTTCTCCAGAAGCTGCACCGGTTTCTAGATGAGCGACCACAAGATGAAGGCGCAGAATCCGACCTCGCCGAATAGCCTTGCGCAGTGGTCGTTCGGAGGGCATCCTCTGAGGGGCGGGAGGGTCAAACCTAGAAACTGGAATTTAGCCATCCTTGACCCAACATCCCCGTCATCTGCACACCTCCAATAAGCTGCTCAAACTCGCGCCGGGGAAGCGAGCGAACCGAATCAATCCCCCTCTGCCGACCCAACGGCTTCCGCCGCGATGCGGGGCACTATTTTCTAGTTTCTAGGTTTGACCCTGGCTCCCCCTAGGTCTGACCCTGACTTCCCAAGGTCAATGGGCTTCAGAGGGCGATGAGCGCGAGGGCAAGACCTACCCCGTCCCGCCGCTGCGAACCTGTCACGCTTTTGTCACGCCGCAACGGGTGTTCTGCTGCCCTTTTATGCCGCTTTTCGACAGATAGGCATGATTAGCGAACCCGCATGAATTAAGCATAAACGCTTTGAATTCAAGTGGTTATGCTTGGAGGCGCGAAGCGGACTTGAACCGCTGTAGCAGGTTTTGCAGACCCGTGCCTAACCACTCGGCCATCGCGCCATATATAAACGAACGGTACGCTTACGCCTTGTTACCGGAAGCTTTAGCCTGCTCTCTGACACGCTTCTTCCGGCGCTCACGGCGCTTACGTTTCGCTCTAACTCTGAGTTGCTGTCCCATAAGCCGAGAAGAGTTATCACACCCTCCTGCCAGTGTCAACCTCTAGAGGCAATATTTCAGCCTTTCGACGCTGTCGCACCCTTTGCTTCAAGCGACGCACGATAGGTGTTTATATCAAATGAGGCAGACGCGAGGCCCTCTTGGGCGGCCGCCTGTGCCACCGCGAACGGCTCTTCGATCAGGAGGCGCCGATCGAACGGCTTGGGGATTACATAGCGGTTGCTGAACTCCAGCGTACCTTCCTGCTCGTACAGGGCCTGAACATCGGCAGGCACGGGCTTCCTTGCAAGCGAGGCCAGCGCGTCGGCGGCGGCTAGCTTCATCCCCAGCGTGATACTGCTGGCCCCGGCATCGAGTGCGCCACGGAAGAGGAACGGGAACCCGAGCACGTTGTTGACCTGGTTGGGATAGTCGGACCGACCGGTCGCCATCACGTAGGGCTTGGCACCCAACGTCTCCGCTACCAACTCGGGACGAATTTCCGGAACCGGGTTGGACATCGCAAAGATGGCCGGGTAGTCGGCCATGCCCAGGATATCTGTCGGCGAGACACAGTCTGCGACGGAGACCCCGATGAGCGCATGCGCATCACGCATGGCCTCGGTGAGTGTCTTCGCTGTAGTGTCCACGGCGTGCTCGCGCTTCTGGGCGTTAAGATCGGTGCGACAGGAACGGACCGTGCCCCGTGAGTCACACAGCAGCACGTTCGCGGCACCGGAGGCTTTCAGCATCTCGGCGATTCGGATTCCCGCGGCCCCTGCCCCATTGATCACAATGCGCAGCTCCGCCATCGTGCGATTACAGAGGTGCACGTAGTTCAGCATGCCCGACAAGGTGATGACCGCGGTCCCCCACTGGTCGTCGTGGAACACCGGAATGTCCAGCATCTCATCCAGCCGGTCCTCGATCTCAAAACAGGCCGGAGCGGCGATGTCTTCCAGGTTAATGCCGCCGTACATCGGCGCAAGGGCGGCGACCATGTCGATCACGCGCTGAGGGTCGGTGGGACCTGTGTTCTTCCCGTTCACGCGGCATCCGTTCAGCGGTACGGGCCATCCATCGACATCTCCGAACGCTTTAAACAAGACGCCCTTCCCTTCCATGACGGGAATGCTAGCCTCCGCGCCGAGGTCGCCGAGTCCGAGGATGGCGCTGCCGTCGGATACCACGGCCACAAGGTTGGACTTGGCGGTATAGCGGTACAGGGCGTCACGATTCTCGGCAATGGCCTTCACGGCCTCGGCCACGCCCGGTGTGTAGGCCAGGCTCAGGTCGCGCTGCGACGCCAATCGTTTGGTTGCGCACATCCCGACCTTGCCCCCGAGATGGTATTCAAAAATAGCTTCACGCGTCAGTTCCATCTACCCGCTCCTTGATTGCCCGTTCGTGTGAAAGTCGGGAAGATTAGGCTGCATGGATGGCCGTGTCAAGAAACGCACCCCCCCTTCGAGGGAGGAAGGTCTGCTTCTTTTGTCGCAGTCCCGACACGGGAAATCGGTTGACGATTATGGGCGACGATTACGGATAACGAAGCACCTTCGCCCTTCGGGGCGACGGCGTTGCAGGGCCGCACGCGGTGCGGCCCTACACGCGTATGAACCGTTGGCACGCAAGGGTGTAACCGGTCTTCCGCTCCTGCCTGAGAGAGGAAAAACATAGAAAAC
>JAOZSS010000035.1 GCA_029939545.1 Kiritimatiellia bacterium | reverse complement strand
TTTCGAACATTCGAACAGCCGAATGACGAACGGGAGAAGCGGCAGGTTTGAGAAGGATTCCTGGAAAGATCCAACTACAAGATGTGCCATAGACGCCAGAGCAAGAGCCCCAATCACACTCGGCGATTCCACTTCGTAGTTCGTAGTTCGGCTGTTCGAATGTTCGTACTTCCTCGTGTTCGGCTGTTCGACTGTTCGGCTGTTCGTACTTCCCCATGAACCTGACAAGTCCAACCCAAGTACGTGTCCTCCTGGACGAGCTCGGTGTGCGGCCGAGCAAGGGCCTCGGACAGAACTTTCTGATTGATGCCAATGTACTTCGGATCCTGGTGGACGCGGCCTCGCTTGCAGAGAATGACCGCGTGTTGGAGGTAGGACCCGGCCTCGGCGTACTGACCGAGAAGCTGGCTGCCCGCGCGAAAGAACTGGTGGCCGTGGAGAAGGACTACCGCTTGGCGGCTCATCTGGTCGAGCGGTTTGTCGACGCGTCGTCGGTCACCATTGTGGCCGGCGATATGCTGAAGCAACAGATCGACCGGTTGGGCAGCGGTCGGTTGCACAAGGTGGTGGCGAACCTGCCGTATCGGCCCGGGACACGCATCCTGGTGGACCTGGTGCGCAACGTGACGCCGCCCGAACTGATGGTGTTGACTGTTCAGCGCGAGGTGGCGGCCCGGCTGACGGCTGAAGCGGGGGTCAAGGACTACGGCTTGCTGAGTGTCTGGGTGCAGCGGTTATACGATGTAGAGCAGATAAAGGTGGTGAGTCCGACCTGCTTTTGGCCCGCCCCGGCGGTTACCTCGGCGATAGTGCGGCTGGTGCGGCATGGGCGGTGTTTGCTGCCGACCGGGGCACAATCGGTCTTCTATGCCCTGACGAAGCAGGTCTTCTCGGTGCGGCGGAAGCAGTTGGTGACTACGCTCCGCAAGGCCGGGGAGGGACTTCGGATGGAAGAATCGGCCTGCCTCGCGTGGCTGAGACGTCGCGGGCTGGCTGAAGCCGCCCGTCCGCAGATCCTCTCACCAGAAGACTGGTGCGATTTGGCACGCGAAATTGTCCCTTGACGGGTTTCGGCGTTTCGTGCGAGCCTAGAGCACTTGAAAAGAAAATTGAGATGCTTGTTGCCTGCTTGGCAAGGAGATCCTGTTGAGCTCGGTCCTTTTTCGCGTCGGGCAGTTAGGTGTGTTATGAAATTTTGGTCGGTTGGGTCTCTGCTGGGCATCGTACTTGTGGCCATCACACTAGTGGGGTGTGCCACAAATGACTTTGATATTGATGTAGACGCGCTGCTTCAGCAGCTCGAGATGGAATCCGGAGTTGACTATCCCGCAGCGGCTGCCCCGACGACAGCTTCCCCGGCCACGATTGTCACAGCGGCTCCCGCCACAACGGTGACGACTTCGCCTGCTTCCACAGCGGCTCACGCTCCGGCGGCATCTACTGGCACGGCATCCGCTGCCGCGCCAACTACCGGTGCTGTTGCCGCCTCTGCCCCAGTGCCTCCGGGCGAGATCACGATTCAGCCCGACTGCCTGGTGCAGATCAGCGTTGCCGAAGATCCGGCACTGAACGGCAGCTACCCTGTCAACGAGATTGGCGCTGTGAAGCTGGGATACGTTGGCCCTGTTATTCTCTACAACAAGTCCGAGTCGCAGGCCGCCGAGAAAATCAGGGATATCCTTACGAGCCGCCATTTCCGTAACGCCACGGTACAGGTGCGCATCATTCGCGCCTCGTACGACAAGGTGCGCGTGGACGGCGAGGTGATCCGTCCGGGGTTGATCAAGATAGGCGCCGGTGACACTATCAGTCTGAATGATGCCCTCCTGCGAGTTGGCGGTATGAAGCCCGCAGCCAAGGGAGCCAAGATCAAGGTCGTGCGGAGCGGACTGACCAGGGCGACGGCCTTGGCCGAAGAAGGAGAGGTATATCCTCTCTCTGATGCGGCAGGCAGCCCGATGGTGCCAGACATCGTGCTCCACAACAACGACGTAGCCTATGTGTTTATCCCGATGGGCGACAGCGATGTGGCTGTGGCCGGTGGGGGGTCGCGTTCGATTGTGGTGCTGGGCGAATTGCAACAGCCCGGTGTCTATTCGTTCAAGTCGGGACGTCCCTGCACGATGATGCACCTGATGTTCCGGGTGGCGGGCCAGATGACGCCCTTTGCGAACAAGAAGTCGGTCCTCGTCATTCGGAAGAATGAGAAGGGCTGGGATGAAGAGACCCGGATCAACGTCACGCGGTTGATGGAAGACGGCGATCCCGCAGCGGACTATCCTCTCATGGATGGCGACCGCGTCATTATCCCGAAGCGCCGCGTCACACTGTTCTAGAAGTACTTCCTAAATCTCTCCTTGACCTCGTCGGGGGTATACCGCACATTACGCGAAACGTAGCAGGAAGGGTGTTGAACGCCTTGTTGGCGACGGCTACCCCCTTCGGTGGAGTATAGTTGTGGCAAAGTTTAGTGGATTACTCAGTCTTTTCTCGAATGACATCGGGATCGATCTCGGTACAGCCAATACGCTGGTCTATGTAAAGGATCGCGGCATTGTGTTGCGGGAACCCTCCGTGGTGGCCATCCAGTCGGGCACGAAGCGCATCCTGGCCGTCGGTGATGAGGCCAAGCGCATGCTGGGGCGTACGCCTGGCAATATTGTCGCTATTCGTCCCATGAAGGCCGGTGTGATCGCAGACTTCGAGATCACCGAGTCCATGCTGCGTTATTTCATTAAGAAAATACACAATCGTAAGAAAATGGTACGCCCGCGTATTATCATTGCCGTACCCAGTGATATTACCGAAGTGGAGAAGCGGGCGGTGAAGGACTCTGCGACACACGCGGGGGCCCGGGAGGTGTTTCTGATCGAAGAGCCGATGGCGGCCGCGATTGGGGTAGGCCTTCCTGTTCAGGAACCAGCCGGTAACATGATCGTGGATATCGGCGGGGGAACGACGGAAGTAGCTATCATTTCACTGGCCGGAATCGTATTCAGCCGCACGGTACGCGTGGGCGGCGATGAGATGGATGAATGTATAGTGCAGTACATGAAGCGGGTTTATAACCTGATGATCGGTGAGCGGACTGCGGAAGAGATTAAGATGATCATGGGGTCCGCCTATCCGGTTGAGGACGAGACAAGTATGGAAGTCAAGGGGCGCGACCTGGTTGCAGGACTCCCCAAGACGTTGACAATCACCTCGGAGGAAGTGCGCGAAGCTTTGCAGGAACCCGTTTCCTCAATTATCGACGCCATTCGTATTACCCTGGAACGCTGTCCTCCCGAATTGTCATCTGACCTTGTTGATCGCGGAATGATCCTCGCCGGTGGAGGCGCGCTTCTTGCGGGTTTCGATAAGCTGATTTCCGAGCAGACAGGTCTTCCCGTTCACTTAGCCGACGATCCCCTCAGTGCCGTAGCCGAAGGTACGGGTGTCGTGCTGAACGAGTTGAACTTCTTGCGCCGGACCACGGCCTGATCGGTTCAGTTCCCCTTTATGTACTGCCGCAATAAGTAAAGTGACTTCCCGCCTGCGGGGGGGGGACAACGTGTGCGGCAATAAAGTTTTGGGCGGACTGGTTCTGCTCGCCATCATAATTCTGATCAGTGTACCCCTCACGGTCGAACTGCGCCTGCGCGCGGCGGCGCGCGATGGAGCCGTGTCGTCCCAGACCGTCCTTACGCTCATGGGCGAACGCATGCGCGGCGTTCTCACCTTCCTTTTTCGCGCGCACGAAGCCATTGAGAATCACGATGCCATGCTCGACGAGGTGGCCCGTTCCCGACACGAGCTGCGCCATCACAACACCCTCGAGCAGGAGAACCGGCTCCTGCGCCGGATGATGAGGTTAAAGGAGACCTCCCCGCACGGTCTGCTCCTCGGTCGCGTCATTGCCCGCGGCGGCACCAGTGGCTGGTGGCAGAGCGTCCGCATCAACCGTGGCAGCGAGGAGGGTGTACAGCCTAACCAAGCGGTCATGACGGTCGATGGCCTCGTGGGCCGGACCACGACCGTGACCCGTCACACGGCCGACGTGCTTCTCATTACCGATCCGGCCAATCGCGTGGCCTGCCGCCTTGAACGGACCGGCGATCTCGGCGTTACGCGTGGGCTGGGAACCGGGTTGGCCGGAAATACTGATTTCGAGATGGTTATGGCGGCACAGCCCTGCACGATGGACTATGTCGACAAGGATGCCGAGATTCTGGTGGGCGACACGGTCGTGACCTCGGGCTTGGGCGGCACCTATCCCGGCGGCTTGCTGTTGGGAACCGTGCTGGAGTTCGAAACGGACCCGTTACTGCTCTACCAGCGGCTGAAAGTCCGGCCGGCAGCCGACCTGGCCAAGCTGCAATACATGTGGGTGGTGAGCCAATGATCACGACGATTGTCATGCTGGTGCTCATGCTGGCTGGGGCGGCGCTCCAGATGATTTTTCCTGCCGTCCCGTTCCTCGGGCAAGCCAAGCCGCCTTTCCTGCTGGCGCTCGTGCTCTACTATGCGCTCAACCGTACGACCGGCACCATGCTGTTGGCCGCGCTCGTGGCGGGTGTATTTCATGACCTGCTGACGGCGGTGCCGCTGGGCTACTCCTCCATCGTGTTCGTTGTGGTGGGGCTGCTGGCTGGACGGTTCAGCAACCTCGTGTTGCCGGAATCACGCGTGACGGCCGGTTTCTTCGGGATGGTCGGTTCGCTCCTGGCGCAGGTGTTGATCTATGGCCTGCTGGTGCGGATCGACGCGGTGTGGTGGCCTTTGGGACGATTAACGGTGCGGTTGCTGTGGAGCGCGCTCCTGGCTGCTGTTGTGACACCCCTGACATTCATGGGCGCGCGGCGCTGTGATCAGTGGGTGGGACTTATCAAGGTTCGGGAAGTGATTGATGGAATTGAACAGCCCATGGGATGGTGAGCAAGTGCGCCTGCGCATCGTCGTCGTGATGATGCTGGCGGGCCTGCTTTTCCTGGGAGGCTCGCTCTGGCGGGTCCAGGTGCTGCATGGCTCCGAGCACACAGAGCGGCTCGACCATCAGAGTATTCGCCGCGTCCGTTTGCCGGGCCTGCGTGGATCGATCACCGACCGCAATGGCACGCTCCTGGCCAGCAACCGGCCCAGTTACTGCCTGGCGATCTACGTCGAAGAACTGCGGCAGCCCGGGCGCTCGGGGGAGACGATCAAGGAAGTCGAGCGCGTGATCCGGGAAATCGGCGAGATCATCGGCCTGCCGGCACAAGTGAGCCGCGACGACATACGAACGCACATTCGCCGCCGCCTGCCCCTGCCGTTCCTGGCCTGGCGTGACCTGTCGCCCGAGTCCCTCGCGCGCTGGGCGGAGAGCTGTGTGAGCTTCCCGGGCGTGGATATCCATATCGAGCCGGTGCGCGAATATCCGCGCGGCACGCTGGCCGCACACGTGCTGGGTTGTGTCGGCCGGTCCAGCTTGTCGCCAGAGGAGAAGGAGTCCTATCATTTCTACCTGCCGGACATGCGGGGACAGTTCGGGGTCGAACGCAGCTTTGACACGCGCTTGGCTGGATTGGCCGGCGGTCGCCTGATCCGCGTGGACGCCTCTGGGTTCAAATATAACGAACGGTTCGAGCGCGAGCCGCGCAAGGGCGAGGATCTGCGGCTGGCACTGGATGCAGAGATCCAGGCGCTGGCCGAATCGCTCCTGGAGGGCTGGCGCGGCTCCGTGGTGTTGCTGGACGCACGCAACGGCGACGTGTTGGCCATGGCCAGCGCACCCACCTACGATCCATCGAAGCTGCGCTCACAATACGCCAGCTTGAGCCAGGACAAGTCGCTGCCCCTTTTCAACCGCGCCATCGAGGGGCAGTACCCGCCCGGCAGCACCTTCAAGCCACTGGTTGCGATCGCAGCACTCGAGAACGGGGGTGTTTCGGCGTCAACGCTCTACGACTGCCCGGGCTATTTCGAGGTGGGTGGCGTGCGTTTTCGTTGCTGGCGCAGGAGCGGACACGGCAGCATCGCCATGCGCAAGTCGCTCGAGCAATCCTGCAATGCCTACTACTGTCAAATCGGCCTCAAATGTGGGTACGATCGTATCTACCACATGGCCGACGCGTTGGGGTTTGGGCACCACACCGGCATCGCCCTCGAGCAGGAGATGCCGGGCTTGCTCCCCAACGATGCGTGGAAGCGGCGGGTGCTCAAGGACGGCTGGCGCAGCGGGGATACCTGCAACGCGTCGATCGGGCAGGGTGCCATGCTGGCCACACCCCTGCAGATGGCGCTCTTTGCGGCGGCCCTCGGCAATGGTGGGCGCGTCTATACCCCGCGCGTTGTGACGGAGCCCTGGGAAGAGGGCGATCTCATCCATGAGATGTCGTGGTCGGCCTGTACGCTTGCTACAGTGCGTGGGGGAATGTTCGACGTGGTGGAGGCGGAGACCGGCACCGGGCGCCGGGCAAGGATTGCCGGCGTGCCGATGGGAGGCAAGACCGGGACGGCCGAGTACGGCACGCGCGAGGCCCGCAGGAAGTACGCCTGGATGATCGCGTTTGCCCCCTTCGACAATCCGCAGTATGGCGCGGCCATCGTCCTGGAAGACGCCATGTCCGGGGGACGCAACGCGGCCCCGCGCATGGCCAAGCTGATGGCGGGTTTGTTTGGTTCGAAGCCGGTCTTCCCTGATCCTGAAGAGGCTGCCGCCGCTGCCGCCGCGCAGGAAGGAGCGACGCTGTGAGAGACTTCATTCGTCAGTTCGGCCTGCTGCGCTACATGAACTGGGCGACGGCATTCGCCACGCTGCTGCTGCTGATTGTGGGCGTCATGTTTGTCTACAGCTCGTGCTACATCAGTGAGGTCCTGCCCGTACGTACGCTCTACAAGCGTCAGGTCATGTGGGCACTGGCCGGTATCCTCTGCTACATCTTCTTTGCGGTGCTCGATTACCGGGTGTTGCGCCGGTGGTCGTGGACGATCTATGTGGGGTGTCTGGTGCTCCTGCTGGCCGTGCTGCTGTTCGGCACGGTCCGCGAGGGCGCCCAGCGCTGGCTGACCCTCTTTGGGTTCGATATCCAGCCGTCGGAACCGATGAAGCTGGCCCTCACCATCATGTTGGCCCGCCGACTTGGGTTGCCTGGGGTTTACTACGGAGAATGGCGCCGAGTCGGTACGGTTCTGTTGCTTCTCTTCATCCCGGTGGGGATGATACTCAAGCAGCCCGACCTGGGGACATCAATGGTGTTTGTGCCGCTGACCTTCATCATGATGTACGCTGCGGGGGTGCCGTGGCGTACGCTGGGGGTTATTGCACTCGTAGCGCTCGTGGCCGTGGGGTGCGTGCTCGGGGCGGTGTTCCTGCCCGAAAAGCTGGGGTTCGATCCGGAACTGCATGAGAAGATCTCGGCCATGAGTGGCCTGAGCGACTACCAGCGTAGCCGCATCATGGTGTTCTTCGGTGTGGCCGATGACCCGCTCGGCGTAGGGTGGAACAAGCTGCAGTCTGAGATTGCGGTGGGATCCGGCGGGATGTGGGGCAAGGGCTTCAGGAATGGCACGCAGAACATCCTGGGCTTCCTGCCTCGCAAGGTGGCACCCAACGACTTCATCTATTCCGTTATCGCAGAGGAGATGGGGTTCATGGGGTCACTGGGGCTTTTTGCCCTGTTTGGCATGGTGTTCTGGGGGGGCATGCGCGCGGCGATGGCCGCACGCGACAAGCTGGGACGCCTGTTGTGTGTCGGGGTGGTGGCGATGTTATTCTGTCACGTGTTTATCAACATTGGGATGACGGTAGGGTTGATGCCGATTACGGGGTTGCCGCTGCCCCTTTTGAGTTATGGCGGTTCATTTATGCTGGTGGTGATGTCGGCGCTCGGCATGGTGCAGAGCGTCCATATTCGCTCCCGGCGAGTAGTGTATTGAGAACGGTTTTGAGAAAGGAATAGAGAAAATGGTATTAGGCTTAAAAATGAAGAAGGCCGACCGGACCAAGCGCGAGATTATTGTCAACGCGGAAAGTCTGGAGACACGTGTGGCGATCCTGGAGAACGACCGGTTGGAGGAGTTCCAGGTTGAACATCCGACGGAAAAGCGGATTGTGGGCAGCATATTCAAGGGGCGGATTCAGAACCTCGAGCACGATCTCCAGGCCGCCTTTGTGAACATCGGACTCAAGAAGAACGCCTTCCTGCACTACTGGGATATGTTTCCCGACGACGACATGCGCTTGGAGCGCGTGGAAGGAATTCCTCGCAACACCCGCAACAACAGCCGCAACAACCGCAATAGTCGCGGGGGTCGCGGTGGCCGTAACCGACGCGGACGCAACAGTGGCGGCCAACGCAAGCGGCTCTCGAACGAGGAGATCGAACAGCGCTTTCCGCCGGGATCCGAGATTGTCGTGCAGGTGACGAAGGGGGCTATCGGAACCAAGGGGCCGCGTGTGACGGCCAGTTTGAGTCTGCCGGGCCGCTTCCTCGTGCTCATGCCCGGATCGAAGCTCAAAGGCGTATCGCGCAAGATCGCCGATGGCGAGGAGCGGAGCCGGTTGAAGAAGGTGCTCGCTCGCCTGGAGCCGCCGGCTGACACGGGGATGATTGTCAGGACGGCAGGATACGGCACCAGTCGTCGCGCGTTCGTGCGCGACCTGCGTGGGCTGATCGCCTCGTGGGAAGAACTGCGCCAGAACATCATCGATATGCCGGCACCCTGCTGTGTGTATCACGAGCCCGACCTGGTTGAGCGGGTCATCCGCGACTGGCTGACCGAGGATGTCGACCGCATCGTGGTCGACAATCCCGAGAAGCAAGAGGCGGTCCGCAAGATGGCCGGAACCATCTCGCGCCGTGCTCGCTCGCGCGTGACGAAGTACAACGGCGAATTGCCGATCTTCGACCACTACAACGTCGAGACCCAGATCAGCGGCGCGTTTCGCCGCAAGGTGACGCTTCAGACCGGCGCCTATCTCGTATTCGACGAGACCGAGGCGCTGATTGCGATCGACGTGAACACCGGGCGGCACAAGGGGCAGGGCTCGCAGGAGCAGGCCATCCTCGAGGTCAACACGCAGGCCGTCGAAGAGGTCGCGCGGCAACTGCGCTTGCGCAACATCGGCGGGTTGGTGGTGATCGACCTGATCGACATGAAGTCGCGCAAACATCAGAGTTTGGTGTATCGCACCATGAGGGCTGCGCTCAAGCGGGATCGCGCCCGCACCAACGTCCTGCAGATCTCGGACCTGGGCATCATGGAGATGACCCGCCAGCGTGCCGAGGAGAGTCTGCTGTCGTCGGTCTACACTGAGTGTCCTTACTGCCGTGGTCGCGGCGAGGTGAAGTCCGGTCTGGCCATGAGCGTGGATGTGCAGCGTCAGATCTCCGCCGTAATGCGCAAGCGGACCAACCGCGGCAAGGCTCTGAAGTTGCAGGTGGTGGTACACCCGAGCGTGCTGGAACGTCTGCGCGAAGAGGATGAGCAGGTCCTGATCGAACTGCAGTCGCGCTTTGAGGGTAGCCTCAGTTTCCGTTCGGACGCCACGCGCCACGTGGAATCATTCCAGATTCGGGATGCGGAAACGAGCGATGTGTTGTATGCGACTGTTGATCATTAGGAAGCGTGTGTGAGTGTGTCGGTGCGTGAGTACATGATGGTGTTGGTCGGCGCGTTCGCCGTGGCGGCGATGGCGCAGACCGATGAGATCGGGATACCGTTTGGCGACGATCTGTCAACCGAGGCGCTGCTTGAGGCAGCACCAACGGCGCAGGTTGCTATTGCCCAGGCACCCGAGCTCGCCCCTGCCGGTGCCATCGATGTCAAAGCCGACAAGCTGGTCTATGATCGCGACACCGGCTGGATCGAAGCCACCGGCAACGTGATCATTTCCAACGGCCCCAATAAGCTCACGGCCGACTACGTCAAGGTCAACACGGCGACCGAGGAAGCCACGGCCCTTGGCAATGTCGTGTTGCATAGGCCCAGCGGTGCCACGGAGGGCGACCGGATGAGCTACAACTTTAAGACCGACGAGGGGTACTCCGATGCGCTGAAGGGTGAAACAAAGCCGTTTTACTGGGTGGCCAAAAAGACCGCGCAGGTATCCACAAACTGTTTTGTTCTGCACAACGCCCAAGTCACAACCTGCGAGTTAGATGGCACGCATCGCCACTTCCATGTTCGCGCGAAGAAACTGACCATTGCACCGCGCCGGTGGATGAAGGCTCGTCATGCGGTGTGGTACTTCGGGCGCGTCCCGAGCTTCTACACACCTTACTGGTTCCGCAGCCTTCAGGAAAAGGGATGCGGATGGACGTTTCAGCCCGGCTATGACAGCCAGTTGGGGGTATTCCTGCTCTCGACCTATGGCTGCAAGCTGTGGCCCTGGCTGAGGACCGAGACGCATCTGGATCACTACACGATGCGCGGTTTCGGGCTGGGACAGGACTTCATTTGGCACCAACCCGGGTCCTCGTGGTCAGGGGACTTGGAAACATATACTCTGCACGACAAGCGCCCGTGGGAGGATAATGAGGACTCGACAACCTCGGATGTTGACGAGGACCGCCATCGCATCCGGTTGCGGCATCGCTACTACCCGGGCGGAGGCCGTTATGCGCTTCTACAGGCCTATCATCTGAGTGATCCGGACGTGCAGGAGGACTTCTTCGAAGAAGAGCACAGGCGTGCTTCGCAGCCGGAGAACTATTTCACCTATACCCACCGCGGAGAGGGCTACCTTCTGAATTTCAACGTGCGCAAGCGACTGAATAGTTTCTACACCGCGCTTGAACGTATGCCCGAGCTGACGGCGGACGTCTTACGCCAGGAAATTGGCGATTCCCGGTTCTTCTACGAGGGCCGGGCGGCGGCGGGCTACCTGCTATGGCGATTCGAGGATGATAGTTCCTACGATAATATCTCGTCGTGGCGAGGAGACACCTATCATCGCATCTATCGGCCTTATCGCCTGTTCGGCTTCCTCACGATGATTCCGCGCGTCGGCTTCCGCACCACATGGTACTCGGAGACCGAACCCGCTGATCCGGTGGTGGTGGAAACGGAGACGGCCGATGGGTCGATCGTGGAAGAGGTCGTGACGCAGGAGACGGTAGGCCCCAGCGGCACCCGCTCGCTCTATGAGCTCGGGCACAAGATATCGTTTAAGGCTTTCCGGATCTGGGATGAGGTCGGGGTTGGGCAACGCACCTACCGGCATATTGTCGAGCCCTACGTGAATTACACCTACGTCACCCGTTCGGGGCTTGAACCCGATGACCTCTACCAGTTCGACAGTGTCGACCGGGAGGACGAGGCCCACTATGCGGTCCTGGGGCTCCGCAACATGCTGCAGACCAAGCGGGGAAGCCGGGCCAGGGACCTTGTGGACCTGGACATCAGGGCGGTCTACGATCTGGATATTGAGGAAGACGAGGATGCCATTGAAGAGATTCGCTTTGAGGCCGATCTCAGGCCTTTCTCGCGCATACGGCTCGACGTGGACGCGCGCTACGATCTTCCTGAAGACGAGTTCAGTCGGATCAACACACGCCTGTGGCTGTGGAAAAAGCAGGCGTGGTCGCTGTCGATTGAGAATCGCTTCCGCAAGGAAAGCAGCGATCGCTGGACCCTCTCGGGCGACTGGCGGCCCAACAAGTCCTGGCGGTTCGGTGCATATGGTCGGTACGACACGGAGGATGACGACCTCGAATCGGCCCATGGCTACATCCAGCGCGATTTCGACTGCATGGTCGTGAAACTCGGTTGTGAGTTCCGTCCTAGCTATCTCATGTCTGATGGAACGCTACGGGATGACGACTATCGTTTCACTGTGGAATTCTGGCTCAGCGATTTCCCAACAACCAGAATGCGAGTCCGTTAAGAGAGAGTGGGCAAAATATGGAATACCTGGTAACCGGCGGAGCGGGATTCATTGGGTCGAACATTGTGCGGCACCTTGTGGGCGAGGGTAGAGAGGTGCGGCTTCTCGACAACCTGGCTACAGGACGACGGGTCAACATCGAGGATCTACTGGGCGATGTCGACTTCATCGAAGGCGATCTGCGCGACGCGGAGACGGCGAAGCGTGCCGTCGACGGCGTACGCTACGTGCTTCATCTCGGGGCGCTGCCTTCAGTGATCCGGTCGGTCAATGACCCCATCGGCGCCAACAAAACCAACATCGACGGTACACTCAACATGCTCGTTGCGGCACGCGATGCCGGGGTGAAGCGGTTCGTCTTCTCCTCCTCCTCGTCGGTCTACGGCAATACGCCCACGCTGCCGAAGCGCGAGGACATGACGCCCATGCCGCTCTCGCCCTACGCGGTTCAGAAGTTGACCGGCGAGCACTACGCCCGGGTGTTTCACCGGTTGTACGGGCTACAGACGGTCTGTTTGCGCTATTTCAATGTCTTTGGTCCACGCCAGGATCCCGCCTCCCCGTACTCCGCCGTGATCCCACTCTTCGTGGATGCGCTGCGCCGTGATGAGTCGCCCACGATTCACGGCGATGGCGGTCAGACCCGTGACTTCACGTTTGTGGGTGATGTCGTGAAGGCCAACCTCTGCGCCTGCACGGCACCGGATGAAGCTGCGGGCGGGGTGTTCAACGTGGCTTACGAAGACAGGATGTCGATTCTGGATCTGTTCAACATCCTGGCGCGCCTGCTCGGGAAGGCGATCAAGCCACAGCACGTGGAGCCGCGTCCCGGCGACGTGCGCGACTCGCAGGGCGATCCGACTCGGGCGCGCACCCTCCTGAACTGGACCCCGGACTTCACCGTCGAAGAGGGCCTGAAGCACGCGGTCGATTTCTACCTGGAGAGCTGATGGATACCACCAACGCCGTACTGTTCGGGGCGGACCCGGAAGAGGGAATCGTCGCGGTTGAACGTCTTTCGGCATCCAAGGGCGAAGAGCTCATGCGCGTCTTCGTGCGTGAGGGGGACAAGGTTAGCGCTCACGATGAGCCCTTTCAGCCGTTCATCTTTGCCGCCGCCTCCGCGTTGGACGGATGTCCGGTAGCGTGCGAGCAGGTGGCGCTGGAAGGCAAGGGCCCGCTCAATACGCTGGCCTCGTTTACCGACTGGAAGTCCTGCCGCAAGGCCGCCGCATGGCTGTCGAAAAAGACCGGCTACAGCTCATCACAGCCCGGCGCTCCGTTCCTCTGTCTCTCCAATCCGGTGCAGCAGTATCTCATGCGGTCGGGCAAGACCCATTTTATGGGCATGCAGGCTGATGATGTCAGTCGCATGCAGGTCGACATCGAGTGCATCACCACGCCCGGCTACGACTTCTGCAACGCGGAGCGCCAGGACGACGAGATCGTCGCCATTGCGCTTTCGGACCTGACCGGCTGGGTCGAGGTGCTGGCGGGCACCGAGATGGATGAGGCCGAGATGCTGCGCCGTTTCGTGGAGATCGTGCGGGAGCGTGACCCTGACGTGATCGAGGGCCACAACATCTTCAACTTCGACCTGTCCTACATGGCGGCCCGTGCCGCCTACCGGGATGTGCCGCTCACGCTGGGCCGGGACGGCAGCGCACCCGACGCGCGTCCCAGTCGCATGTCGATTGGCGAGCGGACGCTCGCCTACACGCGCTTCAATATCTTCGGGCGGCACGTGGTGGACACACTCTTCCTGGTGCACGGCTACGATGTGACGCACCGTTCACTTTCCGGCTTTGGACTCAAAGATGTGGCCATCCATTTCGGCGTCGCCGCGCCGAATCGCACCTACGTGGAGGGCAGCAAGATCTCCGCCCTGTATCGCGAAGATCCCAAATCGCTGATGCGCTATGTGCATGACGATGTGGTTGAAACGCGGGAGATCAGCAAGCTGCTTTCGCAGAGCAGCTTTGTACAGGCCCAGGCGTTGCCCTATTCCTACCAGAACGTCTGCGTGCGGGGCACAGCGACCAAGGTGGATGCCCTGATGATTCGCGAGTACCTGCGGCGCGGACACGCGTTGCCCCATCCGGATACGCCGCGCCAGTTCGCCGGCGGCTATACCGACGTGTTCAAGACCGGGGTGATCGAGAACGTGCATCACTGCGATATTCGCTCGCTCTATCCGTCGCTCATGATCACGCGCGAGTTGGCCCCGAAGACGGACACCTGCGCGGTGTTCCTCGATCTGCTTAAGACACTTCGGGATTTCCGGCTTGAAGCGAAGGCCAGAATGCAGGCCGCTTCCGATGACCGGGAACGGGCTGGCTACAACGCGCTACAGACCACGTTTAAGATCCTGATCAACTCCTTCTACGGCTACCTCGGCTTCGCGCAGGCGCGCTTCAGCGATTTCGATGCCGCCGAAAGCGTCACCGCCGGTGGGCGTGAACTGCTGCAGCAGATGATCGACTGGCTCAACGCGCACGAGGCGGAACCCATCGAGATTGATACCGATGGAATCTACTTCGTGCCTCCTGCGGCCTGCCTGGAGGAGAAGAGCGGCGGCAAGGCGCTCGAAACGTTCAGGGCCGAGTTCGCGGCCGACCTCCCGGATGGGATCGACATCGAGTTCGATGGCGAGTATCGCTCAATGTACAGCTACAAAATAAAGAACTATGCGCTGCTTGCGCATGACGGCGAAGTCACAATCAAGGGCGCGGCGCTCAAGTCCCGCGGGATCGAGCCGTTCCAGCGTGATTTCGTGAAGCAGATGCTTCGCCTGCGGCTGGAAGGCCGCGAGCGCGAACTGCCGGCACTTCGCCACGATTTCGAGCGTGCCCTCCAGCAGCGCGAGTGGCCGGTTGAAAATCTGGCCAAGCGCGAGATGCTCCAGGAGTCGCCCAAGGCCTATGCCGCCAAGATCGGTCGCGGTGCCCGCTCGCGCAGTGCGGCCTACGAGCTGGCGCTCAAGGCCGATCGCGACTACCGTGCCGGCGACTACGTGGCCTACTACATCACCGGCCAGAAAAAGAGCGTGGCCGCCCACCAGGCCGCCAAGCGGGTCGCCGAGTGGGACCCCGCCAACCGCGATGAAAATGTCGCTTATTATCTGGCGAAGTTGGCAGCACTGTGCAAGAAATTTGGGGTCCCCGAGACGATGGAGCAGCAGGGGGAACTCTTCTAGATTGAAGATTGAAAAGTGAAGATTGAGAAATGGGTGCGCGCAAGGAGTTGTATGGCCATGAAGAAGAGCAATGATGGATTCACGTTGTTGGAGATTCTTGTTGTCGTCCTCATCATCACCATCCTCGCGACGGTGGTGGGGGTGAATGTGGCGCAGCGCCCGGGGGAGGCGCGTCGCGCGACGGCTGAGGTGCAGATCAAGACCTTCCAGACCGCGCTCCAGATGTACCGTATGGACAACGGTCGCTACCCAACCCAGCGCCAGGGGTTGTGGGCATTGTGTGTTCCTCCGGATACGGACCCCAAGCCGACCCGGTTCCCGGAAGGCGGCTACATGGAATCGCCCCTGCTGCCGAAAGACCCCTGGAAGAATGACTACGTCTACCTCATTCCCGGCCCCCCCGGTTTCGCCTACGAGATCGTCAGCTACGGCGGCGACGGCGAACCCGATGGCGAAGGCGAAGACGCCGACATCTCCAGCGCCGCAGTGGAGTAGAGGGAACACGCCTCCACCGGGCTCGCCCCGGTGGTGCGAAAGATGGGTCCCGAAAAGGGCGGTGACCGAACGATACAGCGTTCAGTCGCGCCCCAGCGCCTGCAGCACCACGCCCTTCAGCTCCTCGTGGATCGGGCCGTTGGTGGCGATGCATTGGAGGCGGAAGCCGTTCTCACGCTGGATGATCTCGATCTGGCCGCCGGCTTGCTGAACGATGAGGGCTGCGGCCGCCACGTCCCACAGAAAAATCCCTGTCTCAATGTAGCCGTCAGCCTGGCCGGCTGCCACGCTGCACATGTCGAGTGCGGCCACCCCCATGATGCGTGGACGCTGGACCGTGTTAGCGATGGCGTTGAACACGGAGAGGGGTGGGACGCTTCCGTCCTTGTGACGGTCAACTCCGCTCATGACGATGGCTTCTTTGAGCGTGGCCGTATCGGATACACGAATCGGTTCGCCGTTGCATGTGGCGTCGGATTCATTGGTGGCCGCATACAACACGCCGAGGGCCGGGGCGTAGACCGCGCCTGCCACAGGTCGTCCCCCTTGCAGGACCCCAATCGAACAGCACCAGCGCGGCAGTCCGTGTGAGAAGTTGACGGTACCGTCAATCGGATCGATGACCCACAGACACGCATCCAACTCCATCGGCCACAGTACAGGGTCAGACCTGGAAACTAGAAAACGTGACGAAGGGATGGTGTGGTCACTTTGAGATGGGGGCGTTGCAATGTTGCGTTTTCTAGTTTCTAGGTCTGACCCTGCTTCGGTGTGATCGTCCTCCTCTCCGAGGATTTCGTGGTCGGGAAAGGTCTCGCGCACGACTGCCTCGGCAACGGCTTGGCACTCAACATCGAGCTTCAGCTTGACGTCATGGTGTGTAATCGCATCGGCCTCGGTCCGCCGGTCAAGGTTCGCCAGCGCATAATCCCCCGCCTTCCGCGCCGCCGCGATGGCACACGCCAATAGATTCGTCGCATTCGTACTCATGTCTCGAGACTCTTCTTGAAGTCAGCCAGGTCTTGGAGGCGGGGTGCCCTCACCCCGCATCGTGCGGCCTGGGGGGTGTAACCGGTCTTCCGCTCTCACTCATGCGACTAAGCGCCCCCCATTTTC
>JAOZSS010000188.1 GCA_029939545.1 Kiritimatiellia bacterium | reverse complement strand
TGTGCGTAAACTCGGTCTCGGCCTGATCAGCAATGTGAAGGGGCCGGTCAAGGGGCAGGCGGTCATTGAAGATGCCTGTATCCCGGTGGAGCACCTTGCCGAGTACACCGCGCGCATGCAGAAGGTCTGCCGCGACCACGATATACGGTCGAGCGTCTACGCGCATGCCAGCGTGGGCGTCCTTCATTTCCGGCCCATGCTCGATCTGCACCGCCCCGAGCACCGTGAGAAGATGGAGGCCATAGCCGATCGCGCTTTTGACATGGTTTGTGAGTACGGCGGCATCTTTGCAGGGGAGCACGGCGATGGCATCGTGCGTGGCGGATTCATACCACGCTTCTTCGGTGCCCAACTCTACGAGGCCTTCCGCGAGCTGAAACGATTGTTCGACCCGAGCAACCTGATGAATCCGGGCAAGGTCATCGATACGCCGCCGATGACCAGTCTGCTGCGCTACGGCGACCCGTACCACGATGCCGATGCCACGACCCTCTTCCATTACCGCGAACAGGGCGGATTCCAACTGGCCGTTGAGCAATGCAACGGGGTGGGGGCTTGCCGCAAGTTGGACGACGGCACGATGTGCCCCAGTTTTATGGCCACGCGCGATGAGTCGGCCTCCACGCGCGGTCGCGCCAACGCGCTGCGCCTGGCGATGTCGGGTCAGCTCGGAAAGGACGCACTGAGTAGCGACGACATCAAGGCGGTACTCGATCTCTGCTTGGCCTGCAAGGCCTGTAAGTCGGAGTGTCCCAACGCGGTCGACATGGCCCGCCTCAAGAGCGAAGTCCTCCAGATGCATCACGATGCCCACGGGGTGCCGCTGGGCTACCGGATGGTCGGAGACATGCCAGGCATGGCGCGCTGGTTGGCCGGCCCGCTGGCACCGCTGGTCAACGCCGTCTCGCGTCTGCCTATCTATGGCTGGGTCATGGAGAAGGTTGCCGGGATGGACCGCCGCCGTCCGCAGCCGCCGTTTGCTGTCCGCCCGCTTGCCTCGCTGCTCAAGGCACGACCAAAGCCCGCGGAGGGGTCGGTCCTAAAGTTAACACTTAACGACAGCGCGGGAGCATCTGAGTCCGATGAACAATCGTTAAGTGTTAACTTTAGGACCGACCCCAAGAGAGTGGTGCTGTTCGATGACACCTACGCCAACTATCTCGAACCGCGTGTCGGGCTTTCCGCGGTCGAGCTGCTTGAAGGATGCGGCTTCGAAGTCATCCTTGCCCGTGCCGGTTGCTGTCAGCGTCCGCGCCTTTCGAAGGGGCTGGTTCGTGCCGCGAAGAAGCACGGCACCAAGACGATGGAAAAGCTGGATGTCTTTGCCCGCGAGGGATTGCCGATCATCTGTCTCGAACCCTCCTGCGCCTCGGCGCTCAAGGATGACCTGCCGGACCTGGTGGACGATGCCGAAATGGGGCAGCGTGTGGCCGAATGCATCACCATGATCGACATCTTTCTCGAAGCCGAGGTGGCGGAGGGGAACATCCCTCCGCTCGCCTTTGAGCCCGGCAACTACGTTTTGCACGGACACTGCCACCAGAAGGCCGCGTTCGGCACAGGCGCGATCCATAGCCATTTCGCGCGCGTGGCCGACGCCTCGTGTGAAGAGGTCGACTCGGGCTGCTGCGGTATGGCCGGCTCGTTCGGATACGAGCACTACGATCTATCGATCCAAGTCGGTGAAGAACGGCTCTTTCCCGGTGTGCGGAAGGCGGTGGCTGAGGGCAAGACTGTCCTGGCCTGCGGCATCAGCTGCCGCCACCAGCTCCACGATGCGCTGGGCGTGGGTGCCCGTCACTGGGTTGAGGTCGTGCACCCCGGCACTCACAGCACTTGACCCGTCGGGCGAAGTGCGGCATGAATATACCCGTGAAGGTGCCCGTCTTTTTGTCTGTTCTTGTTTTGCTCGCTCCGCGCGTGCTGCAGGCGGAGCCGCGTACGTTCACGTTGCAGGATTGTGTGGCGTATGGGCTTGAGCATAGTTTGGCATTGCGCAACGCGGCGATTGACGAGGCGGTGGTGCAGAGCCGTGTTGACGCGGTAGACGGTGCGTATGATCCCCGCTTGCATGGTCAGCTCAGCTACACCGACTCCCAGATCCGTGACGCTACGAGTCTTTTCCTCTCGGATCGCCAACTCACGGCGGGTGAGCTCTCACTTGGTAAGGCCTTCAGCTCGGGAACGCGGGTGGAGCTTCGCGTGGAGCATTCGCGTATCGAGGCAGGCGGCGAGCTCTCCACGCTCCTGACTGAACCCTATTCCTCGGTAGCGGCTCTCTCGTTGTCGCAGTCGATCCTGCGCAACGCATTCGGCCAGGCGGACCGTGCCCGCCGACGCGGGGCTGACGCGGGGGGTACCGCGGCGCGCCTAGCGTATGAACGTGAAGCGGAGCTGCTGGCCGGGCGTGTTGCGGATGCCTATTGGGATGTGCAGATGGCACGAAAGAATTTCGACACGGGCCGTGACTCGTTGAGTCGCGCCCAACGGCTGCTGGAGACCAACCGCATACGTGTGGATGACGGGCTGTTGGACGAGACCGACCTGCTTTCGTTCGAGGCGTTGATCGCAACGCGACGGGTGGAAGTTCTGTCGCTCAGCAACGCCGTGGCCAACACCACCGATGCGCTGAAGAACATGATGCAGCTGCCCCGCGATGAATGGGGCACTGTGCAGATCGCGAACGAGGGGTCGGTCCTAAAGATAACACTTAACTGTGAAGAGGCTGCCAGCAGCAAAGAAGACGACTCGTTAAGTGTTATCTTTAGGACCGACCCCGCGCGTGTGCGCAAGGACCTTGCTGCGGTTGCCGCACTGGTCAGTCAGGCTGAGGCGAAACTTGAGATGCGCGCGAGCGAGTTCCGGCACGACCTTCGGCTCTTCGGCGAGGTCGGACGCGGCAGCAGCGCTGAGGATCTTGACGGTAGCATCGAGTTCGACGACGATGCCTGGAGCGTAGGTGTGATGCTCGATGTGGGGTGGGGGAGGACTGCGGAGCGCAGCGCGCTTGAGGAGGCCCGTCTGCTCCACGAGAAGGCCGTCAACAACCGGAAGGCTTTGAATGCGGCCGTTGAACTGGAGTGTTCCGTTGCCGACCGGAATCTTCACAACGGCTGGGAGCGGGTTGTCGAGACCCGGCGTGCGCGCGACCTGCAGCAGAAGAAGCTGGCCCTGGAGCAGGAGAAGTTTGAGCAGGGACGCTCCGCGATCAACCTGATTGTGCAGTACGAGGACGACTTTGCCCTCGCGAGTCAGGGCCACAATGTCGCGCTCGCCTCCTACCAGAAAGCCATCGTTCAGTATCGCCTGGCCCACGGAGAGGTACCCGTCCTCGGCGTGAAAATGGACAAGTAGATCATGCACCTTCCCGAATTCTCGGTTCGTAACAGTATCTTCGGCAACATGCTGACGATCGTGGTGCTGGTCGTAGGCATCGTCACGGCCCTGTCCATGAACCGTGAGTTCTTTCCGGAAATCGATTTCGACATCGTCGTCATCACGACCGCATACCCCAACGCATCGGCCCGCGAGATCGAGAATCAGGTAACCATTCCGCTTGAAGATGAGCTGCGGGCAGTAGCGGACATCGAAGCGTTCACCTCGCGCTCCGTGGAGCACAGCTCCGTGATCGCGCTCACCATCGATCCGGACGCAGAGAATGTGGACCGGGTCATCAACGATATCGCGCGCAAGATCGATCGTGTGAGAGACATCCCGGCGGAGGCGGAAGACCCTGTCCTGACGCTGATAACATCACAGAACTACGCGATCCATCTGCTCATAAGCGGCAAGGCTGGCGAGACGGCTGTGCGCAGCTTTGCCGACCATCTCAAGGTTCGCGTTGAGACGGTCGAGGGGGTCAGCTTGGTCGAGCGCCATGGCTGGCGTGACTCGGAGATATGGGTGGAGGTGGATGCCGAAAAACTGATCGACCAGGAGATCTCCCTGCCGCAGGTTTCGGCGTCGCTGGCCCGACAGAATATCAACAGTCCGGGCGGCAAGCTCCCGGACGGCTCGCGCGAGATTGTCGTTCGTACGATCGGGCAATTCCATGACACGGAAGAGATCGGGGATGTCGTGGTGCGGTCCAATCCGGACGGCAAGCGGGTACGCGTGCGCGATATCGCCATCGTTCGCGAAGCCTTCGCCGACGAGGCGATCCGGCTGCGTGCCAACGGCAGCCGCGGGGTGTTGCTGTCGGTGCAGAAGAAGGATCTGGGCGACACGATCGATATTGCTGAAACCATCATGGCGATGGTGGAGGAGGAGCGCGAGACGCTGCCGGAGGGTATCGATCTGGCCGTGGTCGATATGGAGGCCTACCTGATCAAGCGCCGCCTCAACGTGCTGCTGAGCAACGGTCTGGTGGGTCTGGCGCTCGTGCTGCTCTCGCTCCCGCTACTGTTGAATATCCGGATTGCTCTGGTGACCGCGCTGGGAATTCCGTTTGCGTTTCTCTCTGCCTTGCTGGTGATGGCCTGGATGGAGATCTCGATCAACATGATGACGATGTTCGGCATCATCCTCGTGGTCGGGATGCTCGTGGACGATGCCATCATCATCGCGGAGAATATCTTTCGGCACCTTGAA
>JAOZSS010000187.1 GCA_029939545.1 Kiritimatiellia bacterium | reverse complement strand
CAGAAACACGGCCCTACCACATGTAGATACCGGTTGAGTCAATCAGCCACCCTGTCTTCTATGTTTTTCCTCTCTCAGGCAGGAGCGGAAGACCGGTTACACCCGTTATGGATTGTGCGGTGTCCCTTGCCGCCTTGCGCGGCAGGAGACTAAGATCCACGGGGAAAGCGGGCTTTTTCGAAAGATCTTGCTCACCGGCGACACAAGGTCGCCGGGGTCGATGCCATAATGAGAACTACTGCCCGAAGGAATTGCTGGCTTGCGTTGCAGGATGGAAAAGCGTATACGCTATACAAATTAACGATTCTTCAGGGCAGGGTGATCTCGCGTAAGCGGGGAATTCCCGACCGGCGGTAAAAGCCCGCGAGTCCTAAAGCCTTTCGGGGTGGTGGACAGACACAGTGTGATTCTGTGGCCGACAGTACAGTCTGGATGGGAGAAGATGATCGACGCGACGTACACAGTACGCCCGGGGAGATCTCATTCTCTCCGGGCGTTTTCTGTGTAACGACGAGGGGAAGTGGAGGCGGCCGGCCCTCCGGCCGCAGAGAGCGGGGTGGGGCACCCCGCCTCCAGAGAGTTGGATGGTCAGGCGGATAAGTGATGAGTGATAACGAAAAGATTTTCGATCCAATCGAGGACGTGTTGGCCGATTTCCGCGCGGGCCGGATGGTCGTGGTGACCGACGACGCCAACCGCGAAAATGAGGGCGACTTGATCTGCGCGGCGGACGGGATCAGCGACGAATCGATCAATTTCATGGCGACGCATGGGCGCGGTTTGATCTGCGTGGCCCTGACATCGGAGCGCATTCACGGGCTCGGACTCTCGCGCATGGCGATGCGTGGACGTGGCGACGCGTTCAACACGGCTTTCATGGAATCGGTTGACGCGGCCCATAACATCACGACCGGGATCAGCGCCCATGACCGGGCCGAGACGGTGCGCGTGCTCGTGCGGGACGAGAGTGGAAGCGGCGACCTGGTCAGCCCGGGGCACACGTTTCCGCTGCAGGCCATGGATGGCGGCGTGCTCAACCGGGCGGGCCACACTGAGGCAGCGGTCGACCTTGCGCGCCTGGCGGGACTGAAGCCGTCAGGCGTGATCTGCGAGATTCTTCGTGAGGACGGGAAGATGGCACGGCTCCCGGAATTGCGTGAGTTCGCCAAGACGCATGGGTTGAAACTAACCTCCGTGGCCGACGTGATCGCCTACCGGCGGCGGACTGAGAAGATGGTCGACTACGTTCGCGAAGTGGGCATGCCGACCCGGCACGGAGATTTCCAGCTTAAGCTGTTCCACTCACAGGTTGATGATGACCATCACGTAGCGCTTGTGATGGGCGATATCACGCCCGATGAACCGACCCTCGTGCGCGTGCACAGTGAATGCCTGACCGGTGACGTGTTCCACTCAAGGCGTTGTGATTGTGGTAGCCAGCTTGAAGAGGCGATGTGCATGGTGGAAAATGAAGGTCGAGGAATCATCCTCTACATGCGGCAGGAAGGCCGCGGCATCGGGCTGGCCAACAAGATTCATGCCTATGCGCTCCAGGAGGAGGGCATGGATACGGTTGAGGCGAATGAGAAGCTCGGGTTCCACGCCGACCTGCGCGAGTATGGCATTGGTGCCCAGATCCTGACCGAGCTGGGTGCGCGCCGCCTGCGCCTCATCACGAACAACCCCTGCAAAATCGTAGGCCTCGAAGGCTACGGACTCGAAATCGTGGAGCGCGTCCCCATCATCGTCGGCCATTACGAGCATAACGAGCGGTATTTGAATACGAAGAAGGAGAAGATGGGACATCTGTTGTAGGTAGTCCGGCTGGCCACCACCGGGCTGGCCCGGTGGAGCCAATGATCATGGACTGCGAATAGAGGACGAAAGATAATGGGAGCCCGGTAGGCGCAAGATAGGCGCTTCGCTCAGAACTCGCGCCATGCCGGGCACGGAGTAATGCATGGCGCTCAGTGCCTTGCATCTGGTCATCCGCTCCACCGGGACAAGCCCGGTGGTGGCGCAGAAGAACGAGGAGGAACACATGTCTGTAAAAGAGATATCAGCAAAACTACTATCGGAGGGGCTTCGGTTCACGATCGTCATCAGTCGGTTCAACGACTTCCTGACGAAGGAGTTGCTGGGCGGGGCCATTGACTGCCTGGTGCGCCATGGTGCCGCCGAGGAGTCGATCACCGTGGTATGGGTGCCGGGTGCCAATGAGCTGCCGATGGTGGTCGACCGCGTGGCTGCGGCCAAGGATACGGACGCCATCATCGCACTGGGCGCAGTGGTGCAGGGCGCCACACCCCACGCGGACCTGATCAATGCACAGGTGTCGCGTTCGCTGGCGCGAGCGGGAATCGATCACGGTATCCCTGTTCTGAATGGCGTGGTGTGCGCAAGCACCCTTGAGCAGGCGATTGAACGCTGCGGAACCAAGGCCGGCAACAAGGGCTGGAATGTCGCACAGGCCGCCATCGAGATGGCCAACGTCTGTAAGCAACTGTAGTGAGGTAGCTCGTGGGGATGACTCGACGCGATTCGCGGGAATGGGCCGTTCAGCTTCTGTTTCAGATGGATCTGAATCGTCCTAAGGATATGCGCCCGGTGCTGGAGCATTTCTGGGCCGACGTGGAGGCCGATGAGAACGTACGCGACTACGCGGAGCGTGTCGTGCGTGGCGTGATGAGTCGTCGCGGCGAACTCGATGAGACCATTGCGGCGGCGTTAGAGCATTGGGATATGAAACGCCTGGCGGTGATCGATCGCAACGTCATACGCATGGCGGTCTACGAGATGCTTCACTGCATGGATGTGCCGCCGGTGGTTTCGATCAACGAAGCGGTCGACATCGCCAAGTACTTCGGTACGGCGGAGTCGGGCCGATTTGTAAATGGTGTGCTCGATCGTATCTGTAAAGGCCTTGAGCGCCCAAGTCGAACAGCAGAGTAGGCGATGCGTTCTGATGCACAATGGATGAGCGAAGCCATCGCGCTGGCACGGCGCGGAGTGGGTCGTACGCGTCCCAATCCCCCGGTAGGTTGTGTCATCGTGAAGCGCGGCAGGCGCGTCGGCCAAGGCTACCATCACGCGGCCGGGAAGCCGCATGCTGAGGTAGAAGCGCTTCGCGCGGCGGGCGAGAAGGCGTGCGGGGCAGATGTCTATGTCTCCCTGGAGCCCTGCTCGACAACCGGGCGGACCGGCCCCTGTACCGATGCCCTCATCGAAGCCGGCGTGCGGCGTATTGTGGTGGGGGTGCGCGATCCGAATCCACGCCATGCAGGACGCGGTCTGCGGAAGCTGAGAGCCTCCGGGATTGACGTGTCATGCGGTGTGTGTCGGGACGCTGCCGCCTCCCTTGTCGAGCCTTTTGCCATGTGGGTGACACGGGGCCGGCCCTGGATCACTCTCAAGCTGGCCACATCGCTGGACGGGGCAATTGCGGATCGCGAAGGCCGATCGCGATGGATCTCAGGTCCCGAGGCCGGACGCTGGGTGGACCGGCTTCGAAACGAGGTCGACGCGATCATGGTCGGCTCGGGCACAGCGCTACAGGATGATCCGGGCCTCGTGCCGCGCAACGGCCGCCGTCCCACCGCACACCGCGTCGTGGTCGATTCATCGGGTTGCCTTCCGTGTACCGCGCGCCTACTGAATGATGACTGGAGTGCACTGTCAGTTGTCGCCACGGGGCCAAACGTATCGGACCGCAAGCGCGCCGGCTGGGAACAGCAGGGCGCGACGACCTGGGCGTTGCGCAGTAAGGGCGGGCATGTCTCGCTCAAGGCATTGGCGCAGCGTATGGGCCGTGAAGGATGGCTGCACGTTCTTTGCGAGGGTGGTGGAGGCCTTGCGGCGGCCCTGCTGCAGGAACGACTGGTAGATGAATTAGTGATGATTGTGGCGCCGGTAGTCATAGGAGGATCCTCTGCGGTGCCGGCATGTGGTGAGCCTGGGTGGTTGTTGGGAAACGCGCCTCGGTTCAAGCGAGTTGAGCAGTGCGAACTCGGGCAGGACATGCTTTTGCGTTTGCGACCGGAGTATACGTGATGTTTACGGGACTGATTGAGCAGGTGGGAACGATTGGCGGCTGGCAGCAGACAGGCGAATCGCGCCGGTTGACCGTCAACCATGCGCCTTGGGATGGCGATGAAGGCGGCTTGAAGATTGGAGATAGCGTGGCCGTTAACGGGGCATGCCTGACTGCGGAGACCGTGGCTCCTGCCCATTTTGTCTGCACGGTTCTGAACGAGACCGTGGCGCGGACCTCACTGGCGGAGAAGCGCGTTGGAGCGCGGGTCAATCTGGAGCGGGCCATGGCGGCAGATGCGCGCTTTGGCGGGCACATGGTGCAGGGCCATGTCGACGCACTGGGTCACGTTCGCGAGATACGGCGGAGCGGCGGCGATCGTGTCGTCCGGATCGTGTGTCAGGAAGAGCTGATGACCTGCATCGTTGAGAAGGGCTCGATCGCACTGGACGGGATCAGTCTGACTGTGGTGGGTATCGGCGATGACGGGTTCGACGTCCACATTATCCCGCACACATGGGAACAAACCGCGCTGGCCGGTCTCGCCCCGGCCGACGGCATCAACATAGAGACCGACATCATCGGTA
>JAOZSS010000034.1 GCA_029939545.1 Kiritimatiellia bacterium | reverse complement strand
AGAGGTATCGGTACAGGCGGCCATTCTATCTTCCGGAGAACTTCAACGAATTGCTGCATAGCTTCAGGGAGGCGGATCACTACTTGGCTTTGAAAAAGGACGGGGCCGCGTCGCAGCCGCCATGCGATCCGCCGATCAATACATGCGCGGCCCGCGAGAAACTGTTCGAAGAGAAGCTGGCATCATTTTTGGTAGGTCGCGACGCCCGGTGTGTTATGCGAGCGGCGGGTCTGAAGCGCATGTCAGCCGTACTCCCTTTTTCAGCGCCCAGCCTTCTCATGTTCTTCCGCAGTTTGGAGCAGTCCTTCTGTGACACACTGCTGCCCAAGCGCTACATGTTCAAGTACTACAAGGAGCTGGTGGGGCGCAAGGCATATGGCAGGCTCTACCAACACAAGGTGGAGAGCAAGGCTCAGAAGACCGACGACTGGCAGCGGTGGGTTCTGAAGAACACGGAGATAGGAAGAGCCCTCGTGCAAGGGGCAGAGCCCTCGGCACGTGCCTTGGGAATTTCGCCTGATTTTCTCAAGTTGCAGCTGCCTGTGTCCCTGTTTTGGTACGATCGCGTTTACCAGAGCGCAAGGCAGCAAGGCGTTACCATTCTGCCTGACGGGTGTAACCGGTCTTCCGCTCCTGCCTGACAGCGATTAAGGTGCTACGCTTGGCTTGGCGGTGTTGCGCTGCTGTCGCCGCGATCAGCCTGCGCATCAAGCATGTCGCGTGCCGCCGACATGACAGCTTTGAGTGTGGGGCTGAACCCGGCGTGATCCAGAATCGCGACAGGGGTGCCCAGAGGATTCCACCAAGACTCGTACTTCTGGCGGCTGGATTTTCCCATGCGATAGATCTTCCGGTTCGTCCAGACCACGTGCGGCGTACCGCACAGAGATGCCAAGTGCATGGGGCCGCTGCTGGGGCCAAGCACCAGTTTTGCTGAGGCGATCAGATCCATGGTTTCTTGCAGAGGTCGGTCTCTAAAATCAAGCGCAAGCGGCACATCCAGCGTGGCTTGGGTTAACCCGATGCAGCCGACTCTAAGCCCCAAGCCCTTCAATTCTGTCACCAGGGAGTTCCACTGTGATTCTGGCCAATTGCGCTGTGCGCTTTCTGCTCGACCACGCGCATGAAGAAGAACATCGACCGGTGCTTGCGACAATGGGGTGCCAAACCGTATGAACTGCTGGGCGGCCAGGGGAATGTAGCGGATAGGAAGACAATGATCCATGTTGGGGTTGATGCCCGACATCACGCGCGCCAGTTCCTTTGGGTTATCGATGTCTCTAAGAATCACATGATCGGCTCGGCCGGTCAGCGTGTGGGGGATGAACTCCTCTGCATAGTCCGCATAGAGTGCTTCAGAAGAAGACCGAGCGCACACGATTACCTTCTCGTATGAAGGTGCGAGTGCACGCAGAAATCCCTGCCAGTTGAGCAACTCCCAGCCGAACTCACCCACCCAGGGCCCCGCAAACAGGATGCGCTTGCGCCGATGAGGATTACGCAACCAAAGAGGGCGACTCCACCAGGTGAAGAGGTCACGCTTCATTGTCAGTTTCTGGTGCTGCAACATGTGTGTGCCCTTGTAGCCCTCTACCGCTCACCGTATAGTGGGCTGACCGTAGGCAACGTAACGCAGAACGCCGGATGAGTGCAAGGTATGGAAGCAGAGAACTGTAATCGAGAGCAATGCAAGGCGGATGCGTCCCACCATGCGGGCACAGGTAATCTTTCTGAGAGTCAGATATGGAACCTGGTTCCATGGGCAACACTTGCGATTATTGCCGTTCTGCTCGTTGCCACCCACGCGGTGATGGCATATTCAGATCCGAACCATTGGGTTTTCCGCGCCGCTAAGCTGGCGCAGGGAGAGCCGCTTGCCCGGCGTGTCCTTCTGTTTCCTCTCTATCTGGTTGCCGCTTGGAAACTTGTTGGCCCCGACTGGTTGTTCATCGCCAACCTGCCGTGGGTGCTTCTGTTGGTCCTTCAAAACGGATGGATCATGCGACTGGTTTCCCCAGAGCGTGCGAGTCGGGTACAGCGTGCTCTGGCCACAGTGTTGGGGATGTTGTTGCTGGCGGTATTCACGTATTCGACCTTGATCCGTTGCCTGAACCCTTACCGTGAAGCAGGGGCATTCGCTCTGTTGATGGCAGGCACCGCTCTGTTTATCAGGAGCGATCAGACGGTTCGTCGTCTCCACGCCATTGCCGCAGGGCTGTTGCTTACGCTCTCAATGGGATTTCGCGAAACCACGGCGCTAAGTTTTTTGCCTATGGCTGTATGGTCAGTCGTGCGGCTGATCCGCGCTCCGCGGAAACGCCTGGTCTGGGGGATGGCCCTGTTGGCTGGAGGTATTGTCGGACTCTCCCCGTTTTTGGTGCAGAATTACCTCTACTCCGGCAACCCCCTCATTCCCGGTTACTCCGCGCGCCTGGTTATCGAGCAGGAGGCCGCGCCGAAAGAAGGGCCGAAGGCGCATCTGGAGACGCGGCTCGAGGGGGCCAAGCCTGGCAAAGTGAACCTTTCGCTCGATCGACTGGTTCCCGGCATGAAGGCTGAGAACTTCGACAAAACAGCGCCCCGCGCGTGGCAGAAACTCAAGGCGAGAGTCGGACGCATAGGACTGATTCTCGTCGGCCTGGGACTGCTTGGCGCTGCCATCAGGCGACAGTGGGTTATCCTGGGTCTGATCGTTCCTTCACTGGCGATCAACTACATCTTCTACTGCTTCTACTTCTATGTGAAATGGCGCTATTTCTTCATCGTGGACATCTACGTGGCCCTGCTGGCGGCGTACGGCGTTGTCTCGGTGTGTGATGGGCTTGCGGCGGGAGTGGGACGGCTCCGCCTGAAGTGGGCGTCGCTGTGTTATCCCGTGATGATGGCGGGTTCCATGACGGTCCTGTTGGTTTGGTCGGCCCGACTGGCTGCAGAAGATAAGCCCGCACTCAAGGTTTGGGAGATGCCTGCATTCCGCGCCCAGGTGGCGCCGCTGCTCGAAGAACCATGGTTGCTTATGGGCTACTATCATCACCGTGAGATGTTGTCGTGGATTCTGAGTGGCGGGTTCCCGCACACGCCGTTGGGATCTGAGGTCTCGCGGGAAGTCGCCCGAGAGCGAGGTCTCGATGCCGCGTTGCGTGACATGGGCGCCGAGATGCTCGACCGGCTGGAGCAGGAGCATTTCTACTTTCACGATTTGCATCACACGCCGCGCCTCCTGCCGCTTTGGTGTGAGTTCGAGAAGGTTGTCGACCTGAAGGAGGTCCGCCCTGAGGTTTATCATTATGGTAGAGCGCTTAACGCACCGTTGTATCGGGTTCGGCGGTGGCAGAACCGGGCCACGCGGCTGAACCTGGCCTTGCCGCAACCGGGCGTTCCGACTGTGCTGCTACTCGATCCCATGCGTCCATGGGACTATCCGGGACGCACAGCGTTTGCGCTCTGGGCTAATAACACTCCGTGGCTCGATCGTGTGGACAACGGCACCCAGTTCCATGAGCTTCCCGCACGCCTGTGTGCAGGATCCGAGCTTGTGCTGGAATTTCGCAGCGAGCTTCCCACGCCCCCGGAGCCGGGAGTGAAGCTTTGGCCGCTGAATGGCGATATGAACCTCGCCTACGGGTTTCGGCCTACCTGGCGGTTTCATGACCTGGCATCCACCAATCTCTATGCCAACACGCCGTTGCGACCCGACTGTTGGATGCTGTGGGATCAGGGGTCTCTTCAACTTCCCGTGTTTGCCGGTCAGGACTACGAGGCCCATGCGGAGCTGACGCTGGAATACTACCAGGAAGACCCCGGGGCCCGGAACCAGCCAGCCTTTATCAAGGCTGACACGACCTCTGGACGGCAGGAGTCGCAGCTTCCGGGTACCCGCCGCATGGCCGGTATTGCGTTCGCCCTCGGGCCAGGCACCGGCAAACTGGATTGGCGCACGCTCGATCTGCGTACATCGCTTCCCTGCTATGAGGAGCAGCTGGCTTATGCGAGAGCAAATCCCGGTACGATCAAAGACTGGAGCTTTATCAAACTGTGCAATGCACGGGTCTATGCCGTCCCGAGACACGTGCCGTTGCCGTGGACGCTCACAGTCGGTGGTCGTGATGCAGGCGCCTGGTTGGTCAGCGGGTTCCATCTCCCGGATCAGCACGAGAGGCACCACCCCGTGCGGTGGACCAGTGGGCATGCCGTGGTTCGTCTGCCTGCAATGACTGTTGATGCGGGTGCAACCTGCACCTTGCGTTACCTCACAGGTCCTGATCCGGTTGGGTCAATCGTGCCGCAGGTCCGCATCGACGGCCACATTTGTCACAGGGTCAACATCTCGACGCAGAACGGGTCATGGACCACAGCGACCTATGCGATTCCTTCCGACATGACCGGCAGCCTTGGTGGTGCGCTCGTGGAGATCACAAGTCCTTCGTGGTCGCCGAATGAGCTCTTGGGTAGCCCGGACAACCGGAAGCTCGGGATCATGCTTGATCAGTTAGTCATCAGCGCGCCCTGACGATGCCGCTGCGCCAGTCATTCGCGGACCGGAACATAGCGCCCTCCGGACAACGGTCGAAGCGATACCATGTCTGGCGTTTCCATTCACTAGCGTCTGGACGGTTGTGGGATCGCTCGGGCTGTGGCAGCCAGGCGATGTTGTGCACCTCATCGTAATGCAGGTGTGGGATCAGTGGCGGACGCCAGACACGTGGCAACAGCGGATCAAGCCGGATGACGCCCTCGCGGTGGGCTCTTGTGATACGCTTTTCGCTCTTGGTCTGCCATAGCCAAGTGGGTGCTATACATACGGCTACGATCAGGAACGCCAGGAGGTAAGGGCGGCTGGGCAGCACCCGGATGCTTCGTCGGTGCCAGAACCATGCCAGCACGGCCGCGGGCAGCGAGATCAGTATGCCCAGCGCGAAACGTGTAGCCGGAGCTGTAAGCATGACAAAGCCCATACCGGCACCCCATGCGAATAGAATAGGCCACAACTTACGCCGCATCTCGGAGATCGCAGCAAACAAGGGTATGAGGGTCGCGCCAATGAGCACCAGGCCCAAGCCAATGCCGTTCATGGGGTTACGCGTAAGCCAGTACCTCAACCAACGCCAGGAGTAGACCGGGATGCCCTGCATGGCGTCGGGCTTCGCGAGCTGTCCCCAGAATGCAAAGCCATGTATGGTTCTGGCTTCCTGGTCTGCGAGCGCCTCGGGAATCCTCCACGCGACATCTGGCGACATGAACGTCTTTGGGAAGAGCGGATAGCCACTGTTTACCAGGCTTGCGACCATCCAGGCTCCGACCAATAGTGCGGAACATGAAGCGACGATGAACCAGGCACGGCGGTTGCGCGTCCGGCGCCATGCAATAACCACGGCCACAACCAGAAGAGGCAGCGCGCTTAGCTTGACTGTGAAGAGTGCCCCTGCCATCAACATGGCGCATTGCGAATGCGCGCCGCAGGGATCGTCTTTGAGCCAAAAATAGAAGATGACAATCGAGTACAGAATCACCGCATAGTCTGGGGTCGGACTGACGGGCAGGTTCAGGAAGGTACACAGGGGCAAACAGACGAGTGAGGCCAGAACCCAGAAGCGGTCAGCCATATCAGCCCTGTTGTGGCCAATGCGATATAGGGCCTCACAGAGATGGCACATGGCCACGAGCATGAGCAACGTGTTGGCCGCCGTGGCTGTACGTCCTGCCGTTACCGAGGACGGCTCCAGCATGGCTGGCAATGCGAACCAGCTTGATAGGTGCCCAAAGCGATTATGAATCCAGGCCAAGCCAGGGGTTATCCCGTTTTGGGAGAGGGCGTGGATCAGGTCGTAGTGATAGGTGATCGAATCGCGGGAAGAAACCAAGCCGACGGCGACAATGGATACCAGTGCAGCGATGGTTGCCATGGCGGCAATCGGGCAAGAGGGACGAGCCATACGCCCCGTCTTCTTCCTTGCAATCTGGTAGGCCACCAGTGCCCATCCCAGTGCCAGGGCCATCCACGGAAGCGGTAGAAACAAGCCGCCAGCCGCCAGCAAGATCAAGCCGATATATGCCGAGTCCCAATAGGCCGCCGGGCGGGCCATCCCAAGCAGAGACAGGATCAGCCGTCCCAGGAATACCGACGGAACCAGCAACAAGAACCAAGCTATGCCAATGACTATCATTGAGGGATTTGACTCTCCAGCGTAAGACGGAAACTATGCCCACAAATCCACCGGATTCGCAAGCGCAACGTTTCAGGTGGTTTCAGGCGTTTCCGATCCTTGCTCTGGCACAACATTGTCAGTAATATCTGCCGAAATACGCGCTGGTATTCTGTTCAATGTCCGATAGGCGGAGAAGGTTTTCATTAACCGGACGACCCGTCAGAATTATGGAGCCTCACTGTTGCCATGACGAATCACAGGAAGATAGCCGTCCTAATTGATGATGCCTGGCGCTATGAAAAGCACGATATTCTGAGCTTCCTGCGGCGACACCTTGATTTTGACATCATTACGCACGACGACATGACGGCGCAGCTGCTGGGCGATGCGTTCACCGTGCACCGTCTGACTGTTAAGCGTCCGCGTAAGTGCGGCATCTATCCTCTTGTGATGTTCTTTGCCCGCGAGTTGGATACGCACATGGTGCGATACCGCCAAACGATCAAGGTCGCGGCCAAGGGGCCGGTTGTGCGATGTTTTCATCAACTGCGCCATCTCGCGGGGCGCGTGGGATTACGGCGCTACAGCTACACTCAGGCATTGGAGTGGTACTACCGGAACTCCCATGAGCATGACGCGCTTCTTGAGCGTTACCATACGTTGGTTTACATGCCGGTGTTTGCGGTGGACAAAAGGGTCATCTTTGAGGCGCGTGCCGCGGGGCTTAAGATCTGCTGCTGGGTCTACAGTTGGGACAACCCGTTCAAGGATAATGAGTTTCCAAACGATGCGGATCGCTACTTGGTGTGGAACAAAGCCACGGGCGATGACTTGTATCGATTGCACGGGATTCCGGAGTCGCGAACGCGACAGGTTGGTCCGGCACAGCTCGATTACCTGCGCGATAGTGATTGGCAGGATGTGCCGCCGCCGAAGGAGCGCTATGTGCTGTACGCGTGTGCGATGGGACTGGATGAGATGCTCGCGCAAGAGGTGCGGATGATCCTGAATATCCGATCCATCATGGATCATGTCGCCCCGGATACAGCGCTCTATGTACGCCCCTATCCCAACCGCAGAAACATAGAGGGCTATGCCTCGCTCTACGGTGTACCTGGGATCACGATGCTGGATTTCGGCGAGGTGAAGGAGGGACGGGTTCTGATTGCACAGAATGACCTTGTGGATCGAATCGTCCAGATCCATAACGCGACATGCTTTATCAACCTGGGGTCCACCATCGGTCTGGAGGCCGCCTATACCGACACCCCGATACTGCAGTTGAACTACAACACTCCCAACGACTACCCCGCCTACCTGGATCTTCAGCAGCCCCTGAAGAACGAACACTTGAAGTACCTGATCCGTGACGAGTACCCCAACACGATTCATTCAGATGAGGAGCTACGGACTAGCCTCGCAACCATTCTGGGTGGTGAGGTGGAGGCATATCGTGCCTACTCGGAGTTCCTGCGTGCGTTTTCAGACCCCATACCTGATGTAGCATCCTACCGTCATGTTTTCTTGGAAGCCCTTCAGGAGCTGGACGGGGAGGCCCAATCAAGCAAGGATCCAACAGCGTGAAGTCAAAAGGATTTCCTGTATGCGCGGCGGCTCTGGTTGCGCTGCCATGGTGTCTGGGGTGGTGCGGGTTCATGGTGCGTTGCGTCTTGTTTGGCTCCGTGGTGCTCGGGGCGGTTCTTCTGTGGATCCATGCTGTGTGGACGGGCCTGCAACGTCAGGATGACCGGTGTCTGGCGCAAGCGGGGCGTGCCGTCTGTGTGGGTATCGCTTCTGTCGCGGGGGCGTGGGTTGCCGTCCTCTCCTATTCCGCACAGATTTCGATTTGCCCCTCCGTCTGGATATATTTGGGTCTCGGGTTGATGTTGCTGCTGGCGGTTGCGGTGACAGAATGGCTGTGCCGGCGGTGTGCGGAACGCAGGACCTGGAAACGCCGGTATCTCTGGTTCGGTTTGTCACTTGCTGCATCCGTGTTGTTGGCACAGCCGGGCAGGCGTTTTCATGGTGGCGAAACCAGCGCGGCAGTCCGACAGGTGGCCGCCGATGTGAAGACGGCACGTGACGCAGTTTCCCGCGTGCATGACCTGCTAACGTATGCTCCCGCACCATTCACCGACACGGCATCTGACACCGTCGAACGCGGAGTCGCTCGCTGTGGCGGTATGGCCAACGTTCTCGACAAGGTTCTTAAAGCCGCCGACATCGGTTCGCGCATTGTCCACCTGGAGGATGATCGTCGCGTACACACGCTGGTGGAGTACTTCGATCGAGACACGCAACAATGGATACTGGCGGACCCGCAGTATGACATTTTAGGGGGAGTTGGAGGCGGCCACTCCGGCTGGGATGTTGTCTATGGCGGCGAGGCAGCCTCTGTTCCGGACGTTTGGCGCGGTTACGCCCGGCTTTACATCTATCGTCTACAGGGCGGCTACCATCGGGTCACTGAACGGAATCGTTGGATGTACTATGCGGAAAAGGATGGAACATGAGAGCGCTGGATCCCCGCCGTCTAACGAACGAGCCGCGCGCGGGTGCCGAGGTGGCGGGGAGACTCTTGTATCTCTGCCTGGCGGCTTGTTTCCTGGCTCTAATGTGGCGGGGGTTCAGCCATGCCTCCTTCAACTACACCTACAATGACCCGCCGTTCTACCTGCAGGATGCCCACAAACTGACGCATGGCTACTTTCGGCATAATCTGGAGGCTTGGGCTGAACGGCGGAGGGGCGGCCCCGCCGAATTCATGCACCTTACTACTGAAGGCGGATTCCCGTTTGTCCTGTTCGTGGTCGGCAAGGTTGATGCAAGGTTGCCCTTCCTCATCAACGTTCTGATTTGGCCCTTGGCGATTCTCGCATTGGCTCGGTTGATGCAGGTCGTGACACGAGATCGCTTGGTCGGGCAACTGGCCGGACTGTTCCTTCCTTTGTTATTTCTATTGTTCGATGGGCGTGCTTACCGGTTGTGGTCATTCTATGAGCCGTACCGCGATCCGCTTTCCTTTCTGTTTGTGTTTGGGAGTCTGGTGTTGGTGTCCGATCCCGGTGGAAGTAAGGCAAAGGGGCGGAATGCATGGCTTGCAGGGCTACTCATTGGCCTCGGGAGTTGGGTGCGCATGCCCAGTATCGTTACGGTCGTCCCCGCAGCGCTTGCGCTCGCCCTGTGGTCACGGGCGGGGTTCAAGCGTATGTTGTGGCTGTGGGTTCTCCTTGGTGCAGGTATCGTCGTGGGGCTCCTCCCGTTGGCTGCTCAGACGCTTCTCGAGGGGAAGCACCTTTGTGATGTCGGGCAGGTGGGGATGCTAATGCGGATACAGACTGCGGGGACCCAGTTGCCCAAGCTACATCCGTTTCATCTGCCTTCCACTTTTCCGGCTGCGGTAGCGAAAGTGCTTGCCAACCTGTCTTGGTGGAGCCGAGCTCTCATTGCTGCCGGTTTTGTCGTTGGCCTCTTGACCCAGTGGAGGTCGGTTCTGGTTGTTGCAGCGACAGCTTTCATGTTCCTGATCTTCTACTCCTGTTACTACACTGCCAAGGCACGCTACTTCATTCCCGTTCATCTTTGCCTGACTGGTGTGGCGGCCTGGTTTCCCGCTTGGGTGATCTCCAAGCTGTCGACTCGATCTTTAGTGTCTGTTCTTACGGCTGTCGCCGTGACGGCGACGGTAGGCGTGATATCCGTCCGTGATCGACGCCCATTGACGTCTCTGGGCGACCAATGGCAGAGGGCTGTCCGCTTTGAGCAGTGGCTCGACAGGGAATTTGAGATCGAGGATGTCTTCCTCACCAACCGTCGACACCTCAAGACATGGATCGACTACTTCAGTAAAGGGTGCCGGACTAGGATCAACTGGGTATGGTCGGGCGATAATATCGATGTGTCCGACAAATACGGGAGAGGCGTTGTTTCCTACGGGTGGATGGCGGACTTTGTCCAGCCTGCGGATCGAGATCTCATCTCGCTGGACAGAAGGGCAAGCGTAAACAACTTGTTGGCTTCCGGAAGACGTGTTTTCCTTATGCTCAGCGAACACGAGGATGGCCCCACGGCCTCGTGGTGGCGGAACGATCTCTCGCTGCATTTTGACCTTGCGCCCTACCGATCGTTTTGGCCGGACGGGTCCGGCGCGGTTTATACGGCATACGAGATCACCCATAGAAGAGAGGCACCTCCCCCGGCGCGGGCACGGCTTGCCTCTCTGGGAGCGCAGTTGGAGAATGGGCAAACAGCGGCCATAAACTTTGATGCCTACGAGACTGCACCGACGGCGGCCATGTTTCTGAAACATGCTCGTCTGAACTGGCGCGGCCATCAGACATGGCAGAAGGATAGGGGGGGGGACGGCAGGCCCCGTCACAGAAGCCGTGCCGCTTTCCTCCTTTCCTCAAATACGACGGTCTGGCTGCCACCAAAGAGCGGCGGCCTGGACGTTCAGTTGCACATGACACTGTACGCCGAAGACATGACAGATCTCGAAGCCATGCAGGACCGCATTCGGTATCGCGTGCAAGGTCAGCCGCTTACTCCATCATCGGTATATCGCGAATCGAAGAGTGATGCGGTAAGCTGCATTCAAAAGGTTCGCATTCCGGCCTCTGCGCACACCGATGACCAGATGCCAGAACTTGAGATCGCTCATAGCTTCTCCTCCGGGACCTCTGTAAGGCTTCGACGCATAGAGTTCATTGCCCCTTCACAGCCCCGCCCATTACCCCTGTCGCCACGGACCCCGCTCCCGTTCGTCTGGCAGGGCCTGGCGGATCGTGATCTCTCTCGATATGAAGCAACAGGCAAAGGGATTGGCAATCCATACTTCAGGCTGTTGGACGCTCCTGTATCGATAGAGCTCGCGGCTCCATGTGCGGCGTCCAATGCCATCATTAAGCTGGTTGTGCAGTCTCCTCCTCGCGAGGAACCCTCCGGCATGGCATTGACTTTTCAGGTGAACGGGGGGCAGGGCTTTGTCCTTGATATACCCGAGAAAAGCGCCGTCAATACGCTGTGCTTGCCCGCCCGGGTTGTGGACCAGACGTTCCGCGTCGATATCTATCCGCAGTACCAGCCTAGTGCTTCAAATCGCGCCGCCGTTCTCCTGTCGGCAGGGGTTTACCCTTGCGATGATATGGCCGTGCCTCCGCGGTTGACAATGCGTGCCGATGATCCATTTGCCTTTGCTATGACCGGTCTCTGGCCTTTCGAGGCACCCATCAACGGCAGATACCTGCGATGGACCCAAGAGGCGTCGACATGTCTGTTTCCCCTATTTGGTGAGCCACGTTCGCTTCGCATGGTTCTCTATGTGGAAGCGCCCTATCCTCAGGTGGGAGATCGTGAGCTATCCCTGCAGATCAATGGACATACCTATCCGCCATGCGTTGCCCAGGCGGGTAAGGGCTGTATGAGAGAAATCGTAGTAGAGATTGCAGCGCCTCATCTTCGACGCGGCATCAATCAGCTCGTCATCACGACAGATGGGTGGCGGCCTACAGACCTGCTGGGGACACGTGACCATCGCCTGTTAGGTGTCCACCTGGCAGGAATCACATGGCATGAACATTAACCTGTGACTTGCCGTTATGTGCCCTCCAAGACGTCAGCCTTCGAAGAGGGTTGATGCGAGAACAATTCAACGATGCCTCCGAGCATGGCGAAAAAGACAAACACGCCAAACATGAGGGTTGCCACGACGATAGCCATTTCGGGTTCGACGCCGTACGGCTCAAGTATGGTGACAAGGAGGACATCGCGCGTTCCGAGACCTGAAAAACTGATTGGGATGAGCATAACGCAGAATACCAGACAGCGAATCCAGATCGTGGTGAGCCATGGCAGGGAGAAGCCGATCGCCTTCATAATCAAGGCCAGACCGATACAGCGCAAGATGACTTGTGTTGTGGCACCACCGAGAAGAAGAAGCTTGAGACCGATCGGGAATTCTGTGGCCGTCCGGACCGTTGGCTCGAGTTTGGCCAGGTGACGACGGATGAATCCGGGTAATGGCAGCGCGGCAACAAGCTTAAAGAACCGGAAATCGATAACGGCCCAGAACATCACCGCATAGGTGGAGAAGACGATGGTATAGGCTATCAGTGCGGCATGGGCCAACGGATTGGATCGAAAGGGAAAATCGAGTAGCAGCGCCAGACCGCCTATAAGCGTGAACGAAAAGGCCAGAAGAATACGGTCATAGAGCATGGCGATCAGGACCTGTGCCGGGGCCTGTGCGTGCCGATTGATCTTATACCACCGCACCGCAAATCCACCGGTACCGCCGGGAAGAAAGAACTGGTAAAAAAAGCCTGAAAATCGGCTGGCCAGTACGCGCCAGGTGCTGATGTGGGCATAACCGCGCACAATCAGGGAGAGCCGCGAGGCATCGACCGCTTGAGATAAACAGGCTATACCCAGCGACAGCAGATACCAAGGCAGCGAAACACGCCTGATGGCTTGCAGGAGCTTATCTGAATCGAGAAAGCGAAGTAGGATCAGAAAGATTCCGGCACTGATGATGAGCGGCAGAACGACTCTGGCTATGGGTCTTTTTTGCCGTAGCGCAGCAGATTGTCCTGTCGGCTCAGAGTTCATAAAGACTTTGGGGTTGCTGGTGTCTCAAGTAGACATCGGCATGCTAAACATAATGCTGTGAAAAAAGACATGTGAATATACGTGCATTTGCACGGAATTCTCGCGAGAGATTGACGCTCGCAGCAAGGATCTGTAACGTCATAGCCTTTTATTCGTGTCCGTTTCAGAGGAAATGCATGAGAGTATTGATAACAGGCATTGTTCGGCGTTCAAAGTGTGACGAACCCAGTGGCTATGTCTATGAGGTTGACCTCGACGCGGCCGAGCAAGTAGCAATGGCTCCCACGCCGGAGTCGGAGCATCTGAAGCAGAATAGAAATCCGCGAGGGGGATTACGTGGTGGCCGTGGCATGGCGATCTGGCGGGATTGCCTCTGTATCAGCAATACAGATGCCATCTGGGTCTATGACACAGAGTGGCGCGTGCAGCGCATCATTCATCATTCAGGCTGTGCACGCGTGCATGATATTGCCGTGTACGAGGATAAGCTCTATGTCACCTCTTCGGCCAATGACCAAGTGTTTGTGTTCACCTTTGACGGTGAGGTGGACAGTATTCTGACACCGAGGGACAATGCAGATCTACTGAAAGAGCTTGAGGTCAAGATAAGCAGGAAACACGCGCTGAGCCGTGAAGATCTTAGGGCAGGAAGGATAGACTTCAGTGATCCGACCGCATTCCGTCTCGATGATTACGATCGTATGCATCTTAACTCGGTTTGTGTATCAGGAACAGGCGTTGTCACGGTCTCGTTGGGCCGAATGCTCCCTCTACACATGAATCTGTTGCTTGATGTTAAGGATTTTCTAAACCGAGTCGGCCTCTATGAACACCTGATCACTGCCAGCAAGACCCTGCGACGGGTCTTGGGCGTGAAGGCGAAGCAGAACTCGGATATTGGGATTGTGCTACAGAACGCCGCATCGGCTCTGGCCCGGCGGGATGCGGAGGGTCAGTGGAGCCTGTTCAACCGGTTTGACAAGACTGCGGTTCCTAATCACAGTCTGAAATGTTGGAATGACGCGACATTGTTGTATTGTGATACGAACCATGGCGATCTCCTGTTTATCGATACCGAAACGGGCGCGATCTGTGAACGTATGTTTGTAGCCTCCGAGTTCTTGCGTGGACTGTGTGTGATTGATAGATCAACTGCGCTGGTTGGTAGTCAGAACTGCCTGTATCAGGTGGATCTGACGGAGCGTCGCATTTTGCGCAAGATTGAAGTGTCCACCGACAAGCGGCTGTCAATCTATGACGTTATTGTAATACCGGATGCCTTTGCGCCATTGCCATCTCATCTGCCGGTGTGAGGTGATGGCTCCCCTGCGGGCAGAAAAGGGAGGGTGACATCAGAATTGGTTTTCATGCACGGGGAATGCAGGTGGCCACGGGCGGGGCACGGGTACTGATCGATCATCTGCTGAGGACGCTACCCGTCAAAGCGGGGAGCGACAGCCTGCATGTATTTCGACCGGCGACCGGTGACCGTCTTCCTCGGGAAGCAGAAGAAGTGGTGTTGCCGACTATTCACCACTTCCTTTACGAAAACATCCTGCTGCCCCTCTATCTTCGCCGACATCCTGTGGATGTGCTGATATGCCCGAAGAATTTGGTGCCGCCCTTTCTGCCTGCGCACGTGGCCTCGGTGGCGGTGGTGCTGGATCTGGCGTATTTCCCCGCTGCGGGAGCGGGTGTTCGGGAATACAAACTGTGTGATGCCCTGTACATGCGTGCTTTTATGCGCGCCAGTGCCCGAAGAGCGACGCATGTGGTGGCGATATCGAAGCACACACGTCAGGACTTGATAAAGCTATTTGCGCTGGCTCCGAAGAGGATCAGCGTGGCCTATCCGGGGGTGGCGTCGCCTAAGCCAGAAACCATCAGTCCGGATGCGGTCACCAACGTGAAGCATGCGCTGGGTTTGCATCGGCCGTATATCTTTTATGCGGGCAGTCTATCGCCACGAAAGAACGCTATTCGCCTGCTTCACGCGTTTGCGGAGCTTAAGGATCAGATGCCGCATGACCTGGTGGTCACGGCGGGCAAGAGCTGGAAAGACAAGGCGGTAGAGCGTGAAATGGCTCAGTTGCAGCTGGCGGATCGGTTCCATCGGCTGGGCACGGTAACGGAAGATCAGCTGCACGCCTTGTATCGGGGGGCCGCACTGTCTGTTTATCCGTCGCTTTATGAAGGGTTCGGCCTGCCGGTACTGGAGGCTATGGCGTGTGGGTGTCCCGTGGTCGCCTCCAATCGCAGTGCGGTACCGGAAGCAGTCGGCGATGCGGCGGTGTTGGTTAATCCATTGCAGGAAGCGGATATCAAACGCGGGATGCTGGAGGTCTTGCAGTCCGAAGCAAGGAGGGAGCAACTGCGTAAAGCGGGACGACAACACGCTGCGAAGTTCCGATGGGAATCGTTTGGCGATAAGGTCTATGCCGCAGCTGAGCAAGCTTTCCACTCCAAACGCTCCTGACTTAGCTCAGCCCTTTGCCTTTACTTAAATCATGATGCGCGTACTGACATATCACTACATTCGGAACAACGGTGCGGTGTTGTTTGCGGAATCGTTGCTGCGGCTGTTGCGAGAAGCAGGCCTGCCGGTGGAGTTGCTCAACTATCAGGCGCCCTCTATGTTTGGTGTCGAGACGCTCAAACGGTTGAGAATCAGATGGCCGGACCCCCTCTTCTACGCACGGCGTGACCGCACATTCCGCGCGTATATAGCCCGCAAGATTCCAGAGACGGGATGTCCGCCGATCCGATCACGGGCGGGATTAAGGCGATCGGTTCCGGCCGGGGCGTCGGTGTCGGCTGCAATGGACGTCTGGAATATCAATCAAGACTGGATCAATGGTCATTTCCCCAGTGCCTACTGGTTGGGTGATTTCACGGAACAGCGGCGATTTGCATTTGGCGTGTCGGCGTATCGGTTTGGTCCGGAATGTGGCGGGCAGTTTCTACCGGAGGTTTCTGCACTGGTGAGAGAGTTCGAAATGATCGCCGCTCGTGATGCCTATACCTATCAGTTGATGGAGCGGGCGGGTTACAGGGGAGTGCTCGTGGAGGTGCCCGATCCGACTTTCATGTTACCGGCCAGCGAACTTGGCCGGAGTGAAATATGTCGTCAGGCGTGTTTGCCTGCCGACCGTCCCTTGATCGGGGTTGCGGTCTCTCGTCCATATCGGGGACTCAAAGCGCTCCTGGCTGATGCGCGGCAGGCGGGCTATCTGACGGTCGGTTTAGGCATGCATTGCCGTTTTGCTGATGTGCAGCGTGGCGATAGCCTTGATCCCATGCAGTGGTTTAACCTCATTGAGCAGTGTGAGGTCCTTATTACCGACCGTTTCCATGGTACGGTTGCCGCTATGATCCACCGGACGCCAGTGCTATGTCTTGAGTCGGTCCCACTGCCTTGGACACAGAGCAAAATATGTTCGGTTCTGGATCGTTTTGATCTGGGTATCTGCCATCAGGGCGAGACGTTGCCAGCCGGAACATTTGAATCCGTCACTGCGGCTATTCGGGAACGTTTCAGCGGTAACCAGGGCGACCACGAGGCCCGTCTGTGTGTCTGTCGGTGTGAGCTGCAAGATGCCGCCCGACAGATGGCGGCACGGTAGAACCGATTCGCGGTCGACGAGTGGGGCGAGACTGTTTTGGATTGAACATGCTGACGAAGTATGAAGAATTGCACTGCCATTTGGCATATCGCCAACGTGGCCCATGTCTTCGGGCCGCCAGTCAAATGGACGGGCTGACGGAGCGCGTGATGATGTCCGGGACGATGAGGCTCTGACTGAATGGGTCAACATGGCTTATAGTGGACGGACATCTGAGCAGCAGCCGACACGCGTGACCGGGCGTTTGTTCCCTATGTGTTTCGGCTTGGCGCTGATTGCCTTGTTCTTCAAGGTGCTGTGCAGATGTCGATTCTTTCTTAGCGGTGATGCGACCGCCTTCGTTAAGAACGTGGGGCTGTTGAGTCAGGGCTATCTGCAGACGAACCTCGAGGCCTTACACGCCTGTTCGACTGGAGGGACGGGGCAGCACGTCCAGTGCGCAA
>JAOZSS010000186.1 GCA_029939545.1 Kiritimatiellia bacterium | reverse complement strand
GGACCGAGATGTCGCCTGTCCCGCGCGCAACCACGAGGATGATGTTCTGGCGCTGTCAAATCGACTCCAGCAAAGACGCGTCGCGAAAGCGTGTTCCGACTGGCTTGAAGACAAGGCCGAGATCCGCTCGATCATCAAGCCCGGCTTCCTGCATGGGAAGATGTATCATGCAGACAACAAGGGGGTCTCAGAAGCGATCATCGGCAGCTCCAATTTCACAGTCAGTGGGCTCGGACTTGGTGTCACTGGCAACAACGTGGAGCTCAATCTCGAGGTCAACGACAATAGAGATCGCATTGATCTGAAGAGCTGGTTCGACGAGGTATGGAACGACGAGGATCTCGTTGAGGACGTCAAAGCTGAGGTCTTGAGCTATCTCGCTCAGTTGTACGAGAACCACTCCCCGGAGTTTGTCTATTTCAAGACGCTCTTTCATATTTTCGAAGACTACTTGTCCGAAGCAGAGCGTGGTGGCCTACTGGATGAGAAGACCGGCTTCTATGAATCTGACGTATGGGACATGCTGTATGACTTCCAGAAGGACGGCGTCAAGGGCGCGATCAACAAGATTCTGAAGCATCGCGGCTGCATTATCGCTGACAGTGTCGGTTTGGGAAAGACGTTCGAAGCGTTGGCGGTCATCAAGTATTTCGAGAAACTCAATCAGCGCGTGTTGGTGCTTTGTCCCAAGAAGCTGGAAGATAACTGGCGTGTGTTCCGTGATAACGACGCTCGGAATCCATTACTCGCGGATCGTTTTGAGTATGACGTGCAGGCACATACCGATTTGGGACTGGCGAGATATTCAAACATCAATTGGGGCAATTACGGACTGGTCGTCGTCGACGAGTCTCACAACTTCCGAAATAGCGCACGAGGCAAACCTAGGGAGGATGGAACTCCAAGAGTCACGCGCTACGAATTCCTTATGGACCAGGTGCTTCAGACGGGCGTTGACACCAAAGTGCTCCTGCTCTCGGCAACTCCGGTCAACAACAGCCTCAAGGATTTGCGCAACCAGTTCCTGTTGATTACTCAGGACAAGGACAAGGCATTCCTGGAGTCGCTTGATATATTCAGCATCGCGCAGGTGATGAAGAACGCCCAGACCCACTTCACGCAATGGGCTGATCCCAAGAAGAATCCGGAACGCAAGGTGCGGAGTCTTTTGGACACCTTGGACTCATCATTCTTCAAGCTGCTTGACGAACTTACAATCGCACGGTCCCGTAAGCACATCATCAGCTACTACGGGACAAAGGAAATGGGGGAGTTTCCCGATAGACTCAAGCCGATAGCCTTGCACCCCGCTACAGATCTCAAGGGGTACTTTCCATCATACGATGATCTGCATGCCGCGATATCCGAGTACAAGCTGAGCATTTTCAACCCGACGGCCTATCTCGAAGACGTCCATGTGAACCGTTACGTCAAGGACAGCGAGCAACTCGTCCTTTTCAACGATCAGAGGAAGCGCGAGTTCTATCTGATCGGCATGATGCGCACAAACTACCTGAAACGCCTCGAAAGCTCGGTATACAGCTTTGCGGAATCCATTGACCGTACGATCAAGAAGATCGACGACCTGCTACAGAAGATTGACCATTTTGAAGGCAACTTCGATGAGTACACAAGTCCCGACCTGTTTGATGAGCAGGGCGAGGAAGAAGCGGAACTACAGGAAAGACTGATGGTGGGGAAAAAGCTCCCAATTCTCCTGGAACACCTGAAACGCAAGGAGTGGAAGAGAGACCTCAAGAAGGATCGCACGCAGTTGATTGCCATCCGCGAGAAGGCTGCGGCTGTCACGGCGGACCGGGATGCCAAGCTTCAGGAGTTGAAGCGGCTCATTCTGGAGAAAGTCAAGACCCCCCTCAACGACGGCAATCGAAAGGTACTCGTCTTCACCGCTTATTCCGACACGGCACAGTATCTCTATAGGGAGTTGAGGGGGTGGGTGACTGAAGCGCTGGACCTGCACTGTGCTTTGGTCACCGGCACCGGTGACAACCGCACCACGTTCAAGCCGACGGGCTATGCTCGTCAGACTGATTTTATCTCCATCCTGACCAACTTTTCACCGCGCTCCAAGCTTCGCGAAAAAATGCCCAACATGCCGCAGGACTCCGAGATCGATATCCTTATCGCCACCGACTGCATATCGGAAGGCCAGAACCTACAGGATTGCGATTATGTGGTTAACTATGACATCCACTGGAACCCGGTCCGGATTATCCAGCGCTTCGGCCGCATCGACCGCCTGGGCAGCACCAACAAGCAGATTCAGCTCGTTAACTTCTGGCCCACGGATGACCTGAACAAATACATCAACCTCAAGGATCGCGTCGAAGCGCGTATGGCAGTGGTGGATCTGGCCGCCAGCGGTTCCGACAACCTGCTCGACCCCGATCAACTCAAAGAGTTGGTTACGGAAGAGCTAACCTATCGCGAGAAACAGCTCATACGCCTGCGGGATGAGGTCATTGATCTCGAAGAGATGGACGACAATGTCTCGCTCAGTGAGTTTACGCTCGACGATTTCCGGGTTGAGCTGATGAATTATCTGGCCGACAACCGCAAGCTTTTGGAGGACGCCCCCTTGGGCCTCTACGCTGTGACACCGACGTTGAGCGGGACAAAGGACACCGAGCTGTTCGACAAGAGCTGGCACGAGATTGTGAAACCCGGTGTGATCTTCTGCTTACGGCAGAAGAATCCGCAGCAGGAGAAGCGGGCCTCCACGGTAAATCCCTTGGGGCGGTACTACCTTCTCTATATCAGGGACGATGGGACCGTCCGTTTCAGTTTCACCCATGCCAAGAACGTACTGACCATGTTTCAGAAGCTCAGTGCCGGCAAGGACACGCCCTATCAATCCCTCTGCGATCTGTTCGATCAGGAGACCGAAAGCGGGGCGAAGATGGAGAAATACAGCGATCTGCTGGCCCAGGCCATCAACGCCATTGCCCGCACCTACCAGAAGCGGACCGCTGCCGGCCTGCAATCCGGTCGTGATTTCGTCATCCCTGACAAGACGGAGCAGGCCACGGAATCATCGGATTTCGAACTCATCACATGGCTGGTGATCAAATGAAGACATTAGAGCAATTTATCGCGCAAGCTCCAGACATACCCATGGTGACCGCCTGGTCGCTCACGGAACTTGCGGAGATGAAGGGGCATCAGGATCTGTTCACAAAGCAATCCCCCGAAAAACTCAAAGTGCTGAAGGAGCACGCGGTCATAGAAAGTGCCGTTGCGTCGAACAGAATCGAAGGAGTCGTGATTGACAAAGCTCGCGCCAAGGCCGTGGTTCTTGGGAAAGGTCGCCTGCGAGACAGAGATGAGGAGGAAGTTCGCAACTATCAGAAAGCACTGAAATGGATACACGAAAAGGCCGGAGGTATTCCTCTTTCCGTTTCCACAGTGTGCCACCTGCATGAGATATGTCGTGGTCAGATGTGGGATTCTGGGAAGTTCAAAGAGAAAGACGGCGACATCATCGAGACGTTCCCGGATGGGGGCAGCCGCGTACGGTTCTGCACGCTTTCGGCAGCGCAAACACCGCCCGCTATGGAGCGCTGGGCCGAGTCTTGGGATCAACTCATAGCGGACCAACGAATTCCGGGTTTGGTCTTGTTGGCGGCATCGAACCTGGATTTTTTGTGCATCCATCCATTCCGGGATGGGAATGGGCGTGTGTCCAGGCTTCTCCTTTTGCTTCAGCTATACCATCTCGGCTACGAAGTGGGCAGATACGTCAGCATTGAGCGAACGATCGAACAGAACAAGGATCGTTATTATGAGACTCTCCGGCAAAGCTCACAAGGCTGGCACGAAGGCCAGCACGATCCATGGCCGTATATCAACTATGTGTTGTTCATTCTCAAGCAGACCTACGAGGACTTCGAGCAACGCATCGGTGAGGTCAAGGTCGAAAAGGGTGCCAAGACTGCCCTTGTAAAGGGGGCGGTTCTTCGTGTGGACGATCTATTCACCCTCGCTGACATTGAATCGGCATGTCCCGGCGTCAGCAGGGATATGATCCGACATGTCCTCTGGAATATGCAAAAATCAGGGGATGTTGAATGCGTAAAGCGTGGCCCTGGAGCAACTTGGAGAAAAAGGATGTAATTCACAGTAAAGCGTGTAAGAAAGGATGTAATGACGGGAATGACGATGGGGTAATGGATCCGCTCCCCGCTGGAGATCCGTTCCCGGCTAGTAACGGTATCTACCGCATTGGGCCTGAATCTTATTTAAGAGCTACCCCTCTATGGATGGCCCGTAATACTGTAAGTCGTTGATATGAAGAATGTTGCTTATTTAAGCGTTACCCGCGGACATTCAACAGGGAACAGCCTTGGATCGATCCGCGCCCGGCCTGATTTCCATTTTTCGCGATTGCCTGCACCGGAGAGTCAGATATGACGCAAGCTGTTGACATGAGGCTATTTGCTCAATATCGCCTGTTTTCGTGCTGGGCCTGCATCCCATTCAGATGCAAACCCCTTCCGATGGGGTATGAATGATGGAAACCATTTATGGACATGTATCATCCCCCCGTCTCATTAGTGCTTTTTAGTGTTCATTCGTGGTTCAAGAAGGATCTGACATGAGCGACATCC
>JAOZSS010000185.1:1864-4631 GCA_029939545.1 Kiritimatiellia bacterium | reverse complement strand
TGCTGGAGCGGATCGAGCCGATCCTGTTGCAGGAGCAACCGGATTGGGTTGTGGTCTATGGAGACACAAACTCGACGATTGCTGGAGCCTTGGCCGCATCCAAGCTTCACATTCCGGTGGTACATCTCGAAGCAGGGCTGCGAAGTTTCAATCGCACTATGCCCGAGGAGCTCAACCGTGTGGTGACAGATCACCTCTCTGACCTGCTGCTCTGTCCCAGTGATGCCGCCGTCGCCAATCTGGCTGCCGAGGGCATTACACGGGGAGTCCATCAGGTCGGAGATGTTATGGCAGATGCTCTGATGCTGGCGACCAATAGCACAGAGGAGTCACCGGGTATCCTTGAACGCTCGGGCGTGGAGCCGCAAGGCTATGTCCTGGCAACGATCCATAGGGCCTCCAATACGGATGATCCCGCTGTTCTGGAACGACTTGTTTCAACTCTGCGTTCACTCGATGAACCCGTTTTGTTTCCCGTGCACCCCCGTACCCGGGCTCGTTTGGATGCCATGGCTGGCGGTGAACCCAAGGGCGGGTTGGTAGAGATTGAACCTGTAGGGTACCTTGATATGGTGCGACTGGAGCGGAATGCACGAATGATCCTCACTGATTCGGGTGGGATGCAGAAGGAGGCGTACTGGCTGGGCGTTCCTTGCGTAACGTTGCGCGAGGACACGGAGTGGGTTGAAACGGTTGAGAATGGATGGAATATGCTGGTAGGCTCGGACGTGGAGGCAATCCGAGATGCCGTGCGTACCTTTGCGCCGCCGGCTGAACGCCCGGCTCTATATGGCGACGGTCATGCATCTGAGCGGTGTGTTGAGGTCCTAGTGAGAAGGGCTGAGGGGTGAAGGCTGAAAGCTGAAGAGAGGGAAGAAAAGAAGGGCTGAGGGATTGAGAGAGAGTTGTTTTGACAGGATCAACCCGCCGTCGCCCGCTGGGCTATGGCGGGCAGGCAGGATATGCCGGATGGGTGCGAGCTTCCGCCTGGGCGCTTTGCGCTACGGCATGCCATGTCGCTCGCACAGGGAAACAGTTTCGACTGAAACCGGATGATGGAGTTTCAGAATGGAGTGTCGGCTCAACGAACTCAGAGCGGCCGTCAGGCCGCCAATCCTGTTCATCTTGTTGATCCTGTCTAAGAAACACGAAGTGGCAAGGCACGGGGCTCAGCCGAATAAGGCTTTTGTATGGCGTATGTAGCAAATAGACGACGGATCGTGGTGAACGCGTTTGGCGGGATGGTGGCGCGTGTTCTGGATATCACGGTTCTGCTCTGGGTGTACCAGCATCTGATTCGCCGGATCAGCCCTGATGAGTACAGCCTGCTGCCGGTCGTCTCATCGGCGGTCATGCTGCTCCCGTTGATTGTCACGACCTTCTCAAGCGGCGTGGGGCGTTTCGTTGCGGCGGCGCATTCACGTGGCGATGATGCCGAGGTCACTCGCGTTGTTTCCTCGGTGTATCCGCCGCTCTGTCTCGCGGTAACTCTCATGGTCGCTATCGGCACGATGGTCGTCTGGCAGTGCGACGCCCTTCTCAATATTCCCGCTGGATTCCTGTCCGACGCCCGACTGATGGCGGGGCTCCTACTGGGTACTTCCGCATTGAGACTCCTGGCGTCTCCCCTGACCGTGGGCCTTTTTGCGAAGGAACGCTTTCTTCTGATTAACGCTTTGGCGCTAGGTGGACAGCTGCTCAAGACCGTGCTGCTGCTGGGGCTATTGGTCGGGAGCACACGGGTGCTCTGGGTGGCTGTGGCACAGAGTGCGAGTGACGTTGCTATAACGATATCTACACTGTGGTTCTCCCGGCGTTGCTTGCCTGCACTTCGGTTTGCCCGAGGAACATCCGACCCGGCCCTCCGTCGTCGTCTCTTCTCGTTCGGTGGTTGGGTTACGCTCGACCAGGTGGGGCAAGCGCTGTACCGCGCCATGGATCCTCTCATCCTGAACCGCTTCGCTTCCGCTATCGATGTGGGGGCCTTTCACCTCGGGGGGCTTCCATTTCGACAGATCCTGCCGTTTGTGAGAACGTTGGCAACCCCGTTCCAGCCGGTGATGGCGGCCCTGCATGCGCACGACCGGGAAGAAGCGCTTAGGAACGCATTCCTGAGGATTGGTCGTTACAGTCTATGGATGCTGGGACTCATGGCGTGTCCGCTGATTGCATGGCGCGAACCGTTGTTCCGTCTCTACCTGGGACCGCGCGCCCCGCTTTACGGTCAGGCGCCAGATGTCATGTTTATCCTCTTCGTGGCGTGGGTGCCTTTCTGCAGTCTACAGGGGCTTTCTACGCTGGCGGCATCGAGAGAAAAGCTGCGAGGCTATACGATCATTACTATCTTGGGGCAGCTCTTCAACCTTGGCCTGACCTTCTACTTTTTGGCAATCCTGAGTTTGGGTGCACAGGGATCGGCCCTCGCGAGTCTGATCGCGCTGTGGCTTATGTATCTGTTCGGCCAGCTTCCCCTCGCGCTGCGGGGTTTCCGCATTCCGGCCGCACGCTATCTCAAGGAGGTAGTGGCAGAAGGATTGGCACCGTGGTTCGTAGGACTTCTCTTCTGTATCAGTGTGAGGAGCTATGTGACGGGATGGCTGTCACTGATTGCCTTGGGACTGGCGGCGACGGTGCTGTATGTCGGTTGCTCGATCTTGCTTCTGAGCGAGACTGAACGGGCAGACATCAAGCATGTCTTGGAAAGAGGCTGAGGGATGAAGAGAGGGAGTAATTGGACAGGATGAACAGGATTTGCAGGATCGTGGGG
>JAOZSS010000185.1:0-1854 GCA_029939545.1 Kiritimatiellia bacterium | reverse complement strand
CTTCGGCCGCCTTGAGCGGATTGAGTCAGCAATCCGTTCTGAAGTTAAAGGATACTGTTTTGGGCGATGTCGTTTTTACCGCGCGCCGAGCGCGCCCATCCAGTAAATCCTGTTAATCCTGTCTAGTCTTTTCCTGTTCTTGGGCTGAACGATGGCAAACCCCATGACACATACTGAAGAAGCACTGATCAGCGTTATTATTCCGGCTTACAATGCCGAGGACACGATTGGTGCGGCGCTGGAGTCGGTGGCTGCCCAGACGATTCTGATAAGGCCGGAGGTCAGAGGTCCGGGGTCGGAGGTCGGGGGAGCGGGAGTCGGGATTGAGGTCATTGTCGTGGACGATGCCTCCACCGACAGCACTGCCGCGACCGCGCAACGATGGATCGATGACCACCCCTCCTCAGCTTTCACCTTTCACCTTTCATCCCTTTCTTCAAACACCGGTCCGGCTGGGGCGCGCAATGCCGGGCTTGCCGTAGCGCATGGTGAGTGGCTGGCTTTCCTGGATGCCGATGACGCTTGGTTTGTGGAGCGGCTTGAATGTCAGTGGGAATGGCTCGGGAAGCATCCCGATACGGGGCTGGTCTCTGCGCAGACCCGGCAACAGGTGTCGGATCCTGATTCAACCCAAGAAGCAAGTGTGGGCTACGCTTCCACTGTTCTTGGCTTGGAAGACTTTGTGAATGGAAACTGGGTGGCCACTTCAACTGTGCTCGTCCGCAAAGCCGCCGTGATTGCAGCGGGAGGGTTCGATTCGCGTTTCCGTGGGCCCGAGGACTACGATCTGTGGATCAGGATGGCTGCCAGTGAGCGGATTGTGCGATTGGAGTGTCCGTTGGCCCATCATAGGCCGGGAATGGATGGACTGAGCGGCGACGATCGCACTTTTCTGCCCGAGGTCCTACGCGTGCTCGACAAGGCTTTTGGTCCCGGTGGTTGCCTGTACGGGTTCAGCAAGTCAAAGCATGTTGCCATAGCGCGCCAGTACTGGCATGCTTCATGGATGGCTTTCTGTCGGGGCGCGAGGATGCAGGCCATAGTACACCTCCTGCGCGCCATAGTATCCGGCTACAGGCCTTACAATCGCCCTTGGCACACCTGGATTTGCCTGCTAGCCCGTTACGTGGTGGGTTCGCCGGATCGCCGAAGAGAGGGGTGAGGCAGCAGTCAAACTACGAAACACACGAAACACACGAAAGAAAACCAATTGGTGTGTGGCCAACTGGATCTACACTGATCGAGATCACCTTTGTCTATTTCCCTTTCGTGTATTTCGCGTGTTTCGTAGTTAATCCAACTGCCGAATGTAGGCTGAAGCTTCCTCCTTCGCTGAAGCTTCGGAGGACAGGTCGGAGGACAAGAAGATGAAAGCTGAGTGGCCCAAACAACGTAGTGTTCTGATCCTCCTTTGGATTGCTGTAGGGCTAGTGATCGTGCTAGCGCGGTTTACGGATATCCGCACGTACCCGTTGCCGGGTCCCGATGAGGGTATCTGGCATGTTGAAGCCAAGGATGCGGTGCTCTTTTGCGACCGCAGTATGAGTCAGTTTCCACAGGCATTCGTATCCCCTTTTCATTTTGCGCTGACGTGGCTGGTGTTCCACATGTTGCCTGCAACCTTCTTCTCAATGCGGTTCGTCAGCGCCGGGATGGGGTTGGCCTCACTTCTTCTTTTGGCGTTTATCGTAGCACGCCGCTACGGGTCGCGTTCTGCGCTTGCAGGAGTTGCCCTGGTTGGACTCAGTTTTGTGATGATCACCATCAATCGTCGTGCCTACCTGGAAAGCGGCGTGATTCTGTTTAGTCTTCTTGCGCTCGATGCGGCAACGCGCAAGTCATCGTGGCGATACC
>JAOZSS010000033.1 GCA_029939545.1 Kiritimatiellia bacterium | reverse complement strand
AAACTTGAAAGCATTTGCACGTATTTCAGAAACAACGCGCATCGTATGCGCTATGACGAATACTTGGAAGAGGGCTACCCGATAGCCTCAGGGGTTATTGAAGGGGCCTGCCGATACGTGGTGAAAGATCGCATGGAACGAACCGGCATGCGCTGGGTCCTCAATGGAGCCCACTCTATGCTGGAACTGCGTAGCGTTCATGCATCCGGGCTATGGGACGAATTCACCGCCTTCCGCATAGCAAGAGAGAGGGCTGCCACCCACGCTTTCTGCCGCATCTTCACATCTACAAGATTAGCAAGATCGCCGCGCACTTGCAATGCTGAGGAATCCCCGCGCGCGACCTTGTGGGATAGGACTCCGCAGTGGAAGGCGTGTGAGCAAGATCGTTTCGGGGAAAGCTCGCCTTGCCCCGGGATCTTGTGCTCCTGCCGCACAAGGCGGCAGGGGACACCCCCATGATGGTCATCGCGGTAATTCCCTCACGCTCCATGGCATTTCTTGAACTTCTTGCCGCTTCCACAAGGACAGGGATCGTTGCGCCCTACCTTGTCGGCGTCGCGATGAACCGTGCTGCCCGCGCCCGGCATTCCGCCCGGCGGCAGGCCGGGCATCCGATCGGGTGGCGGCGCGCCCTGAGGGGAAATGCCTGCCGGCGGTGCCGCGCCTCCGGCTCCGAGCAGCGAGACCTCGTCGTGGACGAGCGTCTGCGGCAGGGATGATATAAACGACTCAAACGATTCGACGTTCGTCGTGGTCCGGAAGACGGCCGAGGCGATGTCCTGCTTGATGCTGGTCATGAGCTGACCGAACATCTCAAAGGCCTCGCGCTTGTACTCAACCAACGGATCACGCTGCCCGTACGCACGCAGGACCACGCCCTGGCGCAGTGCATCAATTGAGCGCAGATAATCCTGCCACTGCGAATCGACGCTCTGCAGCACAATATGGCGCTCCATGGCCTCGACCGCGCCCGGATCCTCCATCTGGCATTTCAGCTCGTAGGCCCGTTCGACCCGATCAAACACGGTCTTGGCGACCTCCTCCGGGTCTGACTTGCCGGTCAGATCACTGGCACGGAACGCGATCGGAAAGGTGAGTTGGACCCACTCCATGAAGTCATGCAATGATTCCTCGTCCGGGTCCTGCGGCAACGCCTCGGCCTGTTCCAGGATCACGTCATTCAGGATGTCGAAAATGTGCTCACGGATATTCTCGGTCCGCACGATATCGCCGCGGAAGCCGTAGATCACCTCGCGCTGACGGTTCATCACGTCATCATATTCGAGCGTGCGTTTGCGGATGGAGTAGTTGTGCTGTTCGACGCGGCGTTGAGCGGTCTCAATCGACTTGTTGAGCCACTTGTGCTCCAGCTCCTGCCCTTCCTCCAGTCCGAGGCGCTCCATGATGCCGGCGATACGGTCAGACCCGAACAGGCGCATCAGGTCGTCCTCGAGCGAAACGTAGAAACGGGTCCAGCCCGGATCGCCCTGGCGCGCGCAGCGTCCGCGCAACTGGCGGTCAATCCGGCGTGATTCGTGCCGTTCGGACGCAATCACGTGCAGGCCACTCGGTTCCTCCTCCAGCATGGCCCGTATTGTTTTGCCACCATCAACGCGGTCGTCGAGCCCGGTTTGTGACAGGATCAGCTCACGTTCGAGTCTCACCACGCCCTTGCCCAGTTTGATATCCGTACCGCGACCGGCCATGTTCGTGGCGATCGTCACAGCGCCGGGCTGACCCGCCCGCGTAACAATCTCCGCCTCGGCCTCGTGGTTCTTGGCGTTGAGCACGTTGTGCACAATGCCCGCGCGCTTGAGCATGCGGCTGAGCAATTCGGAGGTGTCCACCGTCACCGTACCCACCAGCACGGGCAATCCCTTGTCGTGATACTCGCGAATCTCCTCGATCACGGCGCCGAACTTCTCGCGCTGCGACTTGTAGACGCGGTCATTCGCATCCACGCGCCTAACCGGACGGTTGGTGGGGATCACCACGACATCCAGCGCATAGATGTCACGGAACTCGTTGGCTTCTGTCTCGGCGGTACCGGTCATGCCGGCCAGCTTATCGTACATGCGGAAATAGTTCTGGATCGTGATCGTGGCGAGCGTCTGGGTTTCGCGCTCGATCTTGACCCCCTCCTTGGCCTCCACGGCCTGATGCAGTCCATCGCTCCAGCGGCGGCCCGGCAGGATGCGCCCGGTGAACTCGTCCACGATCATGACCCGGTTTTCCTGGACGACATACTCCACGTCACGCTCGTAGAGGCAATAGGCGCGGATGAGCTGGTCGACATTGTGAATCTGCTCGCCGCGGTCGGAGTAGGTCTGCTGGATCTCCTGCCGCATGACGGTCTTCTCCTGCTCCGACACCTCGTCGCCCTTGCCATCCAGTTCGGACATAGCCGAAATGAGATCCGGCAGCACGTAGGCCTCGGGGTCGGTCGGATTCAACGCCTCGCACCCCTTCTCCGTAAGACTGGCGTCGTGACCGCGCTCATCGATGGTAAAGTAGAGCTCTTCCCGCAGCTCGCGGGCCAGCTCCTTGCGCATATCGGTGAGCATCATGTTCTCGACCTGCTCGTGCAGCCGGCGGACCGCGGGATCCTCAAGCATGTGCATAAGCTGCTTGTGCTTGGGCATGCCGTGATAAACCTGGTAGAGCAGGAACTGGGCTTTCTCGGTTTCGCCGGCATCCAAGTGCTTCTTGAGCTCGGTCACCATGCCGTTGCAGTGCGAGCGCTGCTTACGCACGAGTTGCTCCACACGCGGCTTCAGCTCGAAATACTGGTTTGAGGAGTGCGGCGCGGGTCCCGAGATAATGAGAGGCGTACGCGCCTCGTCGATCAGAATACTGTCAACCTCGTCGATAATCGCATAGTAGTGCCCGCGCTGCACCTGATGCTCGGAGTCAAAGGCCATTCCGTTATCGCGCAGGTAGTCGAACCCGAACTCGCTGTTGGTGCCATAGGTGATGTCGCATGCGTACTCCCTGCGCCGCTCGTCCGGTGTCATCTGGTTCTGAATACAGCCGACGGTTAGCCCCAGGTATTCATAGACCACTCCCATCCACTGCGAGTCACGGCGAGCCAGGTAGTCGTTCACCGTCACGAGGTGGACGCCCTTGCCTGTCAGGGCATTGAGATAGACGGGCATCGTGGCGACGAGCGTCTTGCCCTCGCCGGTGGCCATCTCGGCGATCTTCGAGCTGTGCAGCACGATGCCACCGACGAGCTGCACGTCGAAGGGGACCATGTCCCAGGTCAATTCGTGCCCACAGAGCATCTCGGTGGTCCCGAGCAGGCGGCGGCAGGCGTTCTTCACCACCGCAAAGGCCTCGCACATGATGTCGTCGAGCAGCTCGCCTTGCTCCAGGCGAGCCCTGAACTCGCCCGTCTTGGCTTTCAATGCCTCCTCGGAGAGCGATTGATACTCCTCCTCCAAGGCATTGATACGATCCACCAGCGGTGCCATCTGCTTGATGTCACGCTGGTGCTTGGTTCCGAAAACTTTTTGAAGCGCAGACAGCATAGTCTCTCCGTTGGGGCGGCCTACGGCCGCAGGAAAAGTGATCAGCAATCAGTAATCAGTGATCAGTGGATCTCCATCGATCTCTACAACCCGTTAACTCTTACCGGAATACCGCCTTGAGATCAAGATTTGGCGAGATAATAGATACCGTCCTCCCGGGCCTCAGTGACGACGCGCCCCGACTCATAGAGCGACTTCAGCAGCGCCCCTGACTCCGCCTCGGACAGCCCGAATGACGCGGCGACATCGGCCGCCGTACAGGGGCGGCGAGCCAGCATGTTTACACTTTCTGTTTCTGCGGCCACGGCCCCGCGACACGGTTCGCCATGGAATCCTGCGATCAGTTCGGCCCGCGGCTCGAACAGGCCCGCCAACTTCTGTAGAGCCTCTGGCGTCACGGCACCCGCAAGCCCATCGGCCGGGGGACGCACCACGGTATTGAGCTGCACGCGATCGGGGCGAACCCCTTTCGCCAGCTCGGCAATCTTCGCCACATCGGAGGGATCATCGTTCACCCCCGCCATCAGGAACACTTCCATCCAGATCCGGGCACTGTATACGCCGCGTAGCGCCCGCAGGCCCTCAATCATCGATTCAAAGGAGAGCGATGGATGCGCGTGATTGACGCGCTCGAACGAGGCCTGGTCCCAGGCACTGAGCGAGACCTTAACGATCGAAGCATGCGCCGCCCCTGCCCGCACTTCGGGCAGATGCATCAGCGAGCTGTTGGTCAGCAATGCCGTGGGGATGTCACAGCGATCCTTGATGCCGACCAGGATATCGCCAAAGCGTGAGTGGAGCGTCGGCTCGCCGGAGCCGGCCACGGTGATGATATCGGCTTCGCCTCCCGCCGCAAGCCACGCATCGAACTCGGCCAGCACATCGTCCACCGGCACATACTCGCGCCGCTCGGTCGTATGAACCGTGGTGAGGCCTACCTCACAGAAGGGGCAGTTGAACGTACAGGTCTTGACCGGTACCAGGTCCACCCCCTGCGAGCGACCCAAACGACGAGAGGGTACCGGTCCAAACAGGTACCGGTACCCTCCCTGAGAATCATGTTGTGAGGTGCTCACAACCGGACGATCGGTAGCACGGATCAGTCGCCGGCCGAGATAGCCTCGACCGGGCACTCATCCACACACAGTGCGCAATCCACGCACTTCTCGGGATCGATCACGTACTTGCTGTCGCCTTCGGCAATCGCCTCGGACGGACAAACCGGCTCACAGCTGCCGCACTTCGTGCATGCATCAGAAATCACGTATGCCATTATGGTACTCCTGTTAGGTGTTGTAGTCATCGCACAAAATGCCGTGCGAAGTGGGTAAGATAGTCAAAAGCCGGTTGCCGCGTCAAGACTCCTACTTGCCGATCGCGAGGCGTTCGGCGAGGCGCTCGGGAAGACCGGCGGCGCGAATCTTGGACTGGGCAGCCGGGAGATCGTAGGTGCAACGACGGAACTCTACGGTCTTCGCGTCAGAATCATAGATCACGTAGGCGCAGCGGGGATCGCCGTCGCGCGGCTGGCCAACGCTGCCCACGTTGATGAAATACTTGTGCCCGATCTCGATCTTCAGCGTTTCGGTGTTGCGACGCGTGACACGCCCGAGCTTGTCGAACACCACCGGCACATGGGTGTGGCCATAGAAGCAGACCGACGTGTGCTGGTAGTTGAAATGGGCCTCCGCCTCCAACGTGTCGAACACGTACCCCCAGTGCTCCGGCATATCCAGCGTACTGTGCACAAGGGTGAACCCATCTATCGAGACGTGCATCTTCAGGTGACGCAGATAGTCAATCTGATCCTCGTCCAGCTGGTCGCGTGTCCAGCTAATCACCTTGGCGGCCAAGGGATGGAAGTCGTGCAGTGATTCCTCGTGTGAGCAGTAATGATCGTGGTTGCCACGGACCACTACGCAGCCCAGTTCCTGTATCTTGTTGAGACAAGCCGCCGGATCGGCGTTGTAGCCAACGACATCGCCGACCGACACGTACTCGGTGACGCCCTGTTCAGACGCGTCCGCGAGGACCGTGCTGAGCGCCTCCCAATTTCCGTGTATGTCTCCCAGGACCGCGTAGCGGGCTGACTTCATGGGACAAAGTTCCGATGCAGGTTGAGCAGAGTGGTGGCCATGACCAAGTCGTCCGGCGTTGTGATCTTAACGTTCGATACCGATGCCTGGACCAGTCGCACTTTCTGCGAGGTCAACTCAACCGCCGACGACTCGTCGGTAATGGTCGCGTTCTTCTCTTTCACGAGTTCGAAGGCCCTCTTGAGAAGGCTGAGCTTGAACGTCTGGGGTGTCTGCACGGCCCACAGCTTGGAACGATCGACCGTGCGTGTCACCGTTAGGCCGCGCTCCACGTGCTTTACCGTATCGGCAATTCGCACAGCCGCCACGCCCGATCCGTAGCGCTTGGCCGACTTAATCGTCTCCGAAATCAATGCAGGCGTCACACAAGGGCGGGCGCCATCTTGCACGGCGACAATTTTGACGTCCTCGGGAAGCGCATCCAGCCCGTTCTGGACCGATATCTGGCGCATGGGGCCGCCCGCCACCACATCCTTCACTTTGGCACACCCGAACATTTCCGCCACGCTGCGACCCGCCTTCACGCGCTCTTTGCGCGTCACAAGGATCACTCCGTCAATATCTGGACATTCCTCGAATGCCATAAGGGAATAGGCCAGCACCGGGCGCGGGCCCAGACTGACAAAGGCCTTGTCAACCTTGGCGCCCATGCGCTCACTGCGTCCACCTGCTACAATAATACCGTAATTCATGACTCTACACTTCCTATAACTTCTTCCTACATCCGTGCCGTAGGTTACGCTGAGCGGCCTGCGCAGGTCAAGCAGGGGTTTTGGGGTGCCCGGGGCCGGAGATCCCTCCGACGCCCTGCGGGCTATGGAGGGCAGGCGAATACGCCACTTCTCAGATTCGCCACTTCCTTCCGTATAACACTTCCATCTCGCATGTGGTTCGGCTATTCTTGCCGGCTTTCTGCACTTACGGGGTAATCTCATGGACACTGCTGATCACAAGCTGAAAGAAGGCGAAACCGTACGAGGCTTCGAGGTGACGCGGGTTACTACTCTACCCGCCCTCCACTCCACCGCCTACGAGCTCCATCACCCGCGCAGCGGGGCTCGCCTGCTCCACATCCATAACAGCGATGCCGAGAATCTCTTCTCGATCAGCATCCCCACCCCACCACCGGACGACACGGGCTTGCCTCACATCCTCGAGCATTCGGTCCTGGCCGGGTCGGAACGCTTCCCTGTGAAAGAGCCCTTCTTCGAGATGATCAAGATGAGTATGGCGACCTTCATCAACGCCATGACCGGGCCCGACTGCACCTATTACCCGGTCGCCAGCAACGTAAAGCGCGACCTGTTCAACCTGGCCGATGTGTATTTCGACGCCGTGTTTCATCCCCTGCTCTCCAACACGACGTTCCGCCGCGAGGCCCACCACCTTGCCCCGCTCGATCCGGCCGCGCCTGCCGGCGCCCTGACCGTCAACGGGATCGTCTACAACGAGATGAAGGGTGCCTTCTCCAATCCCGAAGCTTGTCTCTATCGCGCCCAGTCACGCGGGCTTTTTCCTGACACGATCTACGGACTCGAGTCGGGCGGCGACCCCGTGGCCATTCCCGATCTGACACGCGAAGAGATGCTAACCTTCCACCGGTCAATCTACCACCCCTCCAACGCCCGGTTCTTCCTGTATGGCGACATCCCCACCGAGGAGTATCTCGCCTTCCTCGAGCCCCGGCTCGCGGCCTTCAGCGCGACCGGGGCACAGCCCGCCATTGCCCGGCAGCCGGCGTGGGATGCGCCGCGCGCCATCGCCGACACCTACCCGGTCGGACACGACGAACCCCTGACCAACAAGACCTATCTCGTCACGAGCTGGCGCGCCTATGACGCGGCCGATCCCGTGACCACCGTCCTGATGCGCGTCCTGGAACTGGTCCTGGTCGGCAACGAAGCCGCGCCGCTAAAGAAGGCGCTGATCGATTCCAACCTGGGTATCGACCTGGTCCAGACACACGCTGACGCCATGGGTTGCGAGGGTACTTTTTCTGTTGGCCTGAAGGGCTCAGAAGCCGACCATCGGGACGCCTTTCAACAGTGCGTCCTCGATACGCTGGCCGGCATTGCCGACAAGGGGATCGACCCCGACGCCATCGATGCCGCCTTCCAGCAGGCCGCCTACCAGTATCTCGAAATTCAATCGCTCTTCCCTCTACACGTGATGGACAACGTGATCCAGAGCTGGCTCTACGGCAACGATCCCCTTCCTTTCGTCAGCATGCAGCAACACCTCCAGACCTGCCGCGACCGGTATCGCGAAGACCCCACGCTCTTCAGTACCATGATTCGCGAGCTGTTGATTGATAACCCGCACCGCCTCACCGTGACGATGACGCCCGACCCGGACCACGAGGCCCGCCTGCAGGCCGCGTTCGATGCGCGCATGCAAAACACACGCAAGGGCATGAGCGACGACGACGCGCGCAAGATCGCCGCAGCTGCGGCCGAGCTGGACCGCGAGAACAGCGAGCCGAATACGCCCGCGCAGATCGCCTCCCTGCCGCAGCTCGGCATCGCCGACCTTCCGGCCGACCTGGTTCACATTCCCACCACCACAGAATCGGCCGGCCCTGTCACGCTGCTCCGAAACGATGTGCCGTCCAACGGCGTCAACACACTCATGCTCGACTTCAGCCTGCAGGGACTCCCCGAAGCCCTGTGGAGCCGCCTGCCCCACTATACCGAGGCCATCACTAAGATGGGAGCGGCGGGCTCCGGGTACGAGGTCATCGCGCACCGCAAGGCCGCTTCGACCGGCGGCATCGGATGCATCCCCATCCTCATGACCCATGCCACGCGCGAGGACGAGCCGGTGTGGGGCCTGCGGGTATCGATGAAGACACTCGACGACCGTATCGGCCCGGCGCTTGAGCTCCTGCACGACATCCTGTTCGCGGTCGACCCGCGCAACCGCGAGCGCCTTCACGACATCCTCGCGCAGATGCTGGCCCACTGCCGCACCGCCATGGTGCACAACGGCAGCGGCACGGCAGCCACGCATGCCGCGCGCGGACTCAACAGCGAGGATCACTTGGAAGAAGTGATGCATGGTCTGCCCCAGCTCGACCTGGCGGAGACCCTGGTTGGCGGATTCGATTCCGAGTGCGAGCAGGTTATGGCCGCTGTCGAAGCCATTCGCGGCTTCTTGCTCAACCGGGACCGGTTGAGCGCCAGCTTTACGGGATCGCCGACCGTCTTCACGGCCATACAGTCCGCGCTTTCGGACTGGGCCGGACAGATGGCCGAAGGGCTTCCCTCACCCGCCCCCACCGGGTTCGTGCCCTATGATGTGCCGCCGCGTGAAGGGCTGGCCGGCCCCATCCAAGTGGCGCACTGCGCCCTTGCGATGCCCGCTCCACACTTCTCGCATCCGGATGGGCCAGTGCTGGCCGTGGCGTCACATCTCGTGCGCATGGAGTACATCCTCAGCGAGATCCGGTTCAAGGGCAACGCCTACGGCGCACACTTCAACCACAACCCGTTCCACGGCCGACTCTCCATGGGGTCGTACAACGACCCCCACATCACACGCACACTCGATGTGTTTGAGAAGACCAGGGATTTCGTGGAGACGGCCCCGTGGACGCAAACCGATATCGACCGCGCCATCATCGCCACGGCCAAGGACATGACCCGCCCCATCCGTCCCGCCGCCGCCACACACGACGCGCTCATACGCCACCTGGCGGGCATCACCCACGACGTGCGCGAGCGACGCTATGAACGGATGAAGTCGGTAACGCCTGCGGAAGCCCGCCGCGCTCTGCTCGAGACCCTCGAAGCGGGACGACCCCAAGCCGCCACATGCGTCGTCTCCAGCCGCGACAAGCTCGAAGCCGCCAACAGCGAGATGACCGACCACCCGCTAGCGATCCGCGATATTCTCAAGGGCGAATGATCTGCGGGTACTGATCCCGCTTCAACAGGCCACATCCTTGTCGTCCCGCAGTAGGGCGCATCGGCTCCCGTTCAATCCGCTGAACCGCGCGACAGCTTCACTCGACGGACGCATCAAAGACCAAGTCGGAACCATTGGTGGCAGCCTGGTGCACGCTCACAACCAGGACATTCGAGGCGCGCATCGGCATAACGCCAGGAGCGTACCGAAGGCGGTATCAATGGGTGAGAAAAATGAGGGGAGGACACAGATCACTTATACCCCGGATCACCGACGGTGCCTGCCGCAAGGCTGTCGAGATGTGTGCTGTATGCCGCAACCTGCTCCGGTATCGTCTCACCTCCGCACTGCCCACCAGCCATGCCAGATACGACTGTACGCAACCGGGCACGGAGATTGGAAACAGACGCCTCAACCGCTTCACGGTCACAGGCGAATGCATGCGCAACGTCGTCAATGCTCAGCCCTTCCATGAAATGCAATTGGAACATTTCGCGCTCAACCTTGGGCCAGCGTCGGGACATTTCACTGAGACTACTCAGGAGTTCATTTTTCACCACGCGGGAATCCGGTGCTTCAATGTGCGGATCGGGAATTGTATCAGCCAAGGTCAATTCATCCGGCTCCAATTGTCTCTGAAGCAGGTTCAGCGCAAACGCCTCCGGCTCCATGTCATCCTCTCCAGCCGGTGCGTGCTCCGGTGCCGCATCAAGATCCACCGGAACCTGAATGGCCATCGCTTCCGAGTACTGCCGGATGGCACTTCGAGTCTGCTGGAAGGCGAGAGAGGAACACCATGTCCGATAATCCATGGATGCAGGTTTGCGATTCGCGTCGCTTAGGACCTGCTCGGCCACGCGATCCACAATGTCTGCCGGTTCGATTGCGCCTTTTCTGATTGTTCCCGACAGGACATATTCATTGAGTTGACGGGCAACAAACCCCAGCAAGCGTTCATAATCCTCCTTGAGTACCTCCACGACCGCGTCGGTATGTGTCTGTGGTCCATCGCTTTCAGGCAGAGGACTATCGGTGAATACTGCGGCCTGCTCGGGCATGGGGCTGCTGGAGCGATGCTTCCACGCGTGATCCCGTCGGTAGCGTGCCTTGAGCCGTTTGAGACGGCGCACGAGCGTTTTCACGGCATCATCAAATGCTCCCACCAGACTCTTTGATTCAGAGCCGACATGCAGCACATCCGAAGGCACGCGCAGATTCAGTCCAATCTGGTACGTCTTGTCAGACGTTCTTGTGTCCAGAATGACCTGTAGATGGACCGCGTCCTCGGGAAAATGGGTCAGCAGTTTCTCAAGTTTCGAAATCTTCGGTCGCAACTTCGTCACAAGCGAGTCGGATGCCTGTCCCGTTCGATTCACAATATTCCAGTTCATTGTCATTCACTCACCTCCTGTTGCTCTGAGCACGGGACAGCGAAGCCTGTCATCAGGCACACGGCGTCATCCGCGCCAGCCGCTGGGGCCGGAACTCACCTCTGAGCCCCGGCCCTGCTGCCGCTACCCGGCTACCTTCTTGCCCCTTTTCGGTTTTCCGGCATCCTCCGACGGTTCTGCCGCATCTTAATCCACAACGTGAGCTTGACCAGGCTCACCCCGGAACCAACTGACGCTTCGCTCCCAGAATTCACGGATCGCCTCCACCGCGCCAGTCGCAGGTTGTCCTGTACCGCTTCGTGTTTGCCCTCCTCAACCATGCGCTCGGCCAGCCGCAGCGCGTGTTGTACTTCGACCAGCGGGTCGTCGGTCTCGTTGACAACCGTCTGGACGCCGCGTGTCTGCGCCAGCAACAGTTGAGCGAGAGCCTTGTCCGGTTCGTCAAGCAACGCGGCTGCGCAGTTCAGCTTGCGCTCGATATAGCTGAGATCCGCGATCACTGACGTATGAATGAGCTCGGCATCCGTGAGCCGCAGTCCCTTCAGGACTGCCGCCTGCTCGTTTGCTCCTCTCGTTGGATTTGTACTCGTATATTCCTTCCTCGGTTTGAGGTTTGGTCAGTGCCTGCCATCACTGGTTACCGCTTTGCTAAGTCATCCCAGATCACCTCCTTTCAATTGCGATGCGACCACACACAGGAATGCGTCGCCTACTCAAATCGCAGAACGACATACCGCGAGTATGCCTTGCCGCGAACTCGCAACAGCATCGTTCCGTTTTTCTCCGCCCCAGCGGCGGCTTTCAGGAATTCCTGAACATTGGTAACGGCTTTACGGTTAACACTGTTGATCACATTCCCCGGCTGAATGCCTGCCTGCCAGGCCAGACTGCCTTGTTCGACCTCTGTCACCAGAACACCATTCCCCGGTTCCTGGCCGAACTGCTGTGCGCTCTCCGCTGTAAGATCTTGAACAGTAAGCCCGAGCTGCTTCGTCAGCTCAGAGGATGTCGCGGCCACCGCCACATCGTCGGGCAACTCCCCGGTCTCGACCTCGAGTTCTTTCTCACGTTCATCGCGGAATACAGTGATCCGGAGTTTCGTTCCGGGTGCGTTGCCCGCGATCTCATTTCGGAAATCACCCACGTTCTCAGTTCGCTTTCCGTCGAGCCGTAGAATGATATCGCCCTGCTCGATACCCGCTTCTTTCGCGGCCGAGTCCTCGGACACATCCGATACCAGAATGCCGTGCTTCTCCTTGAGTCCGAATGACTCCGCAAGCTCGGCGGTCACTTCCTGAATGACGATCCCAAGATAACCGCGTGTGACTTTGCCGCTCTTCACAAGCTGTTGTTTGATAGACTTGGCCATATTGACGGGGACTGCGAATCCAATACCCATGTTGCCGCCACTCTTGCTGTAGATCGCCGTGTTGATTCCCACGACTTCACCCTCGATATTCAGCAATGGACCGCCCGAATTGCCTGGATTGATGGCGGCATCCGTCTGGATGAAGTTTTCATAGTCTGCAATGCCAATTCCGCTGCGGCCCTTTGCGCTGACAATGCCGCTCGTCACCGTTGCCGAGAGTCCGAAGGGATTGCCGATCGCCAAAACCCATTCGCCCACCCGAATCGCGGTTGAATCCCCCATTTCGAGATAGGGTAGGTTCTTGCCTTTGATTTTGATGACAGCGACTTCCGACTTTGAATCCGTTCCGACTCGTTCAGCCTCGAATTCACGGCCATCCTGCAACTTGACTGCGATCTTGTCGGCATCCCCGACAACGTGATGGTTCGTAAGGATGTAGCCGTCTTTGCTGATGATGAAGCCCGACCCCTGGCCCATCTGTTTGAAGTTCCGCGCCCGAGGGTGCGGCGTGTTGAATCCATGCCCGCGGAAGAACCGCTGCATGAAATCATCCCCGAAGAATCCGAACGGATCGTTGTACCCAAACGGCTGACCGAGCACCCCAACAGCCACGGTCTTTTCCGCCTTGATAAAGACAACGGCCGGCGTCGCCTTCTCCGCAATGGACGCGAAGGCAGAGCCCGTCTGACGAAGGACATCTACGCGCCCGTTGCCCTCCTCTCCCTCGCAGGATGTGCCCACCAGCATAATCGCCGCAGCCAGCACAACTCCCGCCCACCTGTTTTCTATCGTCTTCACCATCTCCGTGTCCCTCCTTTCGTTCTGCCTGTTTACGCGTCAGCCTTGGGAATCTCGATGTAGATGACCCCCTTCTTCTCCTTTGTCTCCATCTTCTCCGCCTTTACGGGGCCTGGCAGCGTGACAATCCGCTGGAAGCTTCCGCTTCGGCGTTCCTGCCTGAGCATCGTTCCCCCGTCATCCTCCTTGCTCTCGGCCTCCATTTTGCCCGAGATCGAGAGGGTCTGGCCGTTGATCTTGACGTCCAAACGAGAATCCTCGACGCCTGGCAGATCGACCGTCACCAGGTAGTAGTCATCCTTGTCCTCGATATTGATGTCCGGCGAGAACGAGTAATCACCGAAGACGCTGCCAAAACTGTAGCTGTCCTCAAATCGGTTGAATGCGCTACCGAACATCTGGTTGATGCGGTCGTGCATCGAGTGCATTTCCCTGAAAGGATCCCAATCGCCCTCTTCCCAACCAAAGAAGTCATCATCAAACGGCTTCACGCGGGGGAGCAGAGAGTCCCTCTGCCCGTCGTCGTCAGCCTGCGATACAGCAACCCGGCTGACTTGTGCAGCCGGGGACACACCCTCCATCCGTCTGTGCAACCCGAGAATCACTACGCTCTGTGCGATGACCGCTACGACCAGGACTGCAACCAGAACCGTCACCAACGTTAGCTTCTTGTTGTTCAAGTCTGTCATGTCTCAACACCTCCTTTTACTTCCCGGAAGCCCCGCACCGGAACAGATACGGTGCGGGGCAGTCGCGAGCTCAGTCGCTTTCAATCGTGATGGCCTTACGTTGGGCCTGTTCCTCCTCTCGTTTCGGCACCGTGACGGTAAGAACGCCCTTCTTGAACTTTGCCTTGGCCTTCGTGCCGTCGACGCTCGCCGGCAGCGGGATGACACGATGGAATGATCCATAAGACTGCTCCCGGCTGTACCAGTTCTTGCCCTTATCTTCCTTCTCCTCGTGCTTCTCGCCACGAACCGTGATGGCTGCATCGTCCATCTCCACGGTGATGTCCTTCTCGTCCATGCCGGGCAGCTCTGCCGAGACTTTCACAGCTTTGTCCGTCTCAGATACGTCCACTCGGGGACTAAAGGCTGCAGCAGGGAAATCCCCCTCTCCCCAACGCGGGGCAATAGGAAAGTCCGTGAGAAAATCATCGAACAAACGATTCATCTCCCGCTGAAAATCCCGGAAGGGATCGTGCTCCCCGCGCCTGGCGGGCATGTTCTCCCGTCCGCGCCCAAACTTTGGAACCAGATCTTTGATTGACATATCAGTCCTCCTTTCGATTTCGCCGACCGGCGAAATCGCCACGCCGTAGCCGCCGCAGGCGGCAAAGGCGGGCAACCCCGCCCTGACCGGTCATCTATCCTTCAATTTCGATTTTCCTTGTCTTCACTTCTTCCCGCTTGGGAAGCGTGACCTCCAGAACACCGTGCCGAACCCTGGCCTTGATGCCTTCGGTATCGACCGCATTCGAGAGCGTGAAATCCCGGCGGTACTTGCCGACGGCATATTCACGTCCCAGCGGTTCGTACCCCTCGGGGGGCTCCACCGCCGCACGGGCCTCGACGGTCAGTACGTTGTTCTCGACCGTCACCTCGACACCCTTCTGATCCACACCGGGTATGTCAGCCACCAGTCGAACGCATTCGCTGTTCTCACTGATGTCGACATCCGGGGCATAGATCGTCTCGTTCACCGTGTGCGGAGCCCGCTCAACGGCTTGCTCTTCCTTTCTGGCTACCTGTGTATCTGCCATTGTCAGTCACCTCCAATCTTGTCGGCAGGTAAGATTGCCACGCCGTATCCGCCGATGGCGGTGAAGGCGGGCCACCTGCCTTCCAGTTCTTACGCCTCGATAACGATCTTCTTGGGCTTCTCCTCCTCTGACCGTGGGATCGTCACGCGAAGCACACCATTCTTGTAGTTCGCTTTCACCGCACCCGCTTCCGCTCGGAACGGCAACTGAAGCGTGCGAGTAAACTCCCCCGCCGGACGCTCGCGCCGGTGGTAGGTCTCGCCCTCAGCGGCATCAACGGCGTTCACCTTGCCGCTGAGTGTCAGTTCATCTCCCTGCACGGCGATATCCACGTCTTTCGGGTCAGCGCCGGGCAGTTCCGCGTCGATCACGATGCCGTCCTTCGCTGTCCAGACATTCATCAACGGATAGGTTGAACGGCGACGCCACGCGCGGCCAGACCGACCGACCTCACGCGTAGGCTGCCCCGTCAGCATCCTGTTCATGTCCGACTGGAGCGATTCCAGTTCATCGAATACCGACCACGGATTCCTTGGCCATGTGACTAATTCCAGCATCGTATGTTCCTCCTTTCGTGAGCTTGCCCCCCGGACCTACCGAGTGACTTCTTGTGATTTCTGCCGATTCCTGCGGCCCTTCTGTTACACCTCCTTTCGTCGTGCATATCCCCGGCTTGTGCGGCAGATGCACAAGACCGCAAAGGGAATCAAGTCCGTTTTTTCCTTGGCAGCCCATCTGCCGCCTCGGTTCTGGAGTGACGCATAAACGCGCACCCAAGAGATTATTGCCTTATGTCATCGGCTGATACGCACTTCCTTCTTCATGCTACTTGTCTTGTCGCCCCACGATTTAGCATACGATGTGCCAATCTCGAAATACGCCGGTCGCTTTTCCAGCAACGCACTGACTATCAACGCATTATGAACACACCAACAAGACGCTTTTCACAGAATTGTGCGACAACATGTTGCGCAAGATTGACACATCCCAAAATCGGCCTGTGTCATAACGGCCCACAGTGCAAGGAGGTATGGATTGCGATGGAATGGGCGCTGCGCCAATCAGGTCTTCGGCACATCCGCCGAATCATTCGGCAGAACCGGTGCGTTCTCCGCAAGTGTGTCAATGATATGTGCAGCTGCACATATCGTTGACGCTTTGAGCGTGAATGTGCGCAGAGGCATGCGGCAGAAAATTCGACGGGGTGAGTTTCCCGGCAAGCCGCCAATTGGATATCTGAACGAACCACGCTTGCGCTCGATTATTGTTGAGCCTCACAAAGCAAAGTTGGTCCGCAGCATGTTCGAAGCCTACGCCACCGGCCGACACACATTTGACAGTTTGCATGAACTCGTGACCGGCTGGGGACTGACGAGCCACAAGGAGAAACCGATTGCCCGAAGCATGCTGCCGAAGTCGCTTGCGAATCCATTCTATATCGGTCTCTTCCAATTTGCAGGCGAGACTCACGAGGGTGCACACCAGCCCCTTGTGACCAAGGCGCTGTTTGACGAAGTACAGAACGTCATGGCCCGACGTGGGCACCCGCACCAGCCGCGCCGCAAGCCGCTACCCCGATTCAGACTCTCCCCGTCCCCCGATCAGAAAGGCCGGATCATTGGCCGCCGAATCCTCGGCGGAAAAATCGAAAATCGCTTCTCCCGCAGTCACTTCCAACGCCTGCCAAGTCAAGAGCATGGCCGCCGACACGTCGGCGGCGTCCGGAAAATCGCTTTCTCACGACGCCGAATCGCATGATTCGGCGACGCCGGAAAAGTCAGTCAAGAAATCGTCATCAAGGTGGGCAGACAGGCCGGTTCCCGTCCTTCAAGTCGAGTTTCCCGAGCCGTGGGCAATCATCGCCCGCGCCGGTTCCGCTGATGCGGAAATCGGCGAAATCTCGAAAAATCTAAAATGGTCGGGGTGGTGGGATTCGAACCCACGACTTTTAGCTCCCAAAGCTAACGCGCTACCAGGCTGCGCTACACCCCGCCGATAAATGAAGGGACCGCGAACATTACTCTTGCGGTGAGTGATTCTCAAGCGCAAAGGGATCTCTGATGAACCCTGGATAGCGGAAGCCAAGAAAAGTGGGGTCTGGTCCCTGTGTGGACCCCGCGCTTCGGTGATCACCAGATCCTGTGGATACCGTAGGCAGCGAAATGGCTGT
>JAOZSS010000184.1:3880-4711 GCA_029939545.1 Kiritimatiellia bacterium | reverse complement strand
TCACGCCCTCATTGAAGCGGGACACGAGAGCCATATCCTCTGCGCAGTCAAGCAGCTCCCCGGCGATGAGAGTTCGTCGCTGTTTCCCGGGCGCTATGGGTGGGTGATCAACTGTCTCTTTGGGAAGCTCTCCATGGACCTTGGACTGGGGTGGTCCGCCTATCCATCCCGACTGTGGGCACAAAGATCTCAACAAATCCATCAATGGGCTGATGTTGTTGTTGCCGCAAATCTTCACGGATGGTTCTTTCCTTTGGATCTGCTTCCTGCCATCTCACACCATGCGCCGCTGATCTGGCGATTGCATGATATGTGGGCGGGGACGGGCTTTTGTACATACGCCTATGATTGCGACCGGTGGCAGACAGGCTGCGGGAAGTGTCCACACCGCCGGGAATACCCCTCAATGACCCTCGACTGGACGGCGCGTATGTGGCACAGGAAGCAGAGTATCTACGCCAATCTTGCCCCACAGATGGTACTCTCGACTCCTTCCGTGTGGTTGCAAGACGTCATGCAGGCCTCGCCACTGACGCAGCATATCTCCTGCGAAGCATTTCCAAACGGTATTCCACTGCAGACCTTTTGCCCAAGCGACCGGAAGGTAGCACGTACTGCTTATGGATTCTCGGAAACAGATAGAGTCATCATGTTCTCATACGCATCCAAAGACGATGCGTGGCGAAAGGGTGATGATATGCTTATACCGGTACTTGAGGGGATTCCGCCTCATATATCGAAGGATATTGTGCTTCTACTGGTCGGAGACCAGTCCAAGAGATCGGACCCCCTCCCCGTTAGGTCTGTTGCTACGGGTTATCTGGATAGTGA
>JAOZSS010000184.1:0-3870 GCA_029939545.1 Kiritimatiellia bacterium | reverse complement strand
AATGACTTGGCACAATGCTACAATGCCGCCGACGTATTTCTTAATCTCAGCCGAGCCGACAATCTCCCCAACTGTCTCGTCGAGGCTGCGGCGTGTGGGCTACCAGCGGTAACCCTCAACAACGGAGGCTGCGGAGAAACCATTGTGAACGGGAAGACAGGTTTCGCCACCGAGACCGTCGGCCAGACGGCTGACGCACTGGCACAGATCCTGACGCAGCCAGCGACCCGTGAAGCATTCTCTCGTGAGACTCGTCAATTTGCATGTGAACATTTCTCTGATAGCGATTATGCTCAGCACATCGTAGATTTGGCTATGGCCCTACAGCAGATCAAGGAGACGAGGGAATGAAGAATGCACACCGCTTCCCGCTTCTGGCTCTCATCGCAGTGGCGCTAGCTGTAGGTGGCTGGTTACTCATCAGTCATGTTATCGGGGCAATGCAAGCCATCAAGTTCGCTGATCTTGGTGCAAATGGGCCGCATATAAGGGTTATCGCCCGATTGTTGGAGGGAAAGCCTATCTATTCAGACGTAACATGGGACTTCATTCCGATGATATATATGCCCGGCTGGTACCTGCTTGCCGCCCTGTGGCTCAAAGTACTCGGCATGCACCCTGTCACGATCCGCATTCTGCCCATTCTTGTCGAGGTCGCTGTTCTTGCTGTACTCTTATTGGCTGCGCGCAAGGCCGGTGCCCGTTGGCTCTCCGCGGCATTCGCGCCCCTCCTGTGGCTTGCGTTCACCCCTTTCTGGGGCAACAACATGGGACGTAATGGTGTGGATGGATTCCTTGCGTTGCTGACGACGGCTGGAGTGTTGTTTCTCCTTGGCGGACAGTCATGGCGCTGGCTCTTAGCCAGTGGGTTAGCCTTTGCGGCGGCGGCTTTCAATAAGCAGACCATGCTCCCGCTTACATTGCTCCCGGCATTTCTAGCCTTGGTTCTTAACCGATCCTGGAAGCAGATGTTGATCTGCCTTATTGCCCCGCTGATCTGGCTGCTGGCCGCGTTGCTGGCAAACGCACTGATGGGCGGACAACTCTTCGAGCATGCGTTTCTGGGCCTTTCCGGCCATCCCATTGAATGGCACAACTGGGCAAAACTACTTCGCGAGACCGTATTCCGCGTTGCCAGCATCCCCCTTCTGTTGGTTGGGGCCTGGCTGATAACGGTCTACCCATCAAGATGGCGCGATTCTCGGGCGACAGGTCCTCTATTGGCCTTCATCTTCATGTTACTTGTGGGGTACATGGCAGATCTGAAGCTCGGTGGTGGCGCGACTTCGTTCATGCCGTGCTACGGCACACTCATTGTGCTGACCATCGTCTGGGGGCATAGCGCTCTGAAGCAGACATCCCCACAGCACCACAGGATCCTGTTTATTGGGGCAATCCTGCTGATGTTGCTCAACGGGGTCCGTGCGCCGGGCGAACTGGCAAATCCACAAGAAAGAAGGGCCGCACGAGAGCGTCAGGAGATGGTGTTGAAGGTCATGAAACAGGCTAAAGGCCCTGTCCTCTATGCGCGCCAGCCCTATCTGGCTGCTTGGGCAGGCAAGCCTGCCAACTTCGGAAGAAACGAGGTTCACGCACTCATCTACAGCAAGAACACCAGGCTCTTGGATCAAGGAGGGCTCCCCCCCGCTATCCGTACAGCGATCGTGAAGAAGCGATACGATCTGGTATTCTACGATCTGCCCACCCTCGGCAACTGCCCGCTTCTGGCGGACGTGCGCAGGAACTACGTGAAGGAAGCAACGTGGCCGGGCTCTTCCTACTACGCAACAGAGATCTACCGACGGCCGCGACCGGGGGAGCAGATCAAGCAGCAGGCGAAGTAACACGTCTGACTGATAGCGGCCAGGCAATCCTATGAGTCCATTTGAGTCGCAGAAGCTCCATCCAGATCCAGATGGACTTACGTAAGTCGTAAGTAAGCCTCGAATCGTCGTCGTGCTGCCACGCCACTGCCACTTCGCACACGCGCTGCTGTAGTTTCGCTGCCACAGCCAACATCTCGATATCAAAGATCGCAGAGTCGACATGGAGGCGGGGCAATAGCGCTTCGATGGCCGCCCGGGTGAACGCCTTGAATCCACACTGTGTATCCTGAACACCACGCACTACAAGAAACGAGGTCATGGCAGCATATGCCCTGCTGGCCACACGGCGCAGAGCTGACTGCCCCGCAACAACGACTGAACCCGTTTGCCGTCGCGACCCGATCACAATATCCGTGCAGTCGCTCTCCAGAAGCGACCAGAAGCGGTCCGCCTCGTGAACAGGTGTCGCACCGTCAGCATCCATGAAGAGACAGAAAGCGCCCTTTGCCGAAGACAGCCCCAACCTTACAGCATAGCCCTTTCCGCGATTCGGCGAGTACGCCTCCACTCGGACACGAGAGTCCGACTGCTCACGTCCCCTTGCCCACGCAACAGTGTCATCCGTGCTTCCGTCATCAACGACAACGACCTCTGTTGGGACATCATGCTCATCAATGTAGGCAAGCACGGATTCTAAGGTCGCAGGCAGGCGGGTCCGCTCGTTGTAGCATGGAATGATGATGGATCTTAACACTGGCGCGTCACCCATCTCAGGTTTTCCTTTTGAAGCGATCATGCAGCATGTCCACGATCATGTGCATAAGGACGGCGTGAACGGCCTCGGCTTTACACATGTCATTGATAGGAACATGTAGCTGCAGGTCCGAGAGTTGCTGCAACTTCCCTCCATCGAAGCCGGTAAATGAGAGCACCTTAACTCCGTTGGACCGAGCCCATTCGGCAGCCCGGTGAATGTTCGGACTGTTTCCTGATCCACTGATGACAATCAAGATATCGCCTGGCTGAGCGAACTGGCGTAACTGGAAGGCGAAGACCTCCTCATACCCGATGTCATTGGCGACGGCCGTTATGAAGGGCGTGTTGTCCGTCAGGCTGAGGACGCGAAACCGCTTGGCGTTGTCGTCGGCCAGTGCGCCTTTTGCGAGATCCTCGGCCAGATGCGACGCATTGGCGGCGCTCCCGCCATTACCCGCAATGTAGACACCACGCCCCTCTTTGTACGCATCCTCCAACCACTCCAGCGCTGTGGTCAGCAGCCCCGGATCAACCGCGTGCATGGCTGCTGTGACATCATCCAGGTAGGCGCCCATTGCGTCATGCGTTGTCTTGGTCTGCTCTATTTCCACTCGTATCCCTCCACGTTGAAAGTGACCTTGCTGCCAAAGCGTTCGAGGAAGAACGGCATCTCCCGGTAGCCGCTCAACGCACTACGCAGCCGTCCTTTTCCCCCTCTCGGGCAGCACGTGAGCAGAAAACCACCGCCGCCTGCACCGCAGACCTTGCAGCCCGTGGTGCCACCTTCTACGGCCAGCGAAACCATGGCGTCAATCTCAGGGCGAGACACGCCGGAAGCCAGCTCTTTTTTCAGCTCCCAATTGCGTCGTAGAATGTCGCCTATCCGCTCGTAGGCTCCCGACAGCACTGCCTCACGCGCTTCATTCGCCAACCCGCGAATACTGTCAAGGAGGCCCCGATTGGCGTCGGTCTGACGGCTCTGCTCTGACAGGATCGTGTCGGCCTGACGCGTGATGTCGGTGAAGAACAGCATCAGGCTTGCACCCATTTCTTGCTTCTCAATGCCAACGGGCAGTGATGTTACACTCACGCTGTCATCGGGATTGAACTCAAGAAAGCAGAGCCCGCCGTAGGCAGCTATGTACTGATCTTGGCGCCCGATTGGCTTTCCACAGATATCGATCTCTATCTCGCAGGCCTCACGCGCGAGCTGCTCTGCAGTAACTTGGCGACCTTGAGAAGTGTAGAGGGCGTTGAGAAGGCCCACTGTGAGACTGCTGGATGAACC
>JAOZSS010000032.1 GCA_029939545.1 Kiritimatiellia bacterium | reverse complement strand
CTGCTTCTGTAGCGGGATTCCCTGTTCGTAGTGCTCAAGGACGCGGTCGACCACGTAGCTGTCCTGCTGCTCCTCAGTGGGGCAGGTCACAAGTTGCGGACGCTGCCCCTGGCCGCGTTCCGACCATAGGTCCTTGGTGAAGCGCTCGGGTGCATCGCCGATGACGCGGTTGGTGGTATCCAGAATGGCCGAGACGGAGCGGTAATTCTGGTCGAGTGTGACAATGTGGGTGTCCGGGTATACCTGGGGAAAGTCCAGCATGTTGCGCACGGTGGCGGCGCGGAAGCTATAGATGCTCTGGGCATCGTCACCCACGACCATGATGTTGTGGTTGTCGCGCCGCATGGCCTTGAGAATGGCGGCCTGGACCCGGTTGGTGTCCTGATATTCGTCGACGAGGATATGATCGAAACGGCCGACAATCTGGTCGGCGACTTCGCTGTGGCAGACGAGCTGTTCCCAGTAGAGCAGGAGATCGTCGTAGTCCAGGACGTTCTGTTGCTGTTTGCGGACGACATACTTCTGGAAGAGCTGCTTTAGTTCATGCTCCCACGCATCGCACCAGGGAAAGTGGCGCGCCAAAACGTCGGAGAGCGGATCGCTGCTGTTGACGACGCGGGAGTAGATGTCGATGCAGGTGGCCTTGCGCGGGAAGCGCTTCTCCTTGGTGTGCAGCTCCATGTCATGGCGAATGATGTTGATGAGATCATGGGAGTCCCCGCGGTCCATGACCGTAAAGTCTTCGCTCAGGTTCACCGCCTTGGCGTACATCCGCAGCAGGCGGTTGGCGGTGGCATGAAAGGTGCCGCCCCAGACGCGCGCCATACTGGGGGCACCACGCTCCATGACGCCCTCGGCCCGGCTGGTCATTTCCTGGGAGGCGCGGCGCGTGAAGGTGAGCAGAAGAATGCGCTCCGGCGGGACACCACGTGAGACCAGGACCGCTACGCGGTAGGCGAGCGTGCGTGTCTTGCCGCTGCCGGCACCGGCGACGACAAGAATCGGGCCGTCCCCATGCGTTACCGCCTCGCGTTGTGCGCTGTTCAGCTCATCCAGCCAGGGCATGTTGTTGTCTGCATCACTCATGAAGCATGCAGTGTCACATATCATCCCCAACTTGACAACACTCACCGCGTCACAGACACTGTTCGACATGGTACCGCTGTTCAGGGAAATCTATGCTTTTCGGGATCTCTTGTGGATTCTCGTGGGGAAGAATATCAAGATTCGCTACAAGCGGTCCGCCCTGGGTTTTCTGTGGACCTTCCTGAACCCCGTGTTCATGATCATCATTTACTCGATCTTCCTGAAAATTCTTCTCTCCTTTGATGCGCGTGATCCGCTTTTCCTACAGAGGCTTGTCACAGGTATTCTTGTCTGGCAGTTTCTGGCGATGTGTGTGGGGGATTCTTTGCATGCCGTTCTCGGGAACGCCAGCCTGGTTAAGAAAACATCGTTCCCCCGCATCATCCTGCCGCTGTCGACGGTCCTGGCCAACTTCGTCAATTTTGCTATTACGCTGCCGATTCTGGTGGTCTTCCTGTTCGTGAACGGTACGACACTCGGGGATATGTGGCTTCTGCCGCTTGTTATCGCGAGTCAGTTTGCGCTCTGCCTTGGGGTGAGCTTAATCCTCTCTTGCATGAACGTGTTCTTCCGTGACACCGAGCACCTGATGAGTGCGGTCATGCTGGCCTGGTTCTTTCTTTCGCCGATCATCTACCCCTTTTCGAAGATTCCGGAGGCCTTCCAGCGACTGGCGCTGCTCAACCCGATGTGCGGCATCGTGACAGCATATCGGACGGCGTTTCTGGGCACCGACCTTATGGCGCCCCGGCTAGTTGTGATATCACTCCTGATGTCGTGGCTGATTCTTGCACTTGGTGTTTCCCTGTTCCAGAGATGGCAGGTCAATTTCGGGGATAAGCTGTGACGACCCCTGCACCCATCATCGATGTCCGCAACGTTTCAAAGCGGTTCTCCCTGCAACAGCAGCGCGGTGAGACTACGATCAAGGCCATCGTGGTGGATGCCTTGCGTGGCCATGGCAAGCGGCGCGATTTCTGGGCATTGCGAGATGTGAATGTGGCCGTGCAACAGGGCGAAACAGTGGGGATTATCGGTTCCAATGGCGCCGGCAAGAGTACACTGCTGTCGCTTATCAGTCAGACGTCTCAGCCGACATCAGGAACTATCACGACGCGCGGCAAAGTGTCATCGCTGTTGGAACTGGGCGCCGGTTTTCATCCCGACCTTACCGGGCGTGAGAACGTGTTCCTCTATGGTGCCATCATGGGCCTCAGCCATCGTCAGATGGCGGAGCGATTCGATCAGATCGTGGCCTTTGCCGAGCTGGCCGAGTGGATTGATGAGCCGGTGAAACACTACTCCTCCGGCATGTATGTCCGCCTGGCCTTCTCCGTGGCCGTTGAAGTGGATCCGGATATCCTGATCATCGACGAAGTACTCGCCGTGGGCGACGCGTCATTCCAGCGCAAATGTATTGCGCGCATAGATGCCTTTAAGCAGGCGGGCAAAACACTGCTCGTCGTATCTCACGATCTCAACACCGTCCACACGATCAGCGACCAGTTGATCCTGATGGAGAAAGGGCAGATCATTGCGACAGGTGATCCGGATGCCGTCGTGGCGCAATATCAATGGCTCTCACGCGAGACGGCTTGTACGGCGGAGACGAAGGAGTGGGGCACCGGCGCTGTCAAGATCAAGGCGGCGCGCTTCCTCGACGCAGAGGGACAGGAGGCGGAGGAGCTACAGCGCGGCATGCCGGTGCGGATCGAGATTGGGTATGAGGCGTCACGCCGCATCGATGCGCCTGTCTTCGGATTCTCGATCCAGACCACAAGCGGCATTCTCGTCTACGGCAACAACACCCAGATCGAGGAGTTTGACCTCCCCTTTATCGAAGGGAAGGGGACGATTACGCTCGATTTCAGTGCGCTGGAGCTGTTGGCCGGTGCCTACCTCTTCTCTTTCTCCGTGCATTCTCAGGACCACCAGACCAACTACCACCGCTTAGACAACGGGCATCCCATCACTGTGCGCAGCGAACGACGGTACGAAGGGGTGTGTCACATGCCGGTGCGGTGGAGCGTGGGAAAGGGGAAGTGATCCGTATTCAGTGATCAGTGATCCGTGAAAGATTGTGCAAGACCGATAGCAGAACTCCCCGAGGTGGCCGACCTCATCCGATGTGCGTTGGTAGAGGATGTGGCGAGTGGAGATGCCACCACCCTGGCGCTCGTTCCCGGGGATGTCACTGTCACGGCCGAGATCGTGGCGCGGCATGCGTGCGTCGTTGCCGGAAACCCGGTCGCGGCCGCGGTGTTCCGGGCCGTCGACGAGCGGCTGGTGTACGAGGCCGTTGCCGAGGACGGTCAGTCCGTAGGCGAGGGCGAGTGTGTAGCCACCATCCAGGGGCCGGCCCAGGGCCTTCTGACCGCCGAGCGGACGGCGCTGAACTTCCTGCAGCGGCTGACGGGCATTGCGTCGCAGACGGCCGTGTTCGTCAAGGCCGTGGAGCCCCATGGCACCACCATTCTCGATACGCGCAAGACCACCCCGGGTTACCGTGCCCTGGAGAAGTATGCCGTCCGATGCGGCGGCGGGGCCAACCACCGCATCGGGCTCTTTGATCGCGTGATGATTAAGGACAACCACCGGGCCCTGTGGGCACGGGAGAGCGGCACAGCCAGTCTGGCAGCCGCGGTGCACGCATCACGCAAGGCCTATCCGGACCTTGCGGTCGAGGTTGAGGTGGAGAGCGAAAAGGAGTTCATGGATACCATTGCGGCCCTGCCCGAGTGGATCCTTCTCGATAATATGGGACCCGACCGCCTGCGCCATTTCGTCGAGCTGAACGCGGGACGTACCAAGCTGGAGGCTTCTGGGGGCATCACGCTCGACAACGTGACCGAAACCGCCGCCACCGGCGTCGACGCCATCTCCCTCGGCTGTCTGACGCACTCCGTAAAAGCCGCCGATCTCTCGCTCGAAATCGTACCGTCCGACCTCCGACCTCCGGCCTCCGACCTCTGATTATGTCCTGTCTCGCGATAGATATCGGGAACACGAGTACGACACTGGGGCTTATCTCCGGTCGTCGCGTCATGCATGTGGACCGCCATCCCAGCGACTGCGATGATAGCGCCAACATAGAGCGGACGATCCGGAAGGTTGTGGGCAAGCGTGACGTGGAAGGTGTTGTGCTCTGCTCGGTGGTTCCTGCCGCCACGAAGCGTTGGCGCAGAGCACTTCGAAAGGTACTGAGTGTAACACCGCTTGAGGTGCGCCATGATTGTGCCCTTAATATCACGATCGACTATCCTCACCCCGAAACCATTGGCCCCGACCGCATTGCCAATGCCTGCGGAGCCGTGGAGCAGTACGGCGCACCGGTGATCGTGGCTGACTTCGGAACCGCCCTGACGTTCGACATTGTCTCCGCGGCCGGGGCATACATCGGCGGGGTGATTGCGCCGGGCCTGCACCTGATGGCGGACTACTTTTCGGAGAAGACCGCGCTGTTGCCGCACATCGACATTCGAGGGCGTGTCGGACGGGTGGGACGCAGCACAGAGGGCGCTATGCGAATTGGCGCGCGCATCGGGTACCGCGGCATGGTCCGCGAGATCGTGGAACACTTGCGGCAGGATGCCCGTGAAGCCAACGCCTCCCTGTGCGCCACCGGCGGGCATGCCGGGTGGGTGCTCAAGGATTTGGGTATGCCCTTTACGGTTGACCCGAACCTGACGCTTGTGGGATTGAGGGTGATTTGGGAACTGAACAGCAAGAGGAGAGGCAGATGAACGAGCATAGATATGCCATGATTATGGCGGGCGGACGCGGAGAGCGCTTCTGGCCGTTGAGTACGTCCAAGCATCCCAAGCAGGTTCTGTCGTTGGTGGGCGACAAACCGATGCTGGCCATGTCGGTGGATTATCTCGAAGGCCTTATTCCTCCGGAACGCGTTCTGATTATCACCTCGGCCGACTTGGTGGACGTCACGTGCGAGGCGGTTCCAAGCCTCCCGCGCGAGAATGTCATCGGTGAACCGTTTGGTCGCGATACCGCGGCCTGCATCGCGCTTGCCTCGGCCATCATCAAAAAGCGCGATCCCGAGGGCGTATTCTGTGTGCTCACAGCCGACCACATCATTCGCGACCTGGAGGAATTTCAGCTCGTTCTGGGCGAGGGGTTGGACCTGGCCGCCCAGGAAGACGTGCTGCTGACGATCGGAATCGAACCGACATTCCCCAGTTCGGGGTTTGGATATATTGAGACCGATTCCCCGCTCCAGGGCGACTCGGTGACCGAGTTCTGGAATGCGGTGCGTTTCGTCGAGAAGCCGGACGTGGTTACGGCTGAGAAGTACCTCGACGCAGGCAACTTCTATTGGAACTCGGGCATGTTTATGTGGTCCTGCACTGCATTGCAGAAGTCGCTGGGATCGCACCAACCGCAGCTGCTGGAGATGGCCAAACGACTCGAGGCCGTGGTGGATACCCCTGCGTTCCCGGCCGAGCTGGAGAAAGAGTATGGTCAGCTTGAGAAGATCTCGATTGACTTCGCGCTGATGGAGAAGGCGGGAAACATTGTCATGGCACGCGGCCGCTTCCACTGGGATGACATTGGCTCGTGGGAGGCCCTCAAGAACCACTTCCATGCCGATCGCGACGGCAACACGCTCGTGGGCGACATGCAGATGATAGAGTCGAACGGCAATATCGTCGTCTCAAAGGACCGGTTCACTGCACTAATCGGGGTCAAGGATCTTATCGTGGTGCAGGCCGACGGAGCCACACTGGTCTGTCACAAGTCGCGGGCCCAGGATGTTAAGCAGATGGTGACCCGGATGCGGGAGCAGGGCGGTTACGATCACCTCTTGTAGGGCGTGACACGACGTCGCTAATGGCCTACACTGTCCCTATGAAAACGGGAGCCTATTGGCACGCTGACGAAGCGGGGCGTGTGCACTGCGAGCTCTGTCCGCATCGGTGCGTAGTTGCGGAGGGGCGCGAGGGGCGCTGTCGTGTGCGCGGTGTACGCAAGGGGCAGCTTGTTGCGCTCGGTTATGGCGCCGTGTCGTCGCTTCAGATCGATCCCATCGAGAAGAAACCGCTCTACCATTTCTATCCCGGCCGACCGATTTTCAGCGTGGGAGGGTGGGGGTGTAACCTGTCCTGTACGTTCTGCCAGAACTGGACCCTTTCGCAGCAGGCGGTTCCGCCGGGGCGCTGCTACGATCCGGAGGCGGTCGTGGATGCGGCGGGCGACTCGATTGGCATCGCCTATACCTATAACGAGCCGCTGGTTGCCTACGAATTTGTTCGCGACACGGCCATGCAAGCCCGCGCGCGTGGGCTCAAGAACATCCTCGTCACAAACGGGCATATCAATCCTGATCCTGCCACCGAGTTGCTGCCGCTGGTGGATGCGCTGAACATTGATGTTAAGAGCATGAGCCCTGAGTTCTATCGCGACCACTGCGGGGGCGAGCTGGAAGCCGTGCTGAGCTTTGCGGCCCAAGCACACGCGGCGGGCTGTCACGTGGAGTTGACCAACCTGGTGATTCCTTCGCTGAACGACACGGAGTCCGACTTCCGCCTGCTGGCTGAGTGGATCGCCGGTTCGCTAGGCTCAGATGTGCCGCTGCATGTGAGCGCCTACCGTCCCTGCTACGAGATGGATCTCCCGAGTACACCGGTTCAGACACTGGAGCGTGCATGGGATATCTGCTCACAGTCGCTCGACTACGTCTATCTCGGTAACGTTCTGTCCGAGATGGGGCGCGACACGCATTGCCCTGTGTGCCAGGCGGTATGGATTCAGCGCAGTGGGTTCTGTGCCCGCGTGACAGGGATCACCGATGGGTGCTGCACATCCTGCGGGCGCGCGGCGGACGTGGTCAGTCCGTGATCGGGTGGTAGTCCTCGAACTCCGCCTCGGCCATGACCTGGTCCAGCCAGTCATCATAGATTCCGGCGGCACGGTACTGGTCCATCGTACGCAGGAACTGCGGGCGGAGGAGCTCGCCGGCTGAAGGATCACCCGGGATGCGGCTGGCCACATAGGCAATCAGCATGCCGTCCGGTGTATCGGTCGCTTCAAGCACTTCGCCTTCCTCGGCATCGATGATTGCCGAGAGGAGCTGGGCGTTGTAAGGCATATCGCCGGGAAGCCCTTCATACACAGTGAAGACACCCGTCGTGGAGGCCATGAGTCCGAGGTCCTGTGCCACTACCATGAACCCCTTGTTTGTATCTGCGACTCCGTCGATAAATTGCTTACGCGTGGTCTCAATCGAGGACAGAAAGGCCTCCTCGACCGCTTGGAGCGTGGCGGCAGCGACGACTTTCTGACGTACCTCCTCCAGCTCGGGGTCGCGCGCCGGACGACTGTCGAGATCGGCGATGACGTAGACCGTATTGCTTCCTTCCACGGCATCGCTGAAATAGCGCTCGGGATCGTTCGGGACGAGATCGAAGGCCGCCTGCGTGAGGTCAAGTCCGGCGCCAAGCCCCGGGACCTCCTCCGCCGCGGTGAACCACCCGGAGGTCATGACCGTGATGCCGCGCTCGGTGGCGGCGGCGTCCATTTCGTAGGCCTGGCCGTAGCGATCGGGCGCGAGGGCCATCACGAAGCGGGTGGCTTCGTCCTTGGCTTCGAAACGCGCCATTTGCTCACGCACGAGGCTCTCAACAGACTCAAGCAGCTCGTCGAGTGGCTGCACGATATCGGTGCCGTTGGTGTCGACACGGGTGTAGTCCTCAATATGGTCGTTGTAATAGTCATCGATGTCCGCTTCGGTTACTTCAACGGACTCCAGCATGTCGGCAACCGGAAAACTGACGTAGCGCACTCTGAGCTGCTCGTCGATGCGGAACGCGTCACGATGGGTGTCGAAGTAGGAGGCGACTTCCTCGTCGCTGACCTCGACCTCGGCTGCGTCGGTCGCGGGAGGCACGAGGGCATACTCGATGCTGACAAGGTCGGTCAGTTTGGCAAGGCGCGGGCCCAGTTCGTAGGGCGCGGTCCACGTCGCAGCACGCAGGGCGGCCATGAGTCGGCGGAGCGTGAGATCCTGGCGGAGGTAGTCCTCGAATGTCCCGGGATCAATCCGAAGCTGGGACTTCAGGAATGCGAGGTAGCGACGCTGATCGAATACGCCGTTGGAGGCGAACGTTGGGTCCTGGGTGATGACGGCGCGGATGTCATCGTCGGTAACCGAGATTCCCATCGCCTTGGCCATGCGCAGGCTGGTCACGCGGCGCCACGTGCGATCACGCAGGGCGGCAATGGCCTCGTCCGAGTTGTCCGTCATGGGGCGCATGCCCAGTTCGAAATAGCGCGCGAGATAGAATTCGTTGCCGCTGACTTCAGTGCCGAAGAGTGTGCCCTCGGCGCTCCGCTCGTCGGTCGGCCCCGCACAGCCGCCTCGCGACATCACGCCGGCACCCAGAAAAAAGAAAGCAATCGTGATGGCCAGAATGCTCCACAGAATCTTGCTTCGAATGAGCTTGTTAAACTTGGTTATCAGCATGCTCTCTGTTCCCTTATAAAAAAGGTGCATCCCGATGGATCCGGGATGCACGCTGGGTTCGATCATCTAGAAGTGGATCTTAGCGAAGCCCCTTATGGGTGTAGTCATCCGGAATCGGGTAGGGCCCATCGTCGTCGTCATCATCATCGTCGTCATCATCGTCATCATCGTCATCATCATCGTCATCATCGCCCGGCGGTAAGGGATCATCGTCATCATCGTCATCATCGTCAACCATCGGCTCATCGTCATCATCATCGTCGTCCGTAGGCTCGATGGTATAGTTGATGGTTTCGATGAGGGTGCCGTCAGAGCCTATCAGCAGGATAGTGATGGCAACAGCATCCGATGTGTCGGCTTCACGACGCCAGATCTTGACGACGCTGTTTGGATCAAGCTCGACGGTGCGGGGGGTTCCGGTATCGTCGGTAAAGCTGACGGGAAAACCGCCCTTGATGTTCTTTAGTCGTACGAACGAATGGTCCAGGGCGCAGGAGACCGAGAGATAGTCATCTTGACCCAACTCGGGGCATGTAAACATGTCAGACGAGACCGTCAGGGCGCCGCTCTTGCAGAGGTAGATCGCGATCATCAGCTCCGCTTGGGGCTTCACTTCAACTGCGAAATCGCCGCCGATCGTGTTGCCCGATGAGCAGGGCGTTGACACGGCGAGCGATTTGTCGTCCTCGAGAACGACGTCGAGTTTGCCCGCATCGAGGAAGATCGCGGATGAGTCGACAGTGAACATGGCCCTCTCGCCGGCCTGGCAGGTGTTGCCTTCCGAGTAGGTGACGAGAACCGATGCGCGTTCGCCTGTGCGCACGGAGGTCCCGTAAGGGTAAGCCTTGCCTTCTTCAGCGGGCACATAGGTGTTGGAGTTGGGTAGCTTGATCTTAACGCCGCCATTAATATTTAGAAGCCTGAAAACAGGATCGAATGGGGCGGCGGTGACTAGCGAAGCGCCTATGATGAGGGCCACAGTCACAAAGAGAACCGAGCGAAGATGTGCACGCATATGAGATTACCTCCAGTAATAGGGTCATTGGGTCGCTATATTCAAGATGGATTGTAAGCGCCGTCGGCCATTACCGTCAAGGCAGGATTTTATGCCATTTCTGTTCGTGCTCAGGCTAGGGAAGGGCGATGTTGGTTGAGGCGCCACGCGTCTGAGGGAATACCTTGCGTGCGGCTTCGACAATGGCGTCGATATCAGTGTCATAACGTGTCGGACGGTGGTGGGTTAGGAGCAGTTCGCCCACACCTGATGCCTGGGCCAGGGCAACACCGGTTTCCCATGTGCTGTGTCCCCAGCCGGCATAGTGTCCGATCTCTGATGGCGTGAAATGGGCGTCGAAAATCAGGTGGCTCGCGCCTTGGCAGAACTGGATGAAATGGACAGGGATACGCGAGGCCTCGAACTCCACATCAGTGGCAATCACCACGCTGCCCCCTGACCAATCGAGCCGGTACGCGACGCATTGCTGGGGGTGGGGAATCGCACACCATCCAACACGTACTCCGTAGATCTCCATCGGCTCTCCGGGAGGAGAAAGGGATCCGAACTCAAGCGTTGCATCAGCATCCGTCAGTCCAACCGGCCAGTATGGCTTGCGGATGAAGGCGAGCAGAGCCTGTTGCCAGTCATCCTCCCGGTTGGAATCAGCCATGAATCGGATCTGCGCGTGGCTGCTGTAGAGGGGACCAAAGCTCGGTAGCCCCACGAGATGATCCATGTGCAGATGGGTGAGCAGGACGGTGATGGGAGGAAGGTCGGAGCGGTCTGCCAGTTCCTGTGTGACGTGTCGTAGTCCTGTGCCCGCATCAATAACCAGAAGTCCCTGCGATGTCTCGAGGCTGAAACAGGTGGTGTCTCCCCCGTATCGAAAGAAGTCTGGCCCGCAAGTAGGCAGTGTTCCGCGTGTCCCCCGTATGACGAAGCCATGCATGTGAACAACTTAGGGGCACCGCGGTGATTCGTCAATAGGATGTTGAGCATTCTGCGCTGCGCGCCTCAAGCAGTAGACAGTAGACAGATAGGTAGTAGGCAGCAGTGCTGACGCATCAAATCCAGGGCCTCGAGGACTAACAGGCTCTAGCGTAAATCGCCACTCCTCGCGGGGTCAATTCTTCCGCCTGCCTCTCATTCTGAATTCTGACTCCAGAGTTCTGACTCCTTTGCTGGGGGAAACAGAATCTTGCACCACCATCTTGCGCTGCTCGCATTGACCCGTTTTGCATCGCAGAATGCTCGAGATTGACCTTGATGCTGCGAGGGGGGACTACTACCGTGGGTGCGCAATCATCGCGGAAGGGAATGCATGTCAGTCGTCGGCAACATAGGGGCTTCTTTCCTTAATCGCATGGGGAATGTCCGCCGTGTTGGGGCGGTGATCTGTGGCGTGCTCTACCTGGCGGCCCAGCCTCGGTACTGGCCACGCACGGTGCGCGAACGCACGGCGAAACAGCTCATCTTTACCGGTTACGAAGCGTTGGGCCTGGTGCTTTTGCTCTCGGTGTTGGTGGGCGTGTCGGTGGTCGCGCAGACACACCTCTGGTTGAGTCGGGTCGGGCAGTCGGACATGCTGGGCCCCCTGTTGGTGGCCATCCTTGTGCGCGAGGTGGGGCCTTTGCTGGTGAACTTCATCGTTGTCGGGCGAAGCGGGACGGCAATTGCGACGGAGATGGCGACAATGCGCGTCCATCGTGAGATCGATGTGCTCGATGCGCAAGGCGTTGACCCGATGGTCTATGTCATTATGCCGCGTGTTCTGGGCGTGATGCTGTCGGTCTTTGGCTTGACAGTGATGTTCATTCTCGGTGCCTTTGTCAGCGGATACGTTTTCGGCTTTATCATTGACGTGACGCCGGGTGACCCGCTCCGATTTGCCATGAGCCTGCTGCGTGCCGTGACGCCCGGCACGGTGATCAGCCTGGTGGTGAAGACCATTCTGCCGGGCATGGTTTCGGCGACGATCTGCTGCATTGAGGGGCTCGGCGTGAAGGGGGCGCTAACGGAGGTGCCGCAGGCGGCAACGCGGGCCGTCGTGCGCTCGCTTGCCGCAACGATTATGATTTCGGCAATCGTAACGATCCTGACTTATGTCTGAAGAACTTATATTGCAGGTAGAAGATGTGACGGTGTCGGGAACTCCGACCCATGTGGGGGACCTTGCCGGGATCTCGCTGTCGCTGGCGGCAGGTGCCCTATTGGTCCTGGAGCCGGAGCACCATGTGGAGACCGTCTCGTTCTATGATGTCGTGTCGGGCCTGATTGTGCCGGACCAGGGGGTCGTGCGTTTCTGTGGCGAGGAGTGGCGACGGATGGGGCTTTTTGGTCAGAGCGCGGCACGGGGTCGAATCGGGCGCATATTCGAGGTGGAGGGTTGGGTGAGCAACCTCGACATGTACGAGAACATCGCGCTCTCTCAGCGGCACCATACGACCCGGTCAGATCGCGATCTGCGCAATGAGATGCAGAAAATGATGGAGCGAATCGGGCTGCGCGACTGCGTTGCGGATCGCCCGCATGTGCTGTCGCGTGGTGAGCTCAGGCGGGCGCAATGGGTGCGCGCGTTCATGGGGGATGCGCTGCTACTGCTCCTCAACGCGCCCTTGCTGGATATTCGCCCTGAAGATCAGCCGGTCTTGATCGAGCTGGTTTGCGAGGCGCGGGCGCGTGGAGCAGCGGTCATATGGAAGTCACGCGACGCGGCTTCATGGACAGGGAAACAAGGCTTTGAAGACGCCATACACGGACAGCTCAGCGGTGGGCGGTTGCTGATGGCCGATGGCAACGGGGAGAGCACCGGTCAATGACGGTGCCAGGAATGGAGAACGAAGGATGAGTAGGCCTATTAAGTTCAGGTATGCAAATGAGATCGCAGGCTCTTTTGTCATCATTGTGCTGGCCCTTTTTGTGGGTGGCGTCTTCATGGCGGGTCAGTCACAAGGCTGGTTTGAGGGCAAATTCGAACTGGTTGTCGTGTTCGATACGGCCGAGGGCTCGTTCGGGCTACAGGAAGGCGGCGAGGTCTGGGTGATGAACACGGTGGCCGGTCGCGTAGTCAAGATGGTGCCGACCGGGAAAGGGGGAATGCAAGGCCGTCTCGTGGTCCAGAATCGCTATCTCCCCTTTATCCGCACGGATTCCGTCGCCCGCGTGAAGCGGAAGTTCGGGCTGGCTGGCGATGCTTACGTGGAGATCGAGAGTGGGTCGGCAGAAGGCATAGTGGATGGTGCCGTGATCCCTGGCGTGAAGGATGAGGAGTTCATGGACACCGCCCGCAAGATTCTCAAGGATCTCGAAAGGGACGTCTTGCCGATGGTGGAGGATGCCAAGGAGATCCTTTCGCATCTCAACACAATCTCGGCGGCCATTGCCGAGGGCGAGGGGCTGGCTGGGGCGGCCATCCATGATAAGGAGATGACTACCGATGTGAAGGAGATGCTGAAGGGCGCGAATGCCATGATTCTGGAGTCCGAGGAGGCCATCCAGGAGGCAACGTGCCTTATCAAGGGGGCCCAGAAGCATTGGCTGATACGGAAGTACATGGAGATCCCCGTACCTGAAGTCGTACTGTCAGTTTCCCAGGTGGACGAGTCTAGGCGCGACCGACAAGTCCGCGAGTGGAGGGAGGGTGTCGAGGCAGGGCGAATCGCCAACAGCCCGGAGCATGTAATCGCCAACGCCCTCAACATGGGGTACGCCTGCTTAAAGGAAAACAGACTCGATGAATGCAGGGCGTGGTTAGCGGATGCCCGTTTTGAAATGAAGGCGGCCGGGCTTGATCAGACCCGGGCCACGCTGTTGGAGGCGGAACTGGCGAGGCACCAGGGCGACGCGGGGCGCGCATTGGAGCTTCTGTCTGCCGACGGCGGCGCCGGCAAGGATGCCACACGCGCCGAACGAGCGGCTTGGTTGATCCAGGAAGGTCGCGCGCGGCTTGAGGCAAACCAGATTGACAAAGTGAGCGACCTGCACCGTCGGGCCGCACGGGAGGCAAGGAAGTCAGATCGGGCGTTCCTTAAGGGGGAAGCGGCAGCGCTGGAAGGCGAGCTCGCTTTGGCCGAGAAACGTAACAGTAATGCCGCCGACGCTTTCGACCGAGCAGCGGCACAGTTCAGGGATGCTGCCCTCTATGGCGCCATGTGCAGAGAGCTCGCGCGCGCGGGCCGACTTTACGAATCGGCAGGGAAGCCGGAAGCAGCCTTTGACCGCTACTATCGTGCCTGTCGCAGCCGGGTAGTGGCCGGTCTCGATGGCGGGGATTACCTTGTTTCAGCTCAACGGGTAGGGGGCGCCCCTGCCGATGGCGCGCTCCTGACCCAGCTCGAACAGTTGGCTAAACTCAGGAGCGAGTCTCTGTAGGCCTGATCTATTCATCAACTCCGATTTAGGGAAACGCCACCACCGGGCTCGCCCCGGTGGAGCGCATGATTGTGAACGCCTTGCAGCAAGAATATGAACATCTGGGGAGCCCGACGTGGAGCGAGTCTTGGGGAAAGCGCTCTTTTCGCTCGATCCGGGCGCTATCCCTTGTCTTTGCCCCTCTTGTAGTTCTCAAGCATGGCTCCATCGGCGCAAGGCCGGTGGTGGCCGACACGTTCTCATGAATAATCCAGGATAGGCCCGCGGGCCCGCGTTCTTAGTTGTTTTCGGGCTTGCATCCCTTGCGCCAGGAATCTATACTTCCGCGTTTTTTCTCCTCAGAAGGAGAGTTATTTCTATAATGGGCGGAGTGTATCCAATGGCTGTAAAGAAAGCATCTTCCTCTCACTCGAAGCCGACCCTAAAACCGGCGAAAGCAACCTCTAAGATGATGAAGAAAGCCCCGACCAAGGCGAAGACCACGACCAATACGAAGCCGACCCCCAAGGTCACGAAGGCTGTCGCGAAGAAGCCAGTGGCTAAGAAGAAGACTGCTGCCAAGGCTCCGACCAAGAAGCCGACGCCAAAAAAAGCAGCATCGACAAAGGCCGCCCCGAAGAAGACCGCTAAAAAGATACCTGATCCGAAGAAGGCCACCCCGAAGAAGGCCACCCCGAAGAAGGCCACCCCGAAGAAGGCCGCCCCGAAGAAGGCCACCCCGAAAAAGGCCGCCCCGAAGAAGGTCGCCCCGAAAAAGGCCGCCCCGAAGAAGGCCACCTCGAAGAAGGTCGCCCCGAAAAAGGCCACCCCGAAGAAGGTCGCCCCGACAAAGGCGGCTAAGAAGACAGCCAATCCGAAAAAGCCCCTGGCGAAGAAGGCGGCCGCAAAGAAGACGTCTAAGTCAAAGGCAGCCGCCGTCGAACCAGAACAGCAGACTCCGGTGGAACTGGATGCTGACGGCAACCCGATGAAGCCAGTTGAATCTGAGGTCCCGGTTGAAGATGTTTGTGAAGTTGCCGCAGCCGCGCAGGCTGAGCAGTATGCCCTTGATCCCAAGAAACGCGAAGAGCGCGGTGAGAAGATCAAGGAACTTATCAAACTGGCCGAAGACCAAGGATACCTTACGTTCGAAGATATCAACGAGACGCTTCCCGACAACGTGATCACGGCCGACGAGGTGGGCGGCTACCTGGCGCTGCTGAAGGGGATGGATATCGAGATCATCGAGTCCGCCGATGTAGATCGCTACAAGAAGAAGACGGCCAAGAAGACGCCCGGCCGGACCAAGCTTGATTTCTTTGATGATCCGATCCGAATGTATCTGCACCAGATGGGCCAGGTGCCGCTGCTCACTCGCGAGCAGGAGGTCGAGATCTGCAAGCGGATCGAGAAGGCTGAGATCGGTGTGCGGACCATGTTCAACGAGGTCGGGACCGCCGCAACCAAGTACCTCGGCCTTGTGGGGCGTCTCGAAAACAGCGAAGAGCGCTTTGACCGCATCGTGATCGACAAGTTTGTGGACAGCCGTGAGGACTACATGGGGCTGCTGCCGCGCATCAAAGGCGAGATCGATCGCGCGCAGAAGCTGCTCATGAAGCAGTACACCGAGTCGGACAAGCGCGGCGTCTCTAACCAGATCAGGACGCGTCGCGAGAAGGCGATGATCAAGACGCGTGAAAAGCTGAGCAAGATCTTCGACAAGCTGCATTTCAAGCAGAAGGTGATTGAGCAGATAGCCGGGGAGGTGGATCAACGTAGCCAGATATTCCTCCAGTCCCTCCGGCACCAGGAGGTGCTCCTGAAACGTCGTCCAAGCAAGAAGCGCGAACGCGACTTGTCAGCAAACCGCAAGCTGCTGCGTGAGCTCGAACACGAGTTCTGCATCAACCGCGATGACGCGAAGACGTTTATCTATGCGATGCGCCTCCACATGCGCCAGGGACAGCAGGCCCGGACCGAGATGGTGGAGGCCAACCTGCGCCTTGTGATCAGTATCGTGAAGAAGTACATGAATCGCGGCCTCTCCTTCCTGGACCTTATCCAGGAGGGCAACACCGGTCTCATGAAGGCCGTAGAGAAATTTGAGTACCGCCGCGGGTACAAATTCAGCACCTACGCAACCTGGTGGATTCGCCAGGCCGCGACGCGGGCCATCGCTGATCAGGCCCGCACGATCCGTATCCCGGTGCACATGATCGAAACAATCAACAAGCTTCTGCGGGTGCAGAAGAAATTAGTCCAGGAACTTGGGCGTGAGCCCACTCCCGAAGAGGCCGCGGAGGAGATGGATCTGCCGGTGGAGCGGGTGCGTGCCGTCTATAAGATGGCACAGCAGCCGATTTCGTTGCAGAGCCCGGTTGGCGACGGTGATGACGCGCATTTCGGCGACTTCATCGAAGACAAGTCGGCCGAAAATCCCTCTGAGATGACCGCCTACAGCATGCTGAAGGACCGGTTACGGGATGTTCTGGACACGTTGACCGAACGGGAGCGGGCCGTGCTCGACTACCGTTTCGGACTCACCGACGGGTACTCACGTACCCTTGAAGAGGTTGGGCGCGAGTTCAACGTAACGCGTGAGCGCATTCGGCAAATCGAAGCCAAGGCGTTACGAAAACTGCGGCACCCGACACGAATGAGAAAGTTGGAAGGATTCTTGGAAGTACGCTAGGTGGGCTTCCCGCTTCTTATTTGCCTAAACCCCGCGGCAGATGCCGCATATCCTGAAGGAGATGTATTCATGTTGTCATTCTATAATTGCAGCGCAACGCCGATTATTCTGCTGGCGCTTGTGAGCTTGGCCTGGTTCGTGATTGGTGTGCTGGCCGGACGCACCCTCCCGACCGTGTCGGGCGGAAAGTCCAAGTCACCCAAGCGCGGCGGCAAACGCAGCGCTCGCCCGCAAAAGTCCCCCGCAAACATCAAGGGCAACCCTGAGCTCTACGTGGGCAACCTGTCCTACGACGTAACAGAGAAGGATCTCTATCGCATGTTGGGTGATTTCGGGCGTGTCAATAGCGTCCGGCTCATAACGAACAGCTTCAACGGCAAGTCGAAGGGCTACGCCTTCGTACAGATGGGCGACCGCGCCACCAGCGACAAGGCGACAAAAGCCTTGAGCGGCAAAGAATACGAGGGTCGCAAGCTGGTCGTGAATATCGCGAAGAACCGCGCGCGGTAAATTGCCCCGCTTCAGGTAGGGCCCGCGCTCCGCGCGGGCCGCCTATGCGCTGCTTCGATCCGCGATTCGGTCACACGACCAGCATCTCTGCGCCCACCTCGTCAGCGGCTTCA
>JAOZSS010000031.1 GCA_029939545.1 Kiritimatiellia bacterium | reverse complement strand
CTGTTTTCTATGTTTTTCCTCTCTCAGGCAGGAGCGGAAGACCGGTTACACCCATGCTTTCTTGCGGAGATACCTATAGCCGCCCCATGCCGTGAGCGCGTAAAGAATCGTCACAAGCAGCGCCGCGCTACCGTTGAAACGGTCCTGTGTCCGATTGTCGGATACCCGAAGTACTTCGACCTGCGCCGTCTCCGGATCGCGATCCCATTCGGCACAGAGGTCTTTGAAGCGCTCGACAGCCCGCGAACGCGTCGCGCGTTTCCCGTCACTAGAAAGGGCCCATGTCACCGTGCGGAGCCCGTTGTTCGTTGACACCGTACCGGCTGTCCCCAAACAGGCAAGCGCCGTCTCCATTCCTGCACGTTCGGGCTGTGGAAAGAGATCGGCGTGCAGCACCACGCTACCGAAGCCCAGGTCGGCCAGGGCGTGCGCGACAGCATCCGAATCCCCCGCAAGAAGCCGCCGGGTTATCCAGTGACCGATGATCGCCCGCGGGCTATCCCGATCGGACGTGGCGATACAGTTTTCAGAAATCGTCTGCCCGTGATCGATCTGATAGACGGCAGCCAGTCCAGTGAACCAGGCTGAGTCGAAATCGCATGGGGGATGCTGAGCAGGAAATATATCAAGGACAGGATCCCCGCCGTGCGGGTACCCAACGGGTTGCTCCCACGCCCGTGCGGTCTGCCGCGCGGGCAACTGAAGGGCCAGAAAGGGATGCAGAAGAGCCAGTGCAAGGAAGAGCCAAGCCCATCCACGACGGCGGATCGACACCCGCGACACCACCAGCGCAGCTACTGCGCCAGCACACAGGTTCGCTGCCCAGACATATCGCAACGGGAATCTCAGGAAAGTATCGAGTGCCGGAACCAGGCGAAACAGGGCCAGCGGACTGGGCAGACCCGGAAGACCGGTGCCCGGTGACAGAACTGGCCCCATAGAAAACCCGATAACCGCCACGGACAGCCACAGCAACGTGCGATATCCTTTCCGGCGCGAGAGAACGACTGGTGCCACAACAAGGAGAGCCACGCAGACAGGAGAGAGCTCTACGGCTAGCGAATGGCGGGTTCGATCCACTTCCGGTGTCGCACCGATCAAACTGCTGAGCGATGCGCTGGCAATTTCGGCCATCGTACCGCTGGAGAGGTCCCGTTCCAGATCTCCGGCGACGCCATAGAGACCGAGATAGGCAAGGCATACGGGCACAGCCACCAACCCAAGGCCCGCTACAGCTCGCCACGGCCATCGTCGCCTCTGCACGACGTGACCTATCAGGAAGCCTGCCCCCACGATCGCTGCAGCCACGCCCAGGTACCCGCTTGTGAGCAGTATCATCGTGAAGAAGACGCCTGCACACAGGCCAAGGAGGGATTTCCTTCGCGTCAACGCCGCCTGCCAGCACCATGCAAACAGAGGAAGCCACGGATTCATCACATGGTATAGATGCCCTTCAAGGAGTACGTTTGCAGCTACCCCACTAAAAGCGAATATCAGGCCGGCCATTCGATCCCAGGGCCGACGGGCACCCACCGAACGGGCGAAGCCCTGGGCCGCCCAGGCGGATAAAGCGATCCCTACAATCTGCAGCCACCCATGCAGGCGCGCCGGACCAACGCCCTTGAACATCGCGCTACATGGAAGCAGCAAGAAGCTGTCGAGATGACGATAGGCGGCCAGCAACGGCCATGACGTGGCCGAATCCTCAAGCGCAGACAGCAGACGCGGAGCCGCACTGATTACCCAAGTCGTAGTAAGGACGTCCGAGTTCCGTCCCACGACCCATCGCTCCTGCGCCAGTGCGGCAGGCCACGTCCACGCAATCGCCAGGAGCAGCCAGAACAGGAGATCCAGAAGCGCCCCCCCGGCGGGAGCCCTATCACGCGGGAGAGAGGTCTGCACAGCCGTCCCGGGCATCCGCCCAGCCATGGCAAAGGCAAGGCACAGCACAGCAAGAGCTACGACCCCTTTCAGCAGAAGATGTCCAGCTTCCCTGAGTTCTGTGACGGCTATCGCTGCCGACCGCGAGGATCGTACCGCTGTGGAATCAGGCCCAGGCTCAAGCGTCCAGTCTAGCGTATTCCGCCCTGTGTGGAGCACTTCCAGCCAGCGACCGACAGCGACGGTCGTCCCTCCGGCTTCGTAACCCACCGCGAGATGAATCGGTAGAATTAGAACTGGCCCGGACGGTATCCACTCGCCTTCCCAGCGCTGGCCGCCCCCTCTGAGAGGAACCGGCGAGAGTGCTACCGTGCGGGTTTCGCCTTCGTACTGTAGGGCAACAGAGACAGCTTGGACCCCCTCCCCTGCGGCAACCGCTACGCGGAAGCGTACGCGTGGCGGCCCGAGACGCCCACGACTGTTGAAGGCGACCATCGACAGGATGGCACCGGCACACAGCAGGAGCAGAAGCTTATCCCTTGTTTCCCTGTTCACCCGTCCCCCAGGTTCTTGTCTTGAGGCTTTCCTTTGTCATATCTCGAAAGGAGACATGTGCCATCCTCAAGCCCGCCAATCCACCAAAAACGCCGACAACGACCAGGACCAGACGCGCAATCAAGACCAGGCCCAGTGCGGTCTCTCGCTGGATACCAAAGAGGGACACCGACGCTAGCATCAGCGCTGCCTCGTAGATGCCGATGGCCCCGGAGATGGACATCGGCGCGGCGAACGCCACGTGGTTTGCAGCGAGGATACCAAGCGTCTCCGGGACGGTCAACGCCAGGCCAACCGCCATTCCCGCAGCCCAGAGCGCACCTGCCAGCAAGGCCCACTCGCCACACGTCACCAACAAAACAAGCCCCAATCGAGCCGGCCGCACAGCGGTACGGCTCACACCATCCAGTACATCCGTAAGCGCCCGGCCAAGCCGGACAGCACCCTCGCCGCGAAAATGGCCAAGCAACCGTTGTGGCCATGTGACCAGCGTGGGCCAGCGAATGACGGCGAGAAGACAGAGTAAGGCCACCGCTGCGGCGCTGGACACCCCCCCCACCGCCGTGACCATCCAGCCGGGCAGATTGTACAGGTGGCAGAATCCAACCAAAAGCACGGTGAGAAGAAACACCTCAATGACTTTGACGACGTACTCGGCCCCCAGAACAAAAGCCACCGACAGGGCACTACTCCGCCCGACGATATAGGCCCGAACGAACTCATGGAGGCGGAAAGGCAGTGCGGTATCAATCAGGACACTAACCATCTCTGCGGCAAACAGATCGCGGTAGCGCACGCGGGCAACGGGTGCCACAAGAATGCCAACTTTCGTACACTTCAGCAGGGCCGCCGCGAAGTTGAGTACGATCGCCAGCATGATGAACAGTACCGAGGCGTTTGCCAGGACTCGGGCCACTTCATGCCAGTCGATCCCACGCAGGACGAGCCATAGACACACGACGGCGAGTGGGGCGGCGATCAGCTGTCGCCACCATGCTTTCCCGACATGCACCCCATCCGAAGCCTTATCTTCCCGAGTCCCTATTCCCTCTATCATCAGTACGTAACCGCCGACTTGAAACTGAGCCATCGTCGGACGACCGCAACGCTCATCTCGCCACGGAACAGGAGCCCCAACCCCATCCATCCAAGCTTGGCCATGTTGGCGATATAGGCCAGCACAGTGACCGGGCCTGGATGAAGGCGTAGCTGCCTGCTGCCGGCGATCTGACGAAGCAGTGACTTCGGGACAAAACTCTTTGAAACGAGGACATTGAGCGCGGTCCAGAAACGATCTTCGGTTGCGCGTGGATAGGACAGGTCCACTCTGAACTGTCGGAAGACCTTCTTCTGCTTACCTTCGACGTCACCATCCCCTATCAAACCGCGCTTTCTCAGTTCCCGCTCCAACGCTGACCCAGGGTAGACGGTCAGAGAGAAGAGAACCATCTCGTAAGGTCGCGGCAATTGGAGTATCAGATCGAAGAGCGCTCGCTTGTCATCTGAAGTCGAAACGGGATCATCCAGGATAACCTGGTACCCGGCACGTACGCCGCTTGCATGGATCGCCTGTGCCGCATCCAACACCTGCTGATCGGAGACGTTCCGCCTGTACAGATCCCTGTTGATCTTCTCCGTATGCTGAATCCCCATGAACACCATGTCCAACCCGACCGCCTTCAATTTTGCCAAACGCTCGGCCGTCACAACGCGTGGGTCCATGTGGATTTCGAAAGGCAACCCGATCTCCTGTGGCCATCGCCTACAGAACTCGTCAAGCCAATCGGAGGAGACAGGGAACTCCTCATCGTCGAAACGAACACGCTTGAGTCGCGTGAAATGCTCACGGGCATAACGAATCTCACCGAGCACATGCCCGACGGAGCGAACCCGGTGATACTTCTGACCGGGGTACATTTCGTCCACGATACTGTTTGAACAAAATGTGCAACTCGGGAATGGACAGCCACGCGACCCCATCACCATGTAGATCGGCTCACCCGTGCATGGGTCGCTGTTCCGTATGACGCGACCCCGATCGACGAAGACCTTATCCAAGCTGTGATAGTCAGGAAACGGCAGCGCATCCAGATCGGCAACCAGTCGAGCTGCCCCGTTCCGCTTGAGGCCATCGGGCGTATGCACCCACAGCCCATCAATGCCGCTGACATCCTCACCCTCGCCAAGTTTTTCGATGAGCGTCTTGAGCGTCTCTTCGGCCTCACCGACGCAGACCAGGTCGGCAATGCGGGCGGCATCCTCGGGACATGATGAGGCGTGCATCCCACCCCACAGCACGGGAACACCCAAGCGTTCGCGGATCCGCACCGTGAGCGATGTCGCGATCTCATGGAAGGCTGAAGCCCGTACACTGAGCCCTACGATGTCCGGCTGCACAGCCACCAATTCGTTGAGCAGCAGCTCTACTTCACTATCTTCAGGAGGAGAGATGCGATTGGTGATCCAATCCTTGAAGTAGAACTCATGGACTTGGACACCCGCATTACGAAGTACCGCCGCCAGCAGACGTGCCCCTGTATTCTCGATAACGTACAAGGATACAAGTGCGACCTTGATCGATGGTCGACCGAGCAGGGCCCTCCATCGACACCCTGGGTGGGACGGCGGCAGCGGGGTATCTGGTCGGGTCTCCGTGATTGGGCTAGTCATACAATCGACTCATGATTTCCACGGCGCCCTGCATGCACCCCGGACATTCGGCCACTCTGTCTCGTGCCGGCAACAGCGCGTCTGAGAACCAGACCCCCTTGAACCCGTCCCGCAACACGTTTCCGAGCGGCTTCTGATTCAGTCCACAGGTAATCAGATCGCCGCCGGGATTCAAATACATCAGGTTTCGAAGTTCTCCGCACTCGAACTTCACGGCTTCACCTCCCGCCGCGTGCTTACGAAAAACAACGTTATTGAAGGCCTTCAGCGCCACCCGCTCAATCGGATTGAACCCGGAGGCGGCACCATGGCGTGAGTTGTCGAGCTCTCTCAATGCGTTCGTGCGATCGACAAGCCCGATGGTCTCGGCACGGTCTTTTCGAATATCACAGTCGCGCAGGAATGGTTTCACCTTGAAACCAGGGACCACGTCGATCCCGAGGGCACCACACATCCGGGTAAGTGCTTCCATCTCGCCAACACTCTCGTCTGTCATCGTGAAGTTCACGCCCACATTAAACCTACGAGTCTGCCGGACCACAGACAATCCGCGCAGTGTTTCCATGGCTTCGTCGAACGCCCCTTCGCGACCCCGTGACGCGTCATGTGTTTCCTGTAGCCCGTCCAATGACACACGCAAATGCAACCCCGGCCAGGCGAAGGCTTCTGCAAACCGGACGATTCGTTCAGGAAGCGCGCCGTTGGTAACAAGCTGTAGCACAAACGGATCGATCTCCTCCCGAATGCCCGTGATAATATCCGGCAGATCTGCGCGCGTGAACGGCTCACCGCCTATGATCTTGATGATATCCAGGAAAGGCAGTTGCCGAAAGACCTCACGCCACTGATCGGCGTCGAGCTCATCGCCGGGATCCCGTTGCCAGGCGTCACAGCCACTGCACTTGAGGTTACAGCCCCATGTGATGAGTACATGCGTGGCGTGGGGTAGCGGGGGGCGGCCCGTCGACCGTCTCAGCCGGGCTTGCAGTACGTGACCATAGGCGCGCCAGCGTGGGGACAGTCTCATCGCCGCATTCCCTTCATGTCTCAGCCGTCCCCGCTGGCTCTGTAAGACTGCGCATCGAGTCAATAGCATCGGAGAGCGGGGTCCCGCTTGCCTCGAAGTGCCGCTCAATATAGCGGCGGCAGAGCTCGATTCGAGCATCAAAGAATTGACCCACCTGCTCGGGATCGTAGGTCGAATGCACATTGAAGAGGACATCAGGCAGATGCTGGACGCTCAGCAGGCAGTACCCCTGATTTCCGAACGAGTGCTTATCAAGAAAGCGATAGCCCCGAAAAACACCAGCCGCATCCAGCATATCTCTTTCGGCCGCCTTCTCGATATGCCCGTCCAGCAGCGGGGGGGAGTAAAGGACGCCGTATTCCCGGCAAAAAGACTGGAGCCGATCAACAGTGACCGGCATCGACATGACGGCGTACTCTCCGCCTACCGAGGAACCGAAAAAGATGTGCGGCACACCCTTCTCCAGGTTGTAGATCACCATCTTCGTGACAAACGCCATGGTACAGCCCAGACAGCAGCCAAACCCCTGGCCGTATGTCTTGCGATCGCGAAGGAACGATCGGGCAGCAATGTCGTTAAAGAGGTCTTTTGTCTTCACGTATTGATGCAGAAACACGTCCTCTCCCAGCGCCTCACGCAGTGATGTCACGGCCCTGAGCGTCCAACCATTGAAGAGATAGCCGTATCCGTGGTCCAGCGTGTGAAGATGCACTCGCCCCTGCTTCTGCATGGCGGCCATATAGGCAACAGACGTGGAATCCATCCCGCCAGAATACCCGACGCTACAGTCACCCCGAAGCTGCATGCTCATTTGAGCCATTCCATCATTCCTCTGAAGTTAACGTTTCCCACCGCTGTTCCGGTGTCATGTTCGGCACACTATACCGAGTCGCAGTCGTCGGGACCAGTCAATCCTGCTTCCGTTGCACCGTCACGCCTTCGTTGACACGTCCACAGAAAACAGGCAACCAGACATGTCCAGCATAGGCGTGTCGTCCAACGTGACGCTCGGCCCGGCAGTGCCCCGGCCCGCGCCGCAACAGGTGGCAGCGGCTTTTCAATGTCACGCCCCCCGTGTTCTGCCAGATCACACCCGTTACAATCCTGGTCAATTCCGTCACCCGGCAACTCGGCTGCGCCGGGATAGATACAGGGATCGCCGTCGTCCATATCCGAGCCGCCCAACCAGGCATCCCCAGCACCGTCTCCGTCGCGGTCTTCTGTCCGACAGGAGGTTCCTGAATGCTGAACAAGGAACGCCACGTACTCCGCAACAGGAGCAACATCGCAACGCAGGGCATCATGATCCAGCTCCGCGTAGACCCGATTCCGTGCGCCGCGCAGCCTGACGGAGTCACTCGAACCGATGGTCAGCGTCGGCACACGAAATGCCGTGCCGTGCATGGGATCGAGATATAGGGGCCTGTCGCCATAAATCTGAATTTCGTGCAACAGGTCAGACCCTGCCTCGAGAGCCCAGGCGCAGGGATCCCCGGCCAATGTCCGGTCGAGCCCAGCAGTGCCGACACGTCCACGGAAGCGCGTCCCGATGTAGACCTCCGATGCGACCCAATGCGCTATGCTGTATTTCAGCAAGGTCAAACGGACCAGGATGCCGCCGGCCCCATGCGCGACCACATGAACCTTGTTGGCTCCCGTATAGCACATTACAGCCGCGATGAAGAGCTTCAGGTCATCGGTAGCCTCTTCAATACTGCTCATGTGATGACCGGCTGGCGCCAAATCGATCATCCAGATTCCCGCTGGGTGAAACCCGGCCTTCAGCAGGGCTTCATACACGTTCCCCTGCCCGACACTCTTTCCCGTGTTCGTTCCTTGCCAGTCAAGGTGACTCCGCAACTGGTCCGGAACCAGGACGATCGGGTACCGAGCCAGGTGTGTCGCATCTGCCCGAGTTTCGCCGCCACCGGCACCCCCGTAGGTCACGGCGGGCAGATCGAAATCCGAAGGGAACATAGCAGAACCAGCCTGAACCACGGCGGGCCAGATCATGGCTATCAGGATGCAGTCATACAGGAACAATCGAAGGAATCTGTTCACGGCTGTTTCATCCCTCCCGTTTCACCGGGAATATCCCTGATGCATCGGAACCCCTGTGTCTTGTGCACCATATCGGGCGGAGCCATGCGCGCATCCGAACATCGCAGATCATCCGCAGCATTCATCCATGCTCCGCCGCGAACAGCGTACATAGGTACCGGCTTCGCTACCGCAACGGTTGCGTCGACAGGTGCCATCTGGTCGTAGTCCCAGATGTGATGATCATCCGGATCGATATACCCCCGACGCTGGGTCGCCGTCCACTCGCGGGCATTGCCTCCAAGATCCATCACACCTTCCGGCGTTGCCCCGGCTGGATAGCTGCCCACCGGTGCGAGCCGGGCGTATCCGTCATCGTGTAGCAGATCGCGCCACAGGTATGTCGTGGATGCATCGGCGTAGTTCCCGCGCGATCCATCGGGTTCACGATCGCCCCACGGAAACCAGCGGCGCTCGGCCCCACGCGCAGCCCATTCCCACTCCTCCTCGGTTGGCAGCCGCTTCCCCGCCCAGTGCGCATAGGCGGACGCGTCATACCAGTCCACGCCGACGACCGGCAGCGACGCGTTGTCCGCCGCGAGCGCCACGGCCCATTCCGGCAAAGGGCGGTGGCCGGTTGCATCGAGGAATCGCTGGTAGTCTTTGAACGTAACCTCGTACCGATCCATGAAGAACGCGGGCACCGTCACCGTGCGAGCCCGCTCGTCTTCGAACCAGCGGCGATCGACAGGATGCATGCGGCCAGCAAAACGTTGCGCCATCTGATAAGCGCGATCGACCTCCTCGTCGGTAGACCCGAACAGGAACAAACCGCCCGGAATGCAGACCATGTCCTCATCCTCCCGCACACCGGCAGCAACAGCCAGGTCCCGCATCCGCCGTAGTGCGCCATCCGCGGCGGCGCTGCGACAGTCCTCGAACGTGTACGCGCGACCAGGACGCACATCCATAAGTTGGAAGATGCTGATCCTCTTGTCAGTATCGACCCGACAGACCGCGCCCGGCTCCTTCATGCGGAAGACGGTCTCACCGATGGAGGCGGGAAGCGTACCCTCAGATACGTAGCCCATATCCCCCCATCGCACCGACCTCATGTCCCCGGAAAGGGACGGGGCGAGTTCGAACGTTGCCTGCGGGGATGTTCGGAGCTGCTGACAGAGCTTGTCTGCTTCCTGCGATGCCGCAGCACGTTCTTCAGAACTGCCGCCATGGATCGGCACGCCGAACCGGTGCAAGCGATACTGAAGCGGACGACTGAACAGGGAGGGATTCGCATCGAAGAACGCGCGGGCCTGCGCGTCGCTCACCCGCTCGCCCGGTGCCAACACGGGGCCTGGCGGGATCCTGTACACTGTCATCGCATAACCGCTGGCGGCAGGCGGACCACACCGGCGCGTGAGTCGGTCAACATCCTCGGGCGTCGCTTGACTCGTCGGCGAACCGGCAGACAGACCGGCGGCGGCCGACGACAAGACGAACGCGTCGGGATGAACGGCAATCGTGTCGCATCCCGCATCGCGAAGTCGGCACAGGTAGTCGACCGCCCCGCTGTCGGATACGAGCGCATCGAGAGGCGCCGGAAACGTGTGCGGTGTTTCCAGATAGTGATTCAGCATACGCGTCCCTGTACTGGCCGTTGCATAGATATACCGACGACAGTCATCCACACCGGGCGCTGCAGGCAGATGCATGACCACTCCGCCAGTCTGTCGAAGGCTGGCCATAGCCGGGTCCACGGCCACCGGCGTCACCCGCAGAGGGAAAAGCTCCGGCCAGAGCAGCAACCGCTCAGCGACCAGCACAACGACCAGCCCAACAGCCAGCACTCGCCGTTTCTTCACATTGTCGGCAAACAGATCGCCCACAGCCAAGGCGGCCAGGACGGCAAGGCAGACCTCGACAATCGGCAGCGCACGGATAGAAAACCCGAGGCGAGGTCCGCCGGGAACAAATCGTGCCAGAAAGTAGTATGGCAACGGCAGACGCGACAGGATGCGACCGTTTGAATGGAAAAAGGGGCCGACGGCTATAAGGACGAACACGAGTCCGAGAACAGAGAAGAACACAGCGCGCTGTCGGCGGCGAAGCACGGCCACTACGGCAAGGACAAGTCCCACGGCAGAAAGGCCAACGGGCAAGTCCTTGACCATGGGAATGAAATCGCGGTAGGGCATGGTGCGAAACGGATGGGTAAGGTCCAGCCCCCCCCGCGGCGCATCGAGGATCGCCCATGGCAGCTCTCCGCCCATAGACAGGCCACCGGGGAGATTTGCGACAAGCAGAATCAGAACCACAGCAGGAGGAACCGCAGCGATCCAGCCGTGCCGAAACACCACTCCTCGCAACGACGCGTGGGTCACCAGATGCACGATAACCAAGGCGCCGCCGGCCCACACACAGTACCATGCGTACGGCGCGTAGGTCACCAGCATCAGGGACCAGACAAGACCCGTGCGCATGGCATCGCGGCGGTTGTGCGAGTGCAGGAACCGCAGAAGGCAAAGGAAAAGCAGAGGAATCCACCACAGGATGGCTTTCTGTAGGAATACCGAATCGATCTTGAGAAGCGCATACGGGCTGAGGAGAAACACGAATCCAGCCACAAGCCCACCGACAGTCGATCGCGAAACATGCCGCCCCAACAAGTAGGCACAGAACCCATTCAAGGCCAGAGCGATCAACAGGTAGAGGTTATACGCAACGACCGGATTCCCGAACACGGCAACGAGGAGATAACCGTAGAGATGAAATGAGATGCCTGTATAAGGCCGAAGATCCTCACCATGCGGGTATGCGATCTGCTCCGAGAAGAAGGGCTGCGAAAGGCGGAAGGCCTGGATGTTCTCCAGAAAATCAACCTGGTGGAAGCACTCCCCATGCCAGCCCGGATGGCTGGAATTCCCGATCAGACGATCATGGATCCCGACGAAGACGGCAGGACAGAGAAGCAGCGCAATCAGAAAATACAGGAGGAGTGGGCGGCCGTATGTGGCCATTCCGGGGCTCGCCAGCCAAGGCCTCACTTTCACGATGGACCTCCGTCCATCCTAAGGTTCAGGGTCAGCATACGTCGCCCTGGCTCTGCCCGCAATCGAAGCATGTGGTCCCGTTCCCGATACTGACAGTTCAACACCGTGCTCTACGCTACGGCAAGCGCCGTGGAGGGGCTAGAGTACAGAACCCCCCATCGCCCCTCAAGCAGCTTTTGCGTGACAAGAACAGGCAAGCTCCGCCAGACTAGCACCCGTAGAAGAGAGACACACCGCAGCCCTTCCGCAGTTCGGGTCGGGGCGAAGCGGAACAGACACGATTGCCCTGCCATGTTGATAGACGCCTGGTTCCACAAATACCGCAGCCACCTTCTTGCCGTCGTGTGCTTCCTGTTCCTCTCGCTCCTTCTGGTCGGCCCGGCCCTGTTTGGCGGCGGCCGCAAGGTCTGCGCGGAACCCGCCCCCGACACGTTTATTCACATGTGGGCGTTCTGGCGGATGGACTATGCGCTTTCCGGGCAGGATGTGGGCTACATAATGTCACATGCGATCACTTATCCCTGCCATATCTTCGAAGTCAGCGCCGTATTCGACTCGCTCCTCCTCTGGATGTCAATCCCGCTACAGTGGATAGTCAGCGACGTGACAACCGTATTTAACTGGCTCGTTCTGCTAGGCCTGGTCTTCACGGGATATTCCGGTTACCTGCTGACAGGACGATTTGCCGACAACAAATCTGCAGGACTGGTGGGGGGAACCATTGCCATGGCGAACCCATACCTCTATCGGCAGATCGCCGGTGGGTTCATTGAGTTTGCATGGTGGGGCTTGCTACTGATGGCCCTTCACCTGTGGCTGTGTTGTTTGGATCGCCCCAGGCGCGGGCTTGTCATTGCCTATGTGATAACGCTGTGGGCACTGGCACTCATGTCGATCTACCTGGCCGCCTGGTATGCCTTGCTTTCCGCTCTGTGGCTGACGCGTGCAGTTTGGCGGCGTGCCACCGCGCGACCACACCAGCTCTGGCGCGGGCTCCGCCTGCACGGGATCGCGTTGGCCTGCCTGTTGCCCCTGCTGCTGTTCTGGACCCACCAGCTCTCGCTTCTCGGTTTCAGGGGCATGCCACATGGCAGGCCGTTTCCCCTTGCGGATGTTCACGAAGCGCAGAAAGACCTGGTAGCATCTCGCGACAAACAGAATCCAGATGAGAGGGTTGACGATTGTCCTAACGACGCATGGATTGCGTCCCGAGCGCTCATCGGGTCTATGGACGTGGCCGATCTCGCACGGCCGGGGGGGCGCTGGGCGGTCACGCGGCGCAAACGGGAACCCAAGCCCGGACGTCTCGCCCCTGCTTACGTGCTGAACGGAGACGCCCACGATCGCGTATTCGGGGGGGAGTGGGTCCTTGTTCTCCTTCTGGCTGCGTTCGCATGGCGAGACAGAGATCGGCACCGCCAACAGGCCCAGTGGGTCGCTGTCGGCCTCCTATTCCTTATACTCGCGCTGGGCCCTGTGCCAGTCGTGAACGGCCAGACAGGCCTGCACGCATGGCTGCCGTACGCATGGTTCTACCAATGGCTGCCGGGATTCTCCCGCCTCATGGTTCCTGCACGGGCCGTTCTCGTTGCGATCACGGTCTTGGGCGCACTCGCCGCCCGCGGATCCGTTGCTCTCGTGGGGCGACTACCCTCGCGTATTCAGGCTCTCGGCAAAGCTCGGGTTCATGGGGGGGTGGCTATCGTGTGCTTCCTGGCCTTCCTGTTGACCGGATACGACGGAATCAGCCTACCGGTGACCGATGCGGATGTGCCGCCTCTCTATGAGCAGCTTCGGGATGCTCCCGGCCGATTTGCGCTGCTGGAGTTGCCCACAGATCGTAACATCGACCCACGCATGTACTACCAGAGCGTACACAACCGCCCCATATATGGTGGGCTCCCCCCCATTTTCATGTGTGGCGAGCCCGACGTAGAAATCGTGGCAACCAACGCACTCGTCGCGGCCATTGACAGACAGGACCCAACGGAGTTGCCCTCCGATGCCATTCGACAAGCGGCCAACGAGCTCGCGGCCATTGGATTCGGTTACCTCGTGCTCCAACGGGATGGGTACGCCAACACGCAGAGCTTTGACCGTGTGTCGACAGATCTTACCGATGCGATCGGTGGTCCAGCACTCACCGGTGACGGTATCGCCGCCTGGCGACTCGATCACGCCAGCGAGAAACCACACTCCCCACCCTCCTCGCCGCACTGAGAGAGAGGTAATGGGGACGGCCGCCGTCCTTGGCTGCAGGGATTCGCTCAGTCAACAGCTCAAATCACATCCGCCCGAAGCTCAGCCGGTTTAGTCTATCGAAAAACCACTTCTCCACCAGGAAGTTGAAGTTCTGCCGGGCGAAACGATAGCGGGCCACCGGGCGGTAGAGTGATACCAGGCGATGAAGAAGCTTGGATGGAGAATAGTATTCAATTTTACGATCAACGAAAAGGGAGACAAAGTTCAGCGGCACGTTTGTCTTCCTGATATCGCCTGTTTCCCTCCGGTTGAGGTAGATCCTGTCATAATCAGCCCACTCTTCTATCGATTGAGGCAGTTGCTTCCCTTGCTGCTTCTCGAAATCATAGAGCTCCGTACCGGGCAAAGGAGAAAAGACACAGAAGTAGTTCAGCATGGCTTTGGGATTGTTTTTCAACAACCTGAGGGCCAGCTCAATGGTTTCTTTCATCTCGGCTTCGGTTTCGGTAGGAAATCCGGTGATGAAATTATACTGGACATAGGTCTCCGTCTTGGAAAGGCGATGATTCTGGGCAATGGCCCGCTCCACAGTAATATCCTTCTTGATAAACTCCAGAATCCTCTGCGAGCCCGATTCGATCCCGACATTGATTTTGACAACGCCTGCCCGATGCATGAGCGTCAATTCTTCATCTGTCATGCGCTCCAAGGAATCTACCCGCACCCCTTGCAGGTCGAGAGTGACAGGGCTCCCTGCCTTGACCAAGCTCTCAAAAATGGCATGTGCCCGCTTCTTGTCCACAAAGAAATTATCGTCCACAATGACAACCATACTGGCACCGAACTCTCGATGGAATCGCAGGATGTTCTCCACGACACGCTCCGCCGACATGGCGCGCCATCTATGAGAGTAGAAGTTACAGGCACAGAAACCGCAACGATTGGGGCATCCCCTGGAACTTTCGAACACGATGGAGGCCCCGTCTTTCCGAAACCGCAGATATTGCTTCAAGTCTACCAGGTGATAGGGCAGATCAGGCAGGCTGTCGAAGTCCAAGAAGGGCCTGCTTGGAGGCTCAACGATCGCCCCGTCCTCTTTAGACCAGTAGCATGGTATCCCACCCGGAGAACGGCCGGCGGCCAGGGCTTGTACGACCTCAAGGAAAGTCTGCTCTCCCTCTCCGGACACGACCCCATCGACCGAGGGGTGGGCCAATGCCTGTTCAATTATGACGGGGAAATGGAGTCCTCCCCATACGATCGGGACGTCGGAATGGGCTCTGACAAAGTCCGAGACTTCAATGGCAAAATGGATCTGATGACCGGTCAAACACGTGACACCAACGACCAGAGGCTTCGCCTCCAGCGCCTCCAATATGGACGCTTGCCAGTTTCCGGGAAGCCTTTGATCCACGATCTGAATATCGTAATCCCGATGCAGCAAAGTGGACACCGACAACAAGCCCAGCGGCAGCGAGGGAAGGTTGAGAATCTGATCGGCGTCTATCTCTCTGGGTTGGATAAGCAGGATATCAGTCAATGTAGGTTCTTACCCCCATGCTACTTCGTTGTTGCCGGCCGGGAATGTACCGCAGCGCGTCGCGGGAATCCAGCACCTTATGGCATGGCTTTACGTCCTCACGTCCTCACCGTCTACTTCAGCCTTGAAACTCGCTCGCTGTGAGGATAGAACCTGCTTGTCAAAAGCGTTCAAGGGCGAATTGAGGGCGCTATGAGCGATAGACACAAAAGCAAATTCCGGTCAGTTTGATGAGCCAAAGCAAAGAAAAGTTGAAACACGTATATGTCTTCGCTTCTGTACTGCTTGCGCTGACAACAATAACCTCAGTCTTGCTGTATGATTTTGCCCTGATAGACACCGTTCGGTACTATTTCTTCTGCGCGAAACGAGATACGAGCCTGCATGCGTACGGAGGGGACGGCTTGGTGTTCGAGGCAGAGCCAAAGGGGTACTCGAACAAACCCCTATTCGTCCACGAGAACAAGCTGCTCTTCCTCTACAACGGATTGAGCATCGCCCATCCTGCCGACATGCCGCCGTTCTACGAGCTGTCTTTCGACGTCTACCCCGGAACGGAGTTCCAGAAACTGTACCCGTGGGACAGCAAGATCGTAGCGTTCGAACTCGATCTCATGCAGTCGAAGGCGGGCATGTACTCCCTTGATTTCGAGTTGAATCTCGCCAAAGGCAACCGATACAGAGCCGACATCGTTGTGCGCGATCCCGAGGTCCCACTCAACGCCATGAAGGGATCGGGTCTCGATCGGGAGCTTCGAATGCCTCCAACCGAAAAGATGCACTTCGAGATCCTGGCCACGCGTGAATCCATAACGTGCTCCATCGACGGCCAACTCGTCAGCAAGATTGAGGTCACGGGTGATCCAGGGCAAGGTAGGTTCAAGTTAACCAAGGCTCCCGGTTCGCAGTTCCTTTTTGACAACCTGACCGCTATCGACTCGGAGTCGGGTGAGGTCTTCATGGACGAAGATTTCACCAATCGGCCCAATCTCGTCGATCTCCGAGAGCACTATCCACCCGGGGATCCACGGCCCTTCCTCATGACGCTCGCGGTGCTGTTCGCGCTGGGATTCTGCCTCGATGCGTTCGTCCTCGGCATCACCCGGCACTTCGGCTTCTCAGCGACCTCTATCGATCTTGTAATCCCCCAGTTCCTGCTCCTGTTGGCCGCGAATCAACTGCTGTTTCTTTCGATAGAGCCTGCGATCTGCGTCGCTGCGTGCATCGCAGGCGGGAAGATCATCAACTCTCGGTTCCAGGAGTACAGAAACCGGACGGTGGCGGCATGAGCATAGGGAAGCAGAAACTCATCTACAGTGCCGCCTTCATTCTGTGCGCCCTTGCTGCTCTCGTGGCGTTCGAGGGAGAGCCTCTTTTCTTCGGTGTCTTCTCGCTGCTGGCCCTGGGCCTTCCGCTCACCTTCGTGGGGTACCACAAGGCGTATCTCGTCTCCCTGCTGCAGGCGGCTAACTTCTTCTGGTTCGTGCTGATCGTCCCAGACGCCAGCGGCACGATCTTCTTCGTATTCGTGGCTTCCGTCATCCTCCTGCGGAGCCTCGGACACCGCCGCCATCTGCCAAGCGGATTCCGAAAGGCCGTCTATCCGCTCATCGTCCTGGCGGTCCTCGTCTTCGGACTCGAAGTCGCACTTCGCGAGTCCTTTCTGAACGACTTTCTGGACGTGAAAGTACGCAGGGCCGATCTCGTCGCCCACATCGCAAGAGAATCCAACTACATCTTCAACCACAACGAGGAGCAGTCCTTCGTAGACTCCTGTGGACGAAGCTTCTCCCAGGAGAAACCCAAAGGTACAAAGCGGATCGTCTGCCTCGGATCGTCGAGCACGCACGGCCACGGAGCGGGATTGAAAGCGTATCCAGTGCGGCTCGAGGAGCTGCTCCAGCAGAGCCCCCAGCCGATAGAGGTCATCAACGCCGGACAAGGTGGCGCACGTCTGTACGGACTGTACGTCTATTTGCGCGAGGTGCTGCTGGGATTGGATCCGGACATCGTCATCGTTTACTTCGGTTACAACGGAGATCCGCAGAGCGATGCTTACTACCTCGAAGAGGCCCGAAACGTCACAAAGAGCATCCCATCCATCGACAATATGGAGGACCTCGAGATCGCAATGAACTTCAGGTACCGATCGAAGTCTCTTCTCAACCTGTACCGTGCGCTGTTCTCATCCCGCGTGTTCTCGGCACTCACCTACGGTCTACAGAGTGTCTTCAGCCAGTACCGAGGCGAGACTGTGGACGAGGAGGCAGCAGCGGCACACAAACGTGAGACCGTGCGCAAGCTCGCCGAACTATGTGA
>JAOZSS010000183.1:2031-4816 GCA_029939545.1 Kiritimatiellia bacterium | reverse complement strand
ATGCACCGCATGCATCGCAACGAGGACGAACTGACCGAGACGTTCCTGCACAAGTTCGAAGCGGCCGCAAAGGAACACAAGGCCAACATGCTCATCTATGCTGAGCATAATCTGAACGTCGCCCACGTGATTCTCATTCTGGAAATGGCCGAAAAGCTCAGCGTACCGGTCAAAATTCTCACAGACGAGCTGGAGGTCGTCGTTGACCAGGGGCGGATGCCGTCCGACCGGATCTATGGTATACCGTTGGTCCACTTTGATGTGCCGCCGCGTGACTGGGAGAGACGCAGAATCAGCCGAATACTGACCTTGCTGTTCGGCGTGCTGACGCTAGGTGCCCTTGCGCCTCTCATGGGATTGATCGCGTTGGCAGTGAAGCTGACGAGCAAGGGGCCTGTGCTGTTTCTTCAGGAGCGGATTGGCGTCAACCGTGAGCCGTTCATGATGTACAAGTTTCGCACGATGCACGACCGGGCCGACGAACTACAGGCGCAGGTTGAAGAGTTCAACGAGTCGGGGGAGGGGCTGTTCAAAATCAAGAAGGACCCGCGTGTCACCCTCGTGGGCCGCTTCCTGCGCCGCTTCAGCCTGGATGAGTTGCCGCAGCTCGTCAACGTGGTGCTCGGTCGCATGGTATTCGTGGGACCGCGCCCACTACCGCGCCGCGATTTCGAGAACTACTATGAGGAGTGGCATTACAGTCGGCACGGCGGCATGCCGGGACTCAGTTGCCTCTGGCAGGTGTCGGGCCGGAGCGACCTGGACTTCCATAAGATGTGCATCCTGGACGTCTACTATCTACGTAATCAGAGCTGGGTGCTTGACTTCAAGATCCTGCTGCGCACCGCCTGGGTCGTCCTTTTCGGCAAGGGCGCCTACTAATTTTCCGGGCGGAACAGCCACACCATGCCGAACCGGTTGCGGGAGACGGGGACGAACAGGGGGCGCAGTGCTTTGCGGGTGCGGATGACATTCTCAGTTTCGCAGGGCGAGCCATGCTGCCACCCACTTGTTACCGGGAACACATCCGGTGTAGCCAGGACATGTCCGCCCTGGCGTCGCACGGTGTGAAGTGACTCGACCAGTTCCGGCAGCGACTCGGTGTGGGGGAGCCAGATGACCTGCGCGGGTGTGTGATAGCGTAGGTACCAGCAGTACGCCGGCGTTTCATTCGTCAGGATTGCATCGCCCGTACGGACATGATCGATCGCCCACTGTGATGACCTGCGATTGTAGTCACTCGCCTCATCGGCCACGAGGTGCATGCCGCCAAAGTAGTTGTGCAGCAGCAGGAGGATAAACAACGTGCCGAGTGCCTGCGGTGGTATGCCTCGCCGGTCCCGTGCCCACATAAGGATGATTCCGAGCCAGAAAGGCACGCACACCAAAATCCAGTTCTCCGGGTTGGCCGGCTCGTGTCCCAACAGGAAGAGCGAGTGAACGATGAACCATATTGCCATGGCAATGAGGGCGACATGCCGGATGGCTGCGAAGGGGTGGGGCGGCGGTGGCGTGTCCTCCTCTTTATCTCGTGTGTGTGGGTTAAGTCGGTCATCGGCCACGAAGATTCCGACCAAGCCGAGGAGGAGCAGTATCACCAGCGGCAAGACAACGGAGGTCGCTCCGGCGTGAACGCCGATAAGCAGTTCCTCGCGCAACAGTCGATGTGAGAACACGCGCACCAAAAACTCCCTGAAGGGGTGCAGGCAGAACAGGTAGTTCCCTGAAAGCAGGGCTCTGCCAAAGCCGAGCGCTGCATTGCCCAGCGCCGATGGTCCCTGCACCGTCAGTCGAACATCTCCGTATTCACTCTGCGAGTGCGCCGCTTCCGCGAAAGGGGACGTGTCGGCGATGGTGTATCCCGCGACGATCAGTGCCATCAGCAGAAGCAGGTAGATGAGTAGGGACGCACGGCGTCCCCGCCCCATCAGCAAGGCCGGCAATGCCAGGAGGGCCGGTATCAATGCGAGGATGTGAAGCATGACTGCTGCGGCCGCAGCAACGGCAGCGCCCAGAACGCCCAGCGCATTGATCCGGGGACAGGTGAGGATGAAGATGGCAATCGCAAGGGGTGCCGCCGCCACCACCGGAATCTCCGCCTCACACGCATAGCGCCAGAATCCATAGGAGGCGCCGATGAGCCCGACACTGAAGAACGACACATCGGATGAGAACCCAAGGTGCCTCCGAAGCGTCAGGAAAAGAAAAGCGAGCGCGATAGCGCCGGCAATCATACTGAGCGCGATCATGACAGGATACGCCCGCACGTCGGCGCTGAATAGCCGTGCCCCGGCATGGACCGCCTTGGCGAGAGGGATATAGAGCAGATGATGCCGGTGCAGCGTCTCGGCGACGGGTGCCTTTTCAACATTCCACGCATAGTGGAACGCATTATCGGCCTCGGAATGATTCTCGGGAACGGTCAGCACGCAGATGCCAAGGAAGAGTATTCCCAGCACCATCGCGGTAATAATGTCGGCACGCACTCTCATTCTTAGAACAGTGGTCGCGCATTCGCGCGCGTTAGTCAAGCCCTAGTGCGCAATTCCGCCTTACAAAGGATAGTCATCTCAACATGGCGAAGAAGCGTTGCGCTTCTGTGAGCGCTCCGTTCCTCCTCGGCGACGCTTGAAATGGCGATCAATGTGGCTCAGCATGTTGCTCGCAACCACCATCAACAAGACAACGATAAAGAAGATGATGAACCCGGAATAGTCGTGATACATCTTCATCGCTGCATCCTGCCCGAAGCTGCACGCCACGATAGCGATGGAGAGGATGCGGG
>JAOZSS010000183.1:0-2021 GCA_029939545.1 Kiritimatiellia bacterium | reverse complement strand
CGATTGCAAAGAGAACCGAAGACACGCACAATACCGCGCGCTTCCAAAGCTCCTCCTGGCTGAACCAGGCATATGCGATAACCAGTGCGGTGATGGCCAGCAGAGACCGCAGCCCGCTGCAGGGGTCTGCAACATCAAACATGAATCCCTTCCCTGCCGAAGACCGAATAGCGGTGCCTACGCGTTCAGAGGCTATGCCCAGCCCGTTCAGTAGGCCGACCGACGTGACGGTCGAAAACATTCGGAGACCGAACGCCCATGTATCCAGGAAGTTAAGGGGGATGCAGAAGACGAGGTAACCGCAAGGAAAAAGCAGATGCCGCGCGACCCCCATGCCATACAGGTAGAGCGGGACACTCCAGATGAGGACGATGATACTAACCAGGGAAATCCTCGGCTGCTGCATGCGGGCACCGGCCCAATGCAGGAGCAAACCTGCTATAACAAGAAGCAGCCCCCAGTGATTCACGCTTTTGCGCGCCACGGCAATGGAACGGCGCACCGGCCACAGGGCCGCGAGGCTCACCAGCGGGATGAGCCATCCGTGTGAGTAGTCCGCAATAGAGATAGTCGCGTCACTCCAGCGTACAATCATCCAGTTAAACAGCGATCGTCCGAACATAGGCACATCGCTTGTGTTTCCGAGAAAATGAAAGAGCGCCATCAGGGCCAGATAAATGGCGGCAAGCAACATCAGAGATGCCGCGTGGTGATTTCTCGTGCCTTGCGGGTTGTCACACACCTCAGTTGTCACTCCCTGGGTCTGAATGTGTGATGGTTGAGCATAGTAAGGCAATGAAATCAGAGGTCGCGTCATTTAAGACGGGGCCATCGGTCTGGGCGTTGCCCATTACAGAGATGTAACTCCAGCGGTGAGCCCGATTGAGCAGCAATCGGTCCAAGGCTGTGTACCACGTTCTGGCCCAATGGGAGGCCGTTTCGCGCTCGGCACCAACAAACCAGTAAGCAAAGAAGCGCTTTTGCCCAAGGGCATGGTGTCGCAGGGGGGGCTGTAGATCGAGGACTGTGATTATGAGTGGTTCTCGCCCCGGAACATCCAGCACCTGCGTGCCCTGGCGGGTGATGGTATACCCTTGTCCTGCGAGACACATCTGGGGCCTGTGTATGCTCACTCGCTCACGCCCGCTGACGACAACAGAGGCATAGAGCGTTTGGCCCCGTTGGTTGCTGTAGGCTTTCTTGAGAAGAACGGTGTCGGAGGGTAGCAAGCGGACCTCGGCGACAGACCAACTGCTTCTGACCTCTGAACCGCACCGTGGGCATACCGGGCTCTCCTTCGACTGGGGGGCCGAGAACGAGTACATACAGGTATCGCTCTGACAGAACAACAGGGACTCTCCGCTCCACGAACCCAACGTATCAGGCAAGGCCAGAGACACGCCCGGCTCCTCCACGATCTCGGTGACCTCCATGCTGACCAATGCTGCCGCCGCCACTGAGATCAGGAGCAGTACCACTAGGTAAGGGATGTATGACTTCATGATTAGAGGACGGGCCTATACTCTGTATTCGAAGCTAGTCAGGGCGATGCCCAATTGACTGACACCTCGATAGAATACGGGCTATGCCCACCACCGTGCAACACCGAATGCTACATCCTGTGAGGAAGGTGCTCTCGGGCGTCTACGCTACCGGGAGCGCTTCCTGCCTCTGTCCAAAGCGTCCCTGGCAAGCATCCAAAGAAACGCCGGGTTGTTGCGCAGGTAGCGCCCGGCCAAGCGTCGCGGCTCCATGCAGAGCCGGAAGAACCATTCCATGCCGATACGCTGCATCCAGCGGGGAGCCTGCTTAACTCGGTCGGTATGAAAATCAAACGCCGCGCCGACACCGACCATAAGCTTCGCCTTGATGTCAGGGCAGAAATCCGCCATCAGAAGTTCCTGCTTGGGTGTGCTGAGGCCGATCCAGACAATATCGGGGGACAGGGCGCTGATATCCCGAAGGATCGCTGCGCGCTCTTCTGCCTCAAGGGCTCGGAAAGGAGGGCTGTGGGTTCCCAA
>JAOZSS010000182.1 GCA_029939545.1 Kiritimatiellia bacterium | reverse complement strand
AGGGATAAATACCTTGCAGGATACCGATGTCATCATTTTCTTGCTTAAGCATTGTTATAAATTGCAGTGGTGACAGTAGTCATGAAATCTAACTGGAGACAGATCAACAGAAACAAGGAGAAGCAACATGACGCATTCATTCTACATAGACGAAACAGTTGAGTGCCCGAATTCTGAACTCGAAGGCCGCTGGCGGGTTGAGCATGTTCAGGCAGGAAAAGGACAGGATGGGGAGCCACGCCTAACCATTCGTTCAGTTGATCCCGATTACCAAGGTGCGAACCCAGCGATGGTCACCGCAAGTGCCTGTCTGCCTAGCGACTCGGCGGCATAGCTCTGTTGGTTAGAGCAGATCCGTCCAATATCCTGTCCCCAATCCATCCAATTCTCAGCCTGAACCCCATCCCGGAGCAGCCCAAAATCAGCCAAGATTTTCCGTGGCTATACCCTGAGCGCCACAGAATCCGCCACAGGAAAAATGACGGCAGAATTCGACCTGTTGTAAGTCGTTGGTATTAAACAGGTAAGATGGTGGCGGCACAGGGACTCGAACCCCGGACACGTGGATTATGATTCCACTGCTCTAACCAACTGAGCTATGCCGCCGTTTGAGAAAGGCGGGCACAAGCTACGGAATCGGGCATCGGATGTCAATCCTCTTGTACACTGCGGCCAAGCGTGTCACGCGTAACGAGGGTGGCGAGGGCTACTTCAAGACGTTGGTCAGGATGTCGGCCAGTTCGGTTAGGCGGAACGGTTTGTGGAGGCGGTTCTGGAAGCTGTAGTTGGTGGGCTCGGACATGATGGGATCGTTGGAGTAGCCGCTGGTTGCGATTAGCTTCAGATTGGGGTCCTCCTTCAGCAGGCTTTGAGCGATCTCTTTGCCGCCGGGGCCGCCCTTGATTGTCAGGTCCAGGATCGCGGCGTCAAACGGCTGACCTTTCTCCCGTGCTTTGCGGAAAATATAGAGCGCTTCCTGCTCGTTGTGGGCTCCGGCGGGCTGATACCCCAGTTGCTTCAACAGTCCTGATGCGACACGCACATTCGTATCTTCATCATCCACCACGAGAATCCTCCCGCTCCCCTTCTTGGCCTGGGCTTGCGGTACCTGCGCCGCCTCATCATGTGACTTTTCGGAAGCAGGAAGGTAGATACTGAATGTCGTCCCACGTCCAATTGCAGAGGTGACGTCCACATGTCCGCCATGCTGAGTGACCACGGAGTGCACCATGGCCAGGCCCAGACCGTTGCCGTGCTCCTTGGTGGTGTAGAAGGGATCGAAGATCCGCGGCAGCACATTGGGCAGAATGCCCATGCCCTCATCCCTGATCGACAGCTTGACGTAACGCCCTTCGTCGAGCCCAAACGGTACCGGCTGGCCTTTGGGCCAGTTGACGGCACGTACGATCAACGTGCCGCCTTCGGGCATGGCCTGCTGACCGTTCAGGGCCAGGTTGCCAAACACCTGGTAAAGTTGGCTTCTATCCACATCACACGACCAGAGGTCCGGAGGAATATCGAAATCGGCAGCCACGCTCGACCCGCTCAGGGCAAACTGCACACCCTGGCGCAGAAGCGAGGCCAGGTCGGTCGGCTGCCGCTCCGGGGCACCGCCCTTGGCAAAGGTCAGTAGCTGCTTGGTCAGTCCCCGCGCACGGTCGAACACTTCCGTGGCCTCGTTGAGACATGCCCGCACTTCGTCGGGCTTGTCCGCTTGGGTCTTGGCCAACTCGATAAAACCAAAGAGGCCGCACAGCAGGTTGTTGAAGTCATGCGCCAGGCCGCCGGCGAGTGCGCCGAGCGATTCCAGGCGTTCGCTCTTGCGCAGTGATTCCTCAATACGACGCTTCTCAGTTTCGTCACGGAACACGAGGACCACGCCCATCGTGTACTGAAGTGCATCGCGGATGGGCGCACCACTATCGGCAATGGACCGCCGCGTTCCATCGCGGGAAACGAGGATGGTGTTGGCGGAAAGCTCGGTTGTTGTGTTCTTCTCCAGGATCTTTGCGACCGGATTTTCACATGGCATGCCCGTGAATTCATCCACGATCTGCAAGACCTCTTGAATCGGTTTGTCAATGGCTTCGTCAGCCTTCCATCCTGTTAGACGTTCCGCCACACGGTTGATCATCGTGATGCGGCTATCCAACGAAGTCGTGATGACGCCATCCCCGATGCTGTGCAGCGTAACGCGCAGCCGCTCTTCGGCGCGCTGCATCTCGTCAGATTTCTGGCGTAGATGCTCCGCTTCCTGCTCGGCCAGCCCAACGAGCTGCCAGCTCATGTTCATGACGTGATACGCAATGGCACCGGCGATACCGCTCACGATCGACGTGTTAACGAATATTGCCCCCAGCCTGAGATTCAATACCCAGTTTTGTTCCGCCAGTGCGGTCAGGAGATAGATCAGGCTGAGACTGAGACAGACAGCCAGGGCAAGCAGGGGCTGGTACCGGCGCGTACCGATGAGGCACGCGTAGAACATTACGGGCACCAAGTTGAAGCTGAGCAGCGCGAAATCGAGGGCGATCTCCCCTGAGTAGCCCAGTAAGCCTGCGGCACCGAGACCGATAACCAGCGTGGCAATCGTGATGTTGCTGGCGATCGTGTAGTGCCCTCGTCTCAACCACACGAAAGTCCCCAAGAGCATAAGGCCCGCGATGGTCTCCAGGATGGCGGAACGCAGGTTGACCTGGATCAGGCAGTTGATGATGAGTCCACTGAGCAGTAGGCCCACCACCATGATGGAGTTGACCTTCAGAAGAATCAGCGCCTTCTTCTGAACTTCCAGCGACGCTTCTTTGAACGGTGCCAGGAAGTAGTCCCGGGCACTATACACAGGGGACAGCCATTTGACGGTCATCTCTCTTCCTCTCTGCCGGGGCTCAGTTCCATGCGCTGTACCGGGGCATGCGCGTGGTGACATTCGGAATGTAGTTGCGCGTCTCCTCGTAGGGAAGATCTTGACGCAGTCGCGCATATACTTCGTCTGGACTCATACGGTTTATGACCTGCTACGTCCCGCAGTGATTGGTAAGACCCGGCCCCTTCGTTCGAAGAAGGTGATCCCGCGTACCCCGCCCCCACTGAATCGGACGTTGTTCCTCTGTTGTTTTCAAGGGGAGAAAAGAGGAGGATGCCCCCTTTGCAACCATCACCAAACATCAAAGGAATCCTCCTAGAACAATGGCCAGACTCAAAAAGCCCGACCCGTTACCATCTGAAGCAAAGCGACACAAAGATCGCATCGATAAAGATAGCGCACGGTATCCTAGGAAACAATGCGTGAATTGCGGGTCTTGTTGTTAACCTTTTCCATACAACTGTCGGAGTGCAGTTTCTTGGATGTAAAATAGCCCGTTCCATCCAAAGACAGGATATAGCACCCGTTCATGAAAACCATAAGCTCCAGGCCTTTCCCTCGCTGAACTTCTCGGTAAACATTCTTGAACAAGGCATCGGCGGACAGATGGTTACGCTGTTTGCTCGCGGTTTCTTGACCTTTCATGTCGTGCCTCCCTTTTTGGCACTCTAGAATGAAAGGTTGGAGCCCTGTGTTTAGCAAAAAATGCACCGAAAACGACAGGAAGTTCTGGGCGAAACTCGGGCTGAAACGGTATGGTCATGGCGTGTTCTCCGATGATTTTAGAAGTTCTTCGGAAATATAACACACCGTTTTCGGGCATGGGAGTCTTTTCGACTCCTTTTGCCCGAAAATTTCTCGTCGCAAGAAACTTTAGATCAAGGCTTTAGGGGCGGTGGGACAGGCTCGAACTACGTTGATGTCCTTCCCTGGCAGGCATGGGGACCGCGCACGATTGCGGATACTGAGCTCGTACTGGTCACAGCGGGACAGTTTCATTATCGGGACGCCACGGGCGAGCTGACGGCTGGGCCGGGGGATGTACTCTTCACTCCACCCGACGAGGTCCATACGCGGACGTTCCTCGGCTCGCGCGCGGGTCATTTTAGTTGTGTCCACGGGGAATTGTGCGCGGATGGGACGTGGAGTAATGGAAACTACCGGCCGGTTCCGTTACCGGCGACGCTGACGCCGATTGGGGTGAACCCGGAGCTGCGGGAGTTGTTCCGGCGGTGCACTGCCGCGATGAGTGAGTATACGCATTACCGCGATGCACTGGCGCGCAGTATCTATCACCAGATCTGGATCATGCTTTCCGAGTACTGGGTGACGCGTCCCGCGTCCCCGCATCTCTCCCGTCGTATGCACCAGATGTTGGGGTGGTTGCAGGAGAACTTGGAGCGGCCGGTCTCGCGCAAGGATCTCGCGCGGGAGTTTGCCCTGGCGCCCGAGTATGTGAACGCCCTGTTTAAATCTGAGATCGGCATCTTCCCCACGCAGTACATCCATCGCGAGCGGGTCATGCGTGCGCATCGCCTGCTCGTGGATGAAGGCCTCTCAGTCAAAGAAGCCGCCGCCGAGGTCGGCTTCAACGATCCCTTCTACTTCTCGCGCGTCTTCAAGAAAGTCATGGGCATCTCCCCCAGCGTGGCGTAGGGCCAACGCTTTCTCTTGATAGCAGAGGGGCGTCTGTTGCATTCTATGCAACTCAACTCAAAGACGATCCACTGGAGATGCTTGAGGAGGAAAAGGGCGATGATTGAGATTCCGAAGTACACGATGGGGGTAGGGGATCGGTTCGCCAGGCAAGGCAAAGCTCAGCGCGATGGTGGCAGCCCGTGAAGCGGGAGTGAGTATCAGTCCCGTATGGAACAAGTCGTTCCGCGAACATTCGATCATTCATACCGAGCCGCCCAGTGTGCGCGCTGAAGCCGATGCGGCGGTGGCCGCGCTGGGGTGG
>JAOZSS010000181.1 GCA_029939545.1 Kiritimatiellia bacterium | reverse complement strand
AATGGGGGGCGCTTAGTCGCATGAGTGAGAGCGGAAGACCGGTTACACCCAGAAAGCATGCAGGACGGATGAGTCGGGGAAGACATGAAAAACAGCCGTTGCGCCGACGAGATGAACACCCTCATGCAGAGCTGTGTGTGGGCAAAAGACAGGATGGGGCGAGGATGAATCGTGTTGCTGCGGGACTGATCGTGGGGTTCGCGGTGCTGGTCACGCTGGTTGGGTGGACGCTGCACCCGATTGAGCAGGCTGATTCCGCCGAGCGCGACGGCTATGTCGAGAAGGCCGAGGCCATCCTGGATGGTGCGCCCATTCCGGATCCGTTGCATCCCGCACTGTATCCTGTGCTCGTCGCTGGAGTGGGGCGGGTGACCGGTGACGTATTTGTTGCCGCGCGGATCGTTTCGCATCTCTCTGCCGTCATCTTTCTCATAGCTGCCTACGTGCTGGCCCGGCGCCTCTTCGATGGGCGTCTTGCGCTCTTCTGCCTGGTATGCCTCGCCCTTAACGATCACGTCATCGTGAATGGCGTGTCTGCATCGACGGATATGACGTTCACAGCATTCGCCCTCCTGGCCTGCCTGGCGCTCAAGGCATGGCGCGATGCGCCAAGCCTGCCCAAGGCCCTTGCGGTGTCGCTCTGTGTCGCGCTGGCCTACGCGAGCCGGTATGTTGGGATTACGCTCGTTCCTGCTGCGGTCATATTCTTTGCACTACACGGCTCGGTGCCTGCCCGGCGTCGCTTGTGTCACGGACTCGTCTTTCTGGTTGCCACGGGGATCCTGCTCATACCCCACTTTCTCTATTCCCATCACCTCAACGGGGCTGTCGTGTCCGACGCCAACTGGGCAAATGTAATCCGGCAGCTATTAGACCAAACGCCGACACCGGGAGAGACCGGGGTGTTCGCAGGCGCGGTTCACCTGTTCCTTATTCTACTTCGATTCACGGGCGCTGGACTGGTCCGCCTGGTGGGCTTCTTCCTGCATGACGCCCATGTGCTGGCGGCGAACCGCAACTACCTCTGGATTCCGTTCGTTGGCACGGCGTTCCTTGCAGGGATCTTCGCGGTGGCCAGGAGCGCGAAACAGCGTGATGGTCTCCTCGTGGTCCCTGTGGTCTACCTGCTTGGGGTCGTCTTCATGGTCTTCCCCACATGGCCGCGTATGCGCATGCTGCTGCCGCTTCTGCCCTTCTATTACATGCTTGCGGGCCGGGTGCTGCTCGCGCAATGGAGCAGCCCCGCTCATGCTTGGTGTAGCTGGGCGCACTCTCGGTGGGCCAGGGCGACGGCGATCACCGTTCTTCTGGGGTGTCACTGTGTGGCGCTGGGTTACAATCTCATGGCGTTCACTCGCAACCACCCGATGGCGGAACTGGATGCCGGCCGTCGACTGGAACGTGAACAGGGAACCGATATCGTTATCGCTTCCACGTTTCTTCAGATGGGGAACCATCTGTCGGCACGTTGCCTGCCGCTCCCGCCACTGAGGCAGGACAAAGAGGAGTCGTCGTGGGACTACTATCGTAAGCTCGAGTCTTTCGTCCGCACCCATCGGGTCGACTATGTGATCGCAAGCGAGCTCACGCTATACAGGCGGCCGCCGGGGCTGGTTACGGGAGACGGTCGACCGGCCTGGCTGCAGCCGGTTGCTTCCTCGCCGGGCGTGACCATCCTTGCCGTTATTCCGTAACCGCTGAAGCGACGCGTCGCTTCGGGAACGGAAGAATCAATCGAGTGGTGCCCCTGTATGCGGCATAGTCGTCACCCCAGAGCTCGTCACATAGCCGTTCCTGGAGGTAGCGCGCGGCGAATAGAGAATAGGTGGTGAGCAGCGGAATGATGATGAAGAAGAAGGTGGGCGAGCCCACAAGGAATCCCAAAGCAACGACCCCGGAGAACTTTCCGATGATTGAGGGGTGTCGGCAGATAGCGAACGGCCCTGTCGTGACCAGTCGTGTTGTTCCGCCCAGGTGCGTGGCCGGTCCCCCCTTACCCATGATGGCCAGGTAGCCGTACGTATACCAGACGATGAAGATCCCTAATGGAAAGAGGATGCCGAAGAGAGTCAGACTAGCCGACCATGGCAGAAACCGATCCCATCCTGCGAGCCGGTCGATGCGTGTCGCCAGGTAGGCGATGAGGCTTGTCACAGGAATCAGGATACAGACGTGAACGGGCACGTTGTAGAGAACTTCGGGCTTTCTGAGCGCGAACATGACTTCGAGAAATGTTGGCTCCTTAATGGGTTCCGAGATCTGCTTATCCATCGCTTCTGACACGCTAGCCTCCGATCTTTTCGAGGACCAACACTACAATGGTCAACAGAGCAAGAAAGATGCTCAGCAGTATCAAGTACGTTCGAAGCTCTTTCACTATGTCAGGTCCCCTCCATTCAGGCGCTTTGCTTGTGGAGCGCCAAGCTCGCGGCCAGTATGGAATGCTTTGTAGCACGATGCAAGAACGGCGTCGCCCTTGGCGCCGAAACGCTGTTGCAGTGCGATTTCGAAGCAGGCCGAAGGGATCGAGGTCGTCCGAGAGGCTGCGCCCAGCATCACAAGGTTGGCCGAGCGCGGTGATCCACTGGCTCGCGCGTGGGTCATTGCCGGGACCTCGGTTCGCGCCATCCCGTTGTAGTGCGCCAGGGCGGCGGCGAGGTCGCCGTGGTGCATCATATCCGGTGGTAGCTCAGTGTTAACAATCACACAACCATCACCGCGCAGGTAGAGCAGGTGGGTTCCGCCTTCTTCCGGGTGCATCGCGAGCAGACAGTGGGCATGGCCCATCGGTATCAGCGCCGAATGCACGGGGATGTCCGAAATCCGAACGTGCATGTATACTCTGCCTCCCCGCTGGGCCATGCCGCGGGTCTCAACGGTCTTCACGTTCAGCCCGTGCTCTATGGCCGCGACAGCCAGGATCGATCCGGTCGACAAGATGCCCTGTCCCCCTACACCCGCAATGACCATGTCGAGCTTCATTGAGCCCCCTTGGCAGGGACGTCATGGATACAGGGATCACGCGAGATGACCACGGAGGGGCCGTCGAACATCAGCTCTTCGGTCACGATAGCGACGTTGGCGGCGTGAGCTGCTTCGCTGGGCTGGACGACGCGGATGTGAGCCGGGGAAACGCCGAGGCCCCCGCAAATGGCCTCCAGCCTGTTGCGGGATGACGACACCTGTCCGCCGGTCATGGCGACGGTTCCGTTGTCGAGGATCACCACCGTCACCGCCGCGTTGGCACAGACGATGTCAAGGAGGGGGGGCATCCCGGAGTGGGTGAACGTGGAGTCGCCAATGATGGCGAGGACGGGCTGGATGCCTGCATCCCGGCATCCCTTGGCCATTGAGATGGAGGCACCCATGTTGATGCATGTGCCGGGCTGGCTCTCGGGAGGAATCAAGGGGAGCGCATAGCAACCGATATCGGAGAAGACCTGGCCGTTGGGAAAGCCAAGCATGGCTTTCTGAACGAAGGCGAGAGAACGGATGTGTGGGCAGCCTTTGCAGAGGGTGGGAGGCCGTCCAGGCACGGCCGGTGGCAGCGGTCGCGGCTGCCGCGTTCCTGTCACGGCGTCGGCAACGTCATCCGGTGTCAGCTCGCCGTTGCGAGGTAACGAACCGTTCAACCTGCCCAGGACTTCCGGCCCCCCATTCGCGCAGAGGTGACGAACCACCGTCTCGATGATCGGAGCGCCTTCTTCGACAACCAACAATCGGTCGCATGTCGCAGTCAACTCCAGCAACAATCGGTCGGGGATCGGATAGTGGCCAATCTGCAGGACGGGGTGGTCCATGTCTCGATCGGCAAGGCAATCGTTCACGTAGGAGGCCGCAACACCGGCCGCCACGATTCCCAGCGAGGTATCCGTGCCAGGGCGGTAGCTATTGAAGGGCGATTGTTCCGACGCTGCCAGCAATTCCGATGACTTTGCGGTCAGGCGTGCCCAGTGCTTTCTGGCGTAGAACGGGACAAGGATGAAGCGGGTTGGGTCTGGGGGCCGCGTGGCGGCATTCTGCGCTTGGCTCTCGCGGGGCACGACACCCCCCCGCGCATGGGAGATGCGTGTAGGCAGGCGTATAATGACCGGTAGTTCCATTCTTTCTGACATGTCAAACGCTTCGATCGTCATGGCATAGGCCTGTTGGACATCAATAGGTTCCAGCAAAGGAATCTGGGCCAGTTTGGCGTAGTAACGGGTATCCTGTTCGTTCTGGCTCGAATGCATGGAGGGATCGTCAGCAGCCAGGAGGACAAGTCCGCCTCGAACACCCGTCACGGCCGTATTGACGAGCGCGTCGGCGGCAACGTTGACGCCTACGTGCTTCATGCAGACCAGGGCTCGTCGTCCCGCCATGGACGCACCCGCAGCGGCCTCGAACGCGCTCTTCTCGTTGGCCGTCCACTCGCAATGGGCACCATCGTTGTTCACCGTGGCGGTGTTGAGAAGGTACTCGATGGCCTCAGTTGCCGGGGTTCCAGGGTAGCCATAGGCGCAGGAGAGGCCCGCATCGAGCGCGCCACGCGCAACAGCTTCGTTTCCTAGGAGGAGCACGGTGTTCATCTGCCGTTCCTGATAATCTGCCGGTTCCGCGCTTTTTCCTCAACTCTCCTGAGAGGTTGCGCTACGCTCAAGAAGTTGTTCTCGTGCTTCGATGGTGAACCCGAGCCTTGGTTGGTCTAAGTGGCGGCAACTATAAAACAAAGGCAGTCGAGCTGCAAGCCCAGTGAGGCAATGGCGAAGGCTTCTACTGTTCGCGACCGGTTCGACCATCTGACCGTGCTCGTGTTTGCGTGCATGATGCTCAGCATGTCTGTGGGCTGTATCCACCCTCTCGCATGGGGTGCTTTGAGGA
>JAOZSS010000180.1 GCA_029939545.1 Kiritimatiellia bacterium | reverse complement strand
CATGAGTGTGGCCGGTACGGGCGTGCTTCTGAACATTGCCAGGCACGGCGCCAAAGGCTATAAAGATATGCACACAAAAACGATACGAGACGGATTGCACGAGTTTTGATCGACGTACTACAAACACTGTTTGATCGCGGTGGCCCCATCATGTGGCCACTGCTTGGCTGTTCGCTCGTGTCGCTCACGATCACGATCGAGCGGCTATTCTTCTGGTGGCGACAGAAGTACGCGTTTTCAGCCACCCGCATTGAAAGAATTCTGGAGCGGGTGGACGCGAAGGATTACGAAGCCGCCGCATCCGTTAAAGGGATGGGGCGCGATTCGGTATCCGCCATGCTCGCCGCGGGTCTGAAGCACCGGGAGCACGGCCTCTCCGAAGCCATGCAGGTGGAAGCCGGGGTTCGGATCGATGCGATGAAACAGGGCCTCTCTGTGCTCGATACGATCGTCACCATGGCGCCGCTGCTTGGAATTCTTGGGACCGTACTCGGCATCATCGCCTCGTTTGAACTGCTCGGCGCCAGCGGCATCGAAGATCCGAAGGCGGTCACAGGCGGCATCGCACAAGCGCTGATCACCACGGCGGCCGGCCTGGCGGTTGCCATCGTGTCCCTGATTCCGCTGAACTACTTCGTTGCACGGACACAACGCGAGACACGTCGGCTGGAACAGACGGCAACCCAGTTCGAAGTGGCCTGTCGTCGCAATGGTGGGTAACCCATGCATCTCGTTTCCGGATATGAGAACCGACGCGCTCGCATCGAGATTGTACCGCTGATTGATGTCGTTTTTCTCCTCCTTGTTTTCTTCATCTACGCCATGCTTTCCATGACCGTCTATCGCGGCCTGCGGGTCTCCTTGCCGCACGCGACGGGTGAGACAGAGAACATGGAAACGCTTATCATTGCGATCGGGGCCGACAATACGCTATGGGTGGACGAGTCCCCTGTGTCGCTGTCTGAGGCGGTTGCCTTGGCGAAAGCGCGTGTGACCGATGAAGCCCAACCGGTCTTGATCAGTGGCGATCGGACGGCCGATCTCGGCCTGGCGATCGAGCTGCTATCCGCCCTGCGTGAAGCGGGTGTTGAGAGCGTATCATTCCAGGTAAAGGTCGATCAATGAGGCGGCGCGCCGATCTTTTTACGGCCATCGTTCTGGCCGTGCTGCTGCACGTAGGGTTGGCCACATATGCGGCATGGTATTGGCGCCGGTTACCGCTCGAGCCCGAGTTTGTCTTTGGCGAGTCCGCCGTATGCATGACACTCGTGGCGACGCCGCCGGTGATGACCGAGACGCTCGAACCTCCCCGGCGTGAGCGTGTCGAACCCTTGCCCGAGCTGCCCGTCGCGCCGACACTCTTGCCGCTGCCTGAGCCGGAGCCCGAAGAGCCCGTCGAAGATCCTGAGCCCGTGCCGATCATCGAACCCGTCATCGCCCCGGAACCGGCCTCGGTCGAGTTGGATGCCGACACCCGGGACAAAGGCGTGGAAACGAGCGCAATCGACACCGGCGCGGTCCGTCCCCGCTATCCGCTGGGCTCCCGTCTGCGCGGCGAGGAGGGGCTGGTGCGGCTCACCGTGCGGGTGGATGCGTCGGGCAAGACAACCGACGTATCCGTCTCCGAGTCAAGCGGCCACAGCGCCCTCGACCGCGCCGCCGTCAAAGCCGCATGGAAAGCCCGCTACGTCACCCGTAGCGGTGGAACCCGCGCCGGCGAAACAACCTTCGGTGTCCGCTTTCGACTTGAAGATTGAAGCGTTCTCCAGAGTTACAACACTTCGCTCTTTTCCGTGCGCTTCCTTGGTGATAGGTTGGCCCCCATGATTCTACGGCACTTGTACATGCGGTTGGCGGTTCGTGCGTGGCCACGTGTGATTCGGGACAGACGCGTGAGCGGGCCAAGTTGGGTATGCCTGTGCGTGCCCAGGGGTTCTGATTCAGTTTTGCAGGATTGTTCGGGGTGGAGTAGCATTCGGAGGTCCCTCCTCCGCCCTTCGGGCTATGGATGGCAAGCAGAAGTCCATCCTTCGTCCTGAGGCGCAAGCGCTCAGGACTATGGAAGGCAGGCGGAGGTTGGAGCGGCAAACGTAGGAGGGTAGGTCATGAGGATGTGTGTTCTTGTTGTGTGTGCCATGCTGTGCGCGTGTGTGGCGACGGTAGGTGCTGAGGACAACATGGCGGATCTGGGATTCCGTCTCGGGTACCAGGAGTTCCGGGAAGGCGACGGCTCGATCATGGGTGGCGCTTACCTGCGGTTGCCCTGGAAAAGCGTGGTTATGGGCGAATGCACGATCATGTATCACACGCACGAGGAGGGGGGCGTTGACTACGAGCTCATCCCGATCCAGCTCAGCGCCATGGTGTTTGTCCTTCGCCGCGATCTCGCTTTTTCGCCCTATCTGCTTGCAGGCATTGGCGGCTACATCACGCGACAGGTTGAAGACGACGATTCTGAGTCAGAGTTCGATCTCGGATGGCACCTTGGTTTCGGCCTCGACTTCAGGCTGAGCGACCGCGTCTTTGTGGAGGGGGACGTCCGGTACATATGGTTGGACGTTGACTTCGAGGGCGAAACAGCTGCCGACGCACTGAGTGATTTCAATAACTTGATCGGGTCGGTGGGTATCGGGTTTAGACTATGATTCTCAGACGCGCCATGCGAGTTAGGTGCGTGCTCCTGCTGTTTGTGGTGGCGGCTACGCAGGCGGATGAGTTGCAGCGCAACACGGCGATGCGTAGCGGCCCCGGCGCATTCTTTCCTGTGCGGGAGCGGTTGAAGGCGGGCCGACAAATCGAGAAGGGAGAATCCTCAGGGAACTGGGTGGCGGTGCAGACTGTTGTAACCAACGGCTGGATTCCGCGCATCGCACTGACGGCGCCCCGGAGCGGGATTGACTATTCCGGATTGCTGGGTGCCGAGCAGGCCGTCAACGTATCGTCGGTGGATATCGCCGCGGCTACGAAGGGGGCTTTTGCGTCTTCCTATTCGGACCGTCACGGGGTCAACGTGGCGCTCGGCAAACAGATGGAGTCGATTGCCGCATCGCCCTCGCTGGTTTCGATGTTGATGAAACGTCTCACGTCGGCACCCGCGGGATGGCTGTACGGCCGTTTGCCACGGCGCCCCTTCGACAACGACATCATTCTCAGTAGCGAGGCCGAGGCCATGCTTGGGCAGGCTATGGTTGCTCACCTTGCCAAGAACGGGTTCGTAAACAACCGGCAGTTGATCGACTACGTAAACGGTGTAGCCATGCTGGTGGGCGCACGTACGGAGCGTTACGACCTTCCCTACAAGGTTGCGATCCTGAATGATGAATCGATCAACGGCTTCGGCATGCCGGGCGGCTATATCCTGATCTCGAAAGGCTACCTTGACCGGATTGAGGATGAGGCGGAGTTGGCCTGCGTGATCGCACACGAGATGGCGCATATCAGTCTCTTTCACGGACTGCGCGAGTTCAACAAGCGCACGATCCATCGTCGCAGCGAGGCCGTGTTTACCGAACTGGATGCCATCACCGGCGATAGCTCTACGAGCGCTATTGAGGCCGATCTGAATCGCCTGGCCAATACATCCTACGAGAAGATCATCGGGGGGCGCTTAGTCGCATGAGTGAGAGCGGAAGACCGGTTACACCCGCAGCGGGTTACGATCCGCGTGCCATGGTGAATTTGCTCACGCGCGTGGGCGGCTCGGCCGAGATGGATGCGTTCCGACACCATCCCGGGATCGGGGAGCGGTTGGATGCTGTTCAGTCAGGTATTTCTCGTTACAAACTTATCCGGGGCGGACAGAAACGCTTGGCGAGTCGGTTTCTCATGATGTCCGGTAGGGGCGAGCCGCAGGCACAGGCTGGAGAAGAGGGGATGGTTTGGCAATGAATCGTCGTATAGTAACTTGCCGCTGCCTGCCTGGTTATCGTGCGGGTTCCTCGCAATGGCGTCGGGCGAGAATAGTCTCGATTATATTGGGCGGACGCGGATACCATCGGTTCGATGCTGGCAACGGTTCAGATGGGAGACACGAAAACAACATGCTCTCCTGTGAGGGCGCAACAGAAGGAGGTCTGGGTATGAAGCAAGTCTTGTTGGTAGCGCTCGCAGCGCTGGTCATGGCGACAGTGGCAGGTTGCACATCAACCAACCAAGTCACGAGTCAGAAAACGCCATTCGAGATGTTGCAGGAGAAGGCAAGCGTCATTACGGACGCCGGCGGCCTAGCGGCCGTTGGTATCGGCACCTTCCGCACGATGTCATTGGCGATGGATAAGGCCAAGACACGCGGCCGGACCGAACTGGCTCATATTCTTGAAACCAAGGTAGACTCGCTGAAGAAGGACTTCACCGAGGAAATCGGCGAAGGCGAATCAGCCGAGTACAACGCACTGTTCAGCGCAGCGAGCAAGAGTATTGCTCGTCAGATCCTGCGCGGCACGGAGCCCAATGACATCAAGTATGAGACCACCGGCAACATGACCACGGCCTGGGCCCTGATGGTTCAGGATCCGAAGGTCATCACCGATGCGTTCGAGGACCAGAAGAACTCGTCCAAGGCCCTCTACACGCGCTTCCGCGCGTCGCAGGCCTTCGCAGAACTCGATAACGAGGTTAAGAAGTTTGAAGAGTTCAAGGCTAAGGATTCTGGACTGCTCCAGTAGTCGAGCGCCACAACGCAGAAAATGAACAGCCGACGCGATCTCACGATCCGTCGTCTGTTATCTTTGGCACTCCGGAGCGCTCCACCGGGGTTGCCGCACCGATTTCTAAAGACTCAAGAAGTGTGGCCGTATGCGCGTTGAATAACTGTAGCCTGGATCCTCGAAAGGGGGTGGGCGGTTAGCTCCTCCTGCCCCCATATATCCCTTCGAACGCACCC
>JAOZSS010000179.1 GCA_029939545.1 Kiritimatiellia bacterium | reverse complement strand
GAAAATGGGGGGCGCTTAGTCGCATGAGTGAGAGCGGAAGACCGGTTACACCCTCGGCTGCTCAGCGGGAACTCGGTTCCTGGCCCGATGCGCTGAAGGCGGCGGAGGTGAAGCAATGAGGGGCAGTCTACTTCGTTCGGGGGGTGTGGTTTGTTCGGGCGTGCTACTGGCGACAGCGTTTCCACCTGTCGGCGAGGCACAGGCGGCGTGGCTGGCGTTGGTGCCGTTGATCCTGGTGATCCGCACCGTTTCGCCCGGACGCGCGTTCTATTGGGGGTGGGGAAGCGGCACGCTTTTCTGGATGATTGCGCTGAGCTGGCTCTGGCGGCTGGGGCACACGGGCTGTCCGATGATCGTTGCCGTGTTGGCCTGGCTGGCTTTCTCGCTCTACCTGGGCCTGTTTCGGGGCGCTTTCGCGGCCACGGCCGCGTGGGCTTTCTCGGTTCTCGATAGGAAACCGACCCGCGAAGAGCCTGTCCCCTTTCGGCGCACACTGCCTTTGGTCGTGATCCTGCCCGTGCTGTGGGTCGGCTTCGAGTACCTGCGCGGAGTTGTGGGTACGGGCTTTCCGTGGAATGGGCTGGGAATCAGTCAGTACCGCAATCTGCCGGTGCTGCAGTTGGCCGAGTGGGGTGGGGTGGGCCTCGTTTCCGCCGTAGTGGTTGCCGTGAACACGGGGATTGCCCTGATGCTCGTGCGCGTGGGAGGCGTCTACATGGGTGGGCGTCGCGTACGTGTTCAGGTTGATCTGATGGTGGTGCTGGTGCTGCTGGTGCTTGTCTGGACCTCCGGCGTGCGGCGCGTGCACGCGTTGCGGGCGGGGGCGGCGGAAGAGACCCGGCCTGTGCGGGTGGTGGCAATCCAGCCCAACATCCCACAGCTCAAGAAGTGGCCGGAAGCCTTTTCGCGGGAGATCTACGCCTCACTCGAGGAACGGATGGACCTGGTGAAGGCCTTGCAGGCACAGATCGATCTCGTGGTATGGCCCGAGACCAGCGTGCCGGGTTACCTGCCTCATGAGGCAGAGGTCGACACCTTCATTTCGCAGCTTGCGAGGGAAACCGCGACGCCTCTGCTGGTGGGCGCGATGGAGATCGGGGGGCAATACCCGGTGTCCGAGCCGCAGTCGTGGGACTGGATTCTGCACAATAGCGCGTTCCTTTACGACGCCGAAGGGAACAGTGTCGACCGGTATCGTAAGCAGCATCTTGTGCCGTTTGGCGAGTACCTGCCCATGGATGAGCATTGGAGGTGGGTTAGGCGCGTGGCGCCGCTGGGATTCAGTTGCCAGGCCGGCACCACCGGTACGGTTTTTCGCGTAGAGGCAGCGGGAGGTGAGTCGATCCCGTTCTCGTCGCTGATCTGCTTCGAAGACGTGTTTGCCGACGTGGCGCGGGGGATGGTGCGCAACGGTGCCCGCATGCTCGTAAACCAGACCAATGACGCCTGGGTCGACGGTTCCGTGGGGCCTGTTCAGCACATGAGTCACTGCGTGTTCCGCTGTGTTGAAAACCGTGTGCCCGCCGTGCGTGCGGCCAACACCGGCGTGACCTGCTTCATTGACAGGACCGGGCAAATTGATGAGACTTCGCGAGGTATTTTGAAACGGAATGAGTGGGACCGCATTGACTACCGGTCCGAGACTATGGCCGTACCGCAAGAGAATAGGGTCCCCACGTTCTACACCCGCTTCGGGGATTGGCCGCTGGCCATCCCGTCCGCCGCCATGGCGCTGCTGGCGGGTGTGATGGCGTGGAGAAAAGAGAGAAAAGCCAAATGATCGATGAACTGAAACCGCGCTTGGAATCGCTGCGTACCCGCCTGGACGAGATGCGGGGTATCTTTGACGTTACTGCGCTAACCGAGAGAGTTGCCGCCCTTGAAGCCAAGGCCATCGAGCCGGGGTTCTGGGACCACCCGGACAAGGCGCGGGGCGTCATCGGCGAAACCAACCGTTATCGCGCCGTACTCAAGCCCTTTGAAGCGGTGTCGAGCGGGCTCGAAGATGCCGAACTGCTGATTGAGCTCGCCGAACAGGAAGAGGACGAAGCCCAGCGCAACCAAGCCATCAAGGATGCGGCAACAAGCCTGGATGGCGCCGAAAAGAACTTCGAGCACCTTGAAATGCAGTCGCTCCTCAGCGGCGAGCTGGACGGGAGCAACGCTTACCTGACGCTGCATGCAGGGGCTGGCGGTACCGAGTCGTGCGACTGGGCCGAGATGCTGCTGCGCATGTACCGGCACTACTGCGATAGCAATGGCTTCAACGTCGAAGTACTCGAACTGTCGCCCGGTGACGAGGCGGGGATCAAGAGCGCGACCATTCAGGTCAGTGCCGACTTTGCCTACGGCTATCTCAAGGCCGAGCGTGGCGTGCATCGGCTGGTGCGGATCAGCCCGTTCGATTCCAACAGCCGGCGCCACACCAGTTTCGTGGCCTTGGATGTGGTCGCCGAGGTGGCGGACGATATCGATGTCGAGATTCTGGACGAGGATCTGCGTGTCGATACGTACCGTTCGAGTGGGGCCGGAGGACAACACGTCAACACGACTGACTCGGCCGTGCGCATTACGCACCTGCCGACCGGGATCGTGGTGGCCTGCCAGGCCGAGCGTTCGCAGCACAAGAACCGCGCCAAGGCGATGAAGGTACTTCGCTCGCGGGTATACGAGTGGAAGTTGGACCAGACGCGAAAGGATATGGAGAAATTCTACGGAGAGAAGGGCGAAATCGCCTGGGGTAGCCAGATCCGCTCCTACGTGTTGCAGCCCTATACGATGGTGAAGGATCACCGCACCAGCGAAGAGACGTCAAACGTGAATGCTGTCCTCGACGGCGCGATCCAACCTTTCATAGAGGCCTACCTCAAGAAGCAGGCCGCAGAAGGTTAAGGAGAAGACTATGGCTTTGACCAGTATGACCGGCTACGGACGCGGCGAATCCTCCGTGGGTGGGCTGCGTGTTGAGATTGAACTGAGCTCGGTTAATCGCAAGCAGCTCGATGTGCGCTTGAACCTGCCGCGGCAACTGGCGTCGCTGGAATCGCGTGTGCACGAATCGGTTCACAAAGCGTGCTCGCGTGGTCAGGTCAGCGGCGTAGTGAGGATGTCCACCGTGGCGGGCGAGCAGGCCGCCGAGGCGTGCGTGGACGAGAAGCTGGCGCAGCAGTACCTGCGCCGGCTGCGCAGGACCGCGCGCAAGCTGGGTGTGGATGACAAGCTGAGCGCAGCCGACCTGGCGCGGATGCCCGGTGTGCTCTCGTGCGAGGCTCGGCAGGACGAGCCGGCGCGGATGTGGCCGACGGTGCGCAAGGCACTGCACCAGGCGTTGGAAGAGCTGGTCGCCATGCGGGAACGCGAAGGTGCGGCGCTTGAGAAAGATATTGCGCGTCGGTTGTCCGGGCTCAAGCGTCATCAAGCTGCAATCGCCAAGCGTGCGCCCCTGCTCGTTAAGCGCTACCGCAAAGCGTTGCTGGATCGGCTGAAAGAGGCCGAGGTGGAGTTGGATCGGAATGACCCGGCCCTGATCAAGGACCTCGCTCTGTTCGCGGAGCGTTCTGATATCACCGAGGAACTGGTACGCCTGGACAGCCATTCTTCCCAGTTTGATAAGCTCGTCGGGGACAGCAAACCGGTAGGGCGCACGATGGATTTCCTGTGCCAGGAAATGTTCCGCGAGATCAACACAATCGGCTCCAAGGCCTCCGACACGGTTGTCGCGCGACATGTGATCCAGTTCAAGGCCGGACTGGAGGCGGTGCGTGAGCAGATTCAGAATGTGGAGTAGAAGCTAGCCGCGAAGGAACGCAAAGAACGCAAAGAGGGAGCTGAAGAGCGCGCATGTCAGATATCAGACCAATCCTTGTTATTGTCTCTGCCCCCTCCGGGGCGGGTAAGACCACGCTATGTGACCGTTTACTGGAGGAGTTCGACAGCATGGTCTATTCCGTGTCCTGCACCACGCGGGCGCCGCGTGGCGAGGAAGTGGATGGCGAGGACTACTTCTACCTGTCGGAAGAGGCCTTCTTGACCCGCGTGGCACAGGGCGATTTTCTTGAGCATGCCGTCGTCCATGGCCATCACTACGGGACGCTGCGTGAGACCGTTGAGGAGGCGCTACAGGATGGGCTCTCGATCCTGATGGACATCGATGTCCAGGGCGCCGCGCAGATCAGGGAATCGCTGGAGGCCGCCGGTGGGGACGACCCGATTGCCGGCCATTGGGTCGACATTTTCATCAGTCCCCCCTCGATCGACGACCTCCGTGAGCGGCTTGAGGGACGGGGTGAAGACACGCCGGATGTCATTGAGGCCCGCTTGGAGAATGCGGGCACGGAGATGGCGCGTGCGTCGGAATATCGGCACCTGGTTATCAATGATAGCCTGGACGAGGCCTATCGTCGGTTGCGTGATATTGTGTGGTGTGAAGCGGGAGGTGAGGCATGAGCAACGTGGTGCTGGGAGTAACCGGATCGATTGCGGCCTACAAGGCGGCGGAGCTGGTCCGACTGATGAAGAAACGCGAGTGGGAGGTCTCCGTGATCATGACGGAGGCGGCCACGGAGTTCATCGGTCCACTGACGCTGCGCACGCTCAGCAACAACCCGGTGGCGATCGAACTGTTTCCCGAGCTCGAGCCGGAGCAGGTCCCGCACATTGCGCACTCCGACTGGGCGGACGCCATGGTTGTGGCGCCTTGCACGGCCAACGTGATGGCCAAGGCGGCGCTGGGGCTCTCGGACGACCTGCTCTCCTGCACGCTCCTCTCCTGCACCGTGCCGATCGTGATTGCCCCCGCGATGAACGTGAAGATGTGGGATCACCCTGCCACACAGGCTAACGTCACCATCCTCAAGGAGCGCGGCGTCACTGTCCTCGAGGTCGGCGAAGGCGACCTCGCCTGCGGCTACCAGGG
>JAOZSS010000030.1 GCA_029939545.1 Kiritimatiellia bacterium | reverse complement strand
GTTTTCTATGTTTTTCCTCTCTCAGGCAGGAGCGGAAGACCGGTTACACCCGTCTCTGCATTGCAGGGCCGCACCGTGTACGGACGGCACCCTCCCGTCAGGCGGCGGGTCTAAGAAACTCAATGCGATGGAACGTTCCCTCGACATTCTACGATGTGACGGCTCAGGTCGGCGATCAGGTCAGGGAGTAATTGTTCTTCATGGTAGGCTTCGTTTCGAGCTGTCATAGCCGGACGGAGCCGCGAATCCCAGCATGCATCCACAGGGACGCCTTCAAGCGGGGACCCGTTGGCGAGTACTTCATAGTCGCTCGCCCGGTATCGCCAAGGCGTGATGGCAGGCACGATGCGATGAATGAAGTTGGCAATGCGGATGCCTCCCCAGTCGAAGTCCCCGTGGTAGCACATCTGCAGGGACTGCGCACAACAGGCGATCAGCAGATTCTGGCAGGCGAGCGAAGGTTGACCTTCGGTACAGATCATGGGCGCGCTGTTGACGCCAAGCTTGATGGCGGCGGCCTCAAGAACCGACGGGTTCTCACAGACGTGAATGGTGTCATTCAGATGCGGATGTGGCTCCAATTGGTTGCCGTGGCGCAGCAACAAGCGGCAGGGCTCTCCTGCATCGGCAAAGCCATTGACCGCTTCAGCCAGTCGGTCGCCGCTGAAACGCAGATTCAGAACCAGAACCGAACTGCTAACTTCATCGGGCAATACGCGGTAGGTTTTCCATACATCCCGTAGTGCCGCGTTGGGCTGTTGTGCGATGCGGGCGATCGCCCGAAACAGTAGCGTGCCGCCATCCAATGCGTGGCTGTCGCCCAGGGCAGAGGCGGCGAGATGGGTGCGGGGTATGTCCGTGGGGCCGGCGTCCGCGAGGGTCTTGAAGATGGACGAGAGGTCCGCCAGCAGCGATTCCAGGAGGTCAACGTCACGCTGACAGAACGACCGCAACGCGGAACGATCAAACATGCCGGAATCATCCGGAACACGGGCCAGGGCAGCGGCAAGCGCGGCAAGATCCGGTCGGCGATCAGTTATCAGCGCGTGCCAACCGGCGGCTTTGGAGTGCAACTCGGTGACAAGCTTGTCCCATATGGCATTCTCGCGTTCCGCCTCCTCGGGTCGGGATCGGATGGGGCCATCGATGGTTTCGAGTGCTTCCCGCAGAGAGGCACATAGCCCGGCACGCATCAGGCGCGTCTCAAGATCCACGACCGAAACACGAAGCGTCTTGCCAGGACAAGAAGCCGGACGCCCCAGCAGCGCGGTTGCCGCATCCCATTCATCCGCACTGGGATTCTGTAGGCTGCATACACCCGGCAGAGGGTTCCCGTTCGTGAGCGCGCGCCGCAGACGATCGCGAAACCAGGCCCAGGCAGGCGCACCGAAAGCGAGGAGCAAGCGGGCATGGTCAGGATCAGCATGGCTTCGCTCTCTGTCAGGCTTCGTCATGGCACTTACCTTCGCCTATCGGCGGTTCGCAAAAACGTTCCACCCAATGGTTTGCCTGTTCGCAGCTTGCGCGAGTTGCCTCATGTAGCTCATCGGCGAATGCGGACAGCCAAAGCGCCCGACTCTCCACAAAAGCATCCGTCCATCCTGTGGCAATGGTTTCGGGCATCGCCATGGGCAGCACCCAGATAATCCCCGCCTTGCCAGCCTGTAATGCCTTCAGACAGACCCGTTCACCAGCAGAAAAGAATGTGCTGCAAACCAAGCCATCAAAAGCAGCCAGTTTGTTTTGCAGAGCCACGATATCGGTTTCGCTCGCCCGGCGCGAAACGCGTAGCGCCCACCGCCGACCGGGTCGCTGTAGTAGCTCCGTATTCCCCTTGTACCGGCTCTGCCGGATCATGCCCTGGGGCACATCCCGCAGGGCCCAGCGCCTCGGATTCGCCCGAATATACTTCTCCCGAACGCCCAATTCATCCGCATCAAAGCAAATCACATCATAATAATTCGGCGCCCATACCGCAGCCGGGGCCGGTTCTTTCTCGCTATAGCGAGAGCCAACAGAGTGGACGGCAACGGCATTCGTGCCGCGCCGCCGCCATTCGCGCGTAACCGCGCCCTTAAATACATTCATGACCTCGCCCAGCCCCTTCCCCCCAGCCCGTACAATACGGACCAGCCCATGGAAATGGTTCGGCATAACCTGCCACGCCCCCAGCACAATATGGCCATAATGCTGTGGGATTTCCGCCCAGCATCGTTCAACCAACTGCCCCAGCACGTTCGGGCGCATCTCGCATCCTTCAACCGCCCCGAACAGGTGGCGGTGATAATCTGCGCCAAGCGTCACAAAATACCAGCCCGGCCGCGAATAATCACGTCCGTCCATCCGTAATTTCTGCGACATACTCTTTTTTAGTTCCATCGCAATTCCCGCTCATATTCCTCATGGCTATTCATCCTTCAGCCCTTTACGCCTGAGTGCCTCGCCACATTGAGCATATATCCGAATAGGTTATTTGCGCTCATTGAGTCGGTGCGCCGGTTCATGTTTTCCGCTCAGTTGAAAAGCTCGGATTGGCTGGTATCTGTTTCGACCTCAGCCTCTCTCGGGCGGGCGGGTGGCGGCGTGTCGCGTTGCAACTTCTGTTTGCCGTTCCAGACCCAGCGGGTGACGGCGATGGCATCAATGCCGGGACGGGTGGCGAGTTGGTAGATGGCAATGCCGCGTACGCTGGCGTAGCAGCCCCACTCTCGCTCTGAGGTCATCACAAGATCGAGGTCGAACTGGTGCAGCAGATCCATGCACTTGCCACGCATGTCGGAGTCGATCCCTACGAAAGCCTCATCCAGCATAATGAGACGCGGTGCCTCAGGGATGTTGTGATAGTGGGCGGCGGCGGCCGCGAACTGAGGAATGGTGAGGGCAATGGCTTTCTCGCCTCCCGATCCCGTACCGTGTGTCCGCTTGGTAAGCCGCTGCCAACGCCCGGCCTGGTAGCGCTCGACCCCAAAAGAGTGCCAGCGGCGGTAGTCGACGGCTTGTTCCAACCGTTCGCCCCACCCCATGGCTTCGGTCTCCTCATCGACTTCCCGAATGCGGGCCTGCAGGAAGCGGGCGAGCATATCGCGGTCATCCGGTGAGAGGATCTCCTGGGACTGGGCGAGGAGTTTGCGGGCCTCAACAAGACCCGCGGGACCATCGGAGAGGGGCGCCCAAACGAAACGGAGCCGCATACCTGTGCTCATAGGGTGCTTATCGAGTTCTGCGTTCATGTCGGCGACAAACTTGTCAGCATCGTGGATCTGGTGGTGGAGGTGGTGAGCGATCTCGCCAATGAGGTAGTTCTCGATGAACTCACGCTCGTTGGCATCAAGCAGTTGCTTACGCTGGTTCACTTCGTCATCAAGGCAATGTTCTAACTCATGCATGGACCGGCTTTTTCCCTGATAGGGGCAGGTGACGATTGTGATATCGTGGTGGCTCTCACTCACGGGGGAGTAGTGATGGGCGGTGAGTGAGGTTTGCAGATCCTGGAAGCGTTGCTGAAGTTCATTGTGGATTCGGTCACGCGCCTCGTCGCTCCATGAGACAGTCTCTGGAAGGTGGCGATCCAGTTCGCGTGCAAATTCTACAGCAGGTTTGACGGCAAGCTCGTTGGTCATAGCCGGATCAGGCGTTGTTTCCAGCGCAAGCTCGGCTTCATCAACAATGCTTGTGGATATGAAATCACAGAACGACTGGTGCTGCTTGGTGCGCTCTTCACCCGCTTCAGAGAGTCGTTCGCGGGCCGCTGTTTCACCCGTCTCACAGCGCGCCCACGCCTCCCTGGCCACGGCTTCACTCTCGCGGGCTGCTTCCAGCTTCTGATGGGTGTCAGCGATACGTTGTGCCACGGCATCGAGTCTCACCTTGATCTCATGTGCCGCCTTGCCGGCTGTTTGACTGAGGGTCTCAAACTCTCGCTCACGCCGTGCGCTGTCGACTTCAGTATCACGATGACTCTGTTGACACTCCGTGAGTCGCTTTTCGGCCTGACCCAGTTCATCAGCGGCAGACACGGCACGCTGCTGCGTGGCGTGGTGTCGCTCCAGGGCCAACCAGAGCGCGTTGAGCGCACTGCTGAAGGCGCGGGAGGCATCGGCAAGTCCATCGAGATTACTTACCCACGCATCAAGCTGTAGATCCGTCGCTGCCTGCAGATACGCATCTCGGGCCGTTTCAAGCTGTTGGCGGTGCTCACGCAGTCGGTCCGTGAGCTGAAGGAGCTCTTCGCGTTCACGGACAACATCCGCATCGGCACGCCGACTATCCTGATCGGCAGCCAGGATGGGGTGCGAGTCGGGAAGCGCGTTGTATTCGATCCGTCGAGCCGCTTCTTCTTTGGCGAGCTCCTGCAACCCCTGCAAACAGCGCGCATCCTCCTTCTGCAGGAAGGCGCGCTCAGACTCGATCTCTTTGAGCCGGCGGCGGCGCGCCTGCTCTCGGGCTGAGGCCCCGATATATTCAGCAGCAGCTTTCTGCCACCGCCCCTGCAAGAGGCCCTGTTTCCAATAGCCATCCGTGGTAACAATGGTGTGATGATTGCCGGGCTCAATAGCGATACACCCCAGAATACCCTCAATGATGTCGGGCTGAATATCCGCAGAAGCGCTGCCCTGCGGATCGATGTCGGCACAGAGCAGATGCAGGAGGGTGTCACCCGTTTTACAGGGAGGGGAATCCGGTACGAGGATGGCATCCCCGTCTGCGGCAAGCGCCGCGAGATCAAGGAGGGCGCCGTTGGGGGTGACCCACGCGTCAAGCAATCCGGCGGCTTCGAGGGCGGCTTCGAGCTGGGCACATTGTTCGGGGGGAACGTCTTCGCGAAAATCGCATAGCTGCCATAGCGGAGCGCCAGGACGTTCGGCGCGGGCGGTGTCGCTTCGTGTATGGGGCGCGGGAGGGAGTCGGTCGACCCCGGCGGCAATGCGCTCTGTCTCTGCCGTAAGCTCGGCGTCCAGTTCACGGATAGACTTCCGCTCCTCCTCAATGACGAGGCGGCGACGTTCAAGGTCGCGTGCGTCTGCACGGTAGGCGTCTTGCGCGGCGACCTCAATCGGTTGGGGTGGCGCAAGCGCTTCGCTCCAGATCACGGTCTGTTCAAGGACGCTATCGAGATCGGGAAGGGTCAGTAGTGTGAGCTCACCAGACCACTCTGAGATGGCCGCGAGATATCCCTCAACCGCCGCCTGCCGCTGACGATGGCATTCCGCGGCCTCGCCCTGTACACGGTCGAACCGTTCACGCTGTTGCTGCTCGAGGTCAGCCGCCCGGCGTTCGTTCGCTTCGGCTTCGACGATCTGTTTCTGCATGCCACGCAGGTGGCGAAGGCTCTCCTCGATATGGTCGGATAGTGCTTCAAGCGGACCACGGATTTTGTCCCCTTGGGGGTCGCCCTCCACAATGCTCTGGAAACGACCGGCCATTCCGGTCCCTTCAGCCGCGTCGCGTGCGTGAGAGAGCTCCACATCTACCTGGCGCCCTTCAGCATCAGCCAGGCGCTGTGCCTCAACACTCTCGATGCGACGCTTGTCATGCTCCTGGGATTGCTCGTCGAGAGCACTTCGGGCGCGGTCCAGTCGCTGCTGAGCCGCGCGGCGGTCGCTGTCCAGACGATCGAGTTGTTCGGCCTGCTTCATGGCCGGGCTGGCACGCAAGGCGTCGGATTCAGCGCGATGCGCCTCAAGCTCAAGCGTTAACGTGCCGGTGTCGGTGTGGGCGCTCTGTCGGACGGCCTCAGCTTCGATACGCTTTTGTTCGGCTTCGCGCACGTCTCGCTGGGTATGCTCGTAGTGGCTGTGGGTTTTGCGCAAGGCTTCGGATCGCTCCCCTGTGACCATGCGTGCATAGCGGCGATAGGTCTTTTGAAAGGAGGATACGGCTTCAACAGCGGCTTTGTAATTTTCGAGCGACTGACGATCTTCTTCGAGAGACCTGAAGGATTCGGCTACATCGTGCAATACACTCGGGGCAAGCGGTGGCAGACTGTTGCTGAGCGCATCGGAAAGGCGCCGTTCATCAAGTTGCCGCGAGAGCTGGGGTTGGCGTAGCTGGATGAGAAGATCAATCAGCGCGCCGTAGCGCTCTTCGCCAAGATGAAAAAGGTGATCGTCTACGGCGCGGCGGTATTCACCCACTTTTGTGTAGAGCGTGCCTTTGTCACCCAGCGCCTCACGACAGGCATCGCGCGTAAGCGGGGTTCCGGCGGCGGTTTCGAGAAACAGATCTTCTCCCACGCGCTGACTCGTGACGAAAAACCAGCGCTTGAGATCCCCACCCTTTGTAGCGTGCAGGCCGCAGCCGAGTGTGATGAATCGATCCCCTTCATCGGTCTGCTGCCCGAATTCCACCCAGGTGTATCCCGTGCGGTTATCGTGGATGTCCATGAGGACATTCCACTCCATGCGCTTGGCCGGATCTGCATCCGGCTCGACACGGCGGGAGGCTATTTCGCCATCCAGCAGGAACGGCAGTTGCAGGGCCAGTACCCGTGATTTGCCTGTACCGTTGTTGCCGCGCAGCAACAGGTGCCCCTGTTCGTACCAGAACTCTTGTCGTGTATAGCGATAGAGATTGAGAACTCCGCTGCGGAGCGGCTGCCACCTGTCGCGGCGTCCGGCGCGAGGGAGCTGGGTCTCTTTGCTGTTGTCGACATCACTCACGGTTTCATCCTTGTCCATGGAATGCTCCTGAATCAAGCCGATAACGAGCAAGGGCCGGCAAGGGAACGACGGTATCATCGTCGCGGCGGATCAGGCAGAGCGCCTGGAGCCGAGAGAGGACATCCTCAAGCAATTTATGCAGTCCGGCAGGTTCTTGTGAATCGCGCCGCCAGCGGCCCTTGTGTTCAGCGGCCTGCTCCGCAAGGTACTGCTCCAACCGCAACTCCGGAACGCCCGGGCCTCGGCGCAATACCCCGTCTGCTTCATCGGCCACGATGTGCGGGATCAGGAACTCGGCCAACAAGAGGGCGGCGTGCCCCATCGTCCCTTCATCAGGCATGGCATGGTCGGTCAACTTCCTCAGGGGGTCGACCATAGCAATACCTTCGGCACGAATCTCGGCGATCAGCCCACTGGCCTCCTCGATCTCATGCGTCAAGCGGGCACGCTGAGAATGCAGATAGGCAAGCTCTTCCTCTGACAGGTCCGCATAGTAGATCACCGGATGGTCGAGTAGAAGGCGGGTTAGCGTGGTACGCGAGCGCCGTCGCCGCGCCGCGTCACCCTCGGAAAACAGTTCCGACGGATGAAGCCTGATCGCTCGCTCATCAAGCGGCAGGTCCGTCAGCGTTGAGGGCCCGCTCTGCATGACCGCAACACGCGCCAGTACTGATCGGTTGATCGTGTACAGGACTTCCCCGCTATGCTGAACATAGCCCTCCTCATCCCCATGAATACGGGTCATAACACCGCGCTTAACAAGGATTCGAATGACGGCTATCAAGTCCAGCCGTTCGGCCCGTCGCTCGAAGCGAATATTCATTCCGGCACGTTCAAGCGCTTCATCACCACGAGCCTTTAGAGCCACCTGCTCTGCTATATGCCCCAAAATGGTCTGGCGCTCAGCCTTTTCGAGAACGGCCAGCACCATGCAGAGCAGTACATAACGGCGGCGACTGAACGAAATACCTTTTTGATCGCGGGCGGGAAATGAGGCGTCATTGAGGCGCGCGGGAATCTTGCTTAGCCGCGCGTACTCGCGCTCGATGACCAATGGCCAGGCAGGCTCAGCGGCAAACCAGGTGCGTAGCCAGTCGGCGTGACGTCGTATCAGCCGGTATATAGCGCTATGCGGCCCACTGGCTTGTAGTAGTGGATCCTGAAGCAAGGCGCGGACGCATAGCTGGCGTTCACCCCGTGCCTCACGCTCACGAATCTGATCAATAGTGCTCACGCGGCATCAGTCTCCATGTCGGCCTCACCAGTAGCTTCTTTGAATGCCTCCTCGATGCGAATACGACAGTCGTAGCCCTTGAATACGCCTTCATGAGTTTCCAGACAGACCCATGGTGCGTTTAGAATGGGCTCGAGACAGACGCGCAACGATCCGTCGCTCGATGTGGTCTCAACAGGTGCAGCAGGATCTCGTTGAGCCGCCAGTGCCGTGCCCAGGCAATCCAGAAACAGATCAAAAGAACCACGCGGCAGGACAGCAAAATCAGAGAGATGGGTCAAACGACCCGTAGCGATGAGTCGACGCGCTTCTTCCAACTGACGATTCTCCTCGGCGAGCTTGATCCCGAGAAGCCGCTTTGCATCGGAGTCATCGACAATGGCTGGCTGGCGTCCAAAGCGCCGTATGCGGCCTACGGCACGCAGATGGGGCGAGATCAGCAGTGCGTCGGCATCGAGCCAGCTCGTGCGCGGCGACACAGGGGTCACATCCCGGCGCGCCAGTGTCTCCGCATCAATCGTGAGATGGCGCGAGGGCGTGAGGCAGAAAGCAGAGCGCCAAAGAACATGGGCCTGCGCATCCGTCTCACATTCGGCAAACCAGCGCGCCAGCGTACGGAAATCTTCGGCCCGGTCACTGCGGCGCACCCGTCGCGCATTGAGATCGGCGACGACGGCAAGAAGATCGGGGATCGCGCTACGGGCACGGCTGCGCAGGCGCTCGGACTGAGACGGCTCACCGCCGCTGCCAAAGAACCATGCCCGCAGTCCCTCCCATTTCATCGTCCATTCACGCCGGATACGTTCCTCCGTCGTGGCCTGCGAATCCAGTGCATCTGAGAGAGCTCGGGCGACCAGGGCTTCCAGGGCCCGCGTCATGCCCGCCCCATCCACCGCAATGATGCGCGAGGCAATCAGAGGACTCCTGACAATCAGCTCGCCAATGAACCGCTCCAGATACTCAATGAGTTTACCTTTATAGGCTAGGAACGCCTGCACATCCCCCTCCTGCAGGTCAATCGCCCGCTGGACACTTCCCATGAATTGACGGGCGCGTGCCGCCAAGCCGTCGAATAGGGCATAGAGGGCGGTACAGGAGGTGTGAACCTTCTGTACATCCAGGGTCGGCTGGCCGAGGAGTTCGAGCAGTTCAGAAAGAAGCGCGCTGATATCATCCAAGGCCGCAACCTGCAACTCGCCAGGCTGCTCTATCTGTTCGCGGTAGAAAGCGAGGGCACCCTCCGCCGCCTCGCCCTCCGCACTGAGCTGATACAGCAGGTGGGCCCGCATGAAGTCTTGCACCGTGCGGACCTCCGCGCTGTCGGCATGCGCCTTCAGGTTGCCCCACTCTTTGAGTTGCGTAAGCGCCGCTTCCGCTTCGATCTGTTCCACACGCGCCACTCCTGGTGCGGCACTTTCGTCGCGCAGGCCAGACACAATCTCTTCCGGCTTCATGTGGAGCGCGAAACGCTGCTTTGCGTCGACAAAGAGGCGCATGATAGCACGATAGAGGGGTGCCTTCTCGGCATTCACATACCGGAACACATCCCGCTCAGCAGCGCTATCCACCTTCTTCAGCATGTTCGGCAGCATATAGACGAACCGAAGTGAACTCAAATAGGATCATGCATGGCCTGCGGCGACCTCTCCCCTCCACGAAGCTGAACCAGAACATCCAGTGCGACTTGCTCGATTTCGGCGGCCGATTGAAGAGGCTTCCCGCGATGGGACGGAGGATGCGCGCGTTGCGCACGATCACAAGCATAGCAGCGGCATTGCGTCCGAATTCAGAGAGGGCATAAACATACCGGTTGCCGGGGCGTTCGATCAGGCCGTGGGCTCTGAGCTTGCGCAGATCGTAGGCCAACGGATTGCGGGTATACTGATCGTGTGAGAGTTGGTGCGACTCCAGGACGACCTGATGGATCTTGGCGGCACTCTGGCCACCCCGTTGCGATGAGCTGTGCATCAGGACTTCAAGCCATCGAATCATACGATCATTTTCAAACCGGATACCGGCAACACGTTGACTCTTGAGACGACCCGTGCTGCTCAACCAAGACATTTCAAATATATTTGGCTAGATGTTCAGCAGAACATGGATTCATAGCTCTATTCGCTGCTTTCTCGATAACCTGAAATGTCTAGCCTCTAAACATGGGTATCATAATCGTAATCCGACGCGTAATCGTAATTACTCATAGGCTGCCGATTATGATTACGATCATGAGTATGATTACGAGAATGGACGCTCTTTCTCTGGCTTTTCCACATGCTTCGTTTGCACCCGGCTAGTGCCCTGTCTCGTAAATAGGCTTGTATGGGAGTGGCCTATTTGGGATGCAGAAGTGCTTCGAATATGTGGGTTAGCGCCCCGGAGGTCCGGGGCGGTCCAGCCAAGGGGCGCTCGCCCTGGCCAAAGCGACTTGCCACCCGCCACGCCGGTGCCTATAGTTCCACCCGCAATGAAGACGTTTCGAACCCTGCTTATCTGCCTCGCCGCCGCCATGCTGGTTACATCTGCGGCGACGGCCGACATCATTTCCGCCACGTTGAAGTTCACGCGAGCGGAGGACATGCTCAAGGCGGCCGACCGCTCCGCCGAGAATGGCGACTATGGAAAAGCCCTCATTCTCTACAAGTTGACGCTGAACGCGTTCACGGAGATCATGGCGGAGGATCCCGATTTTAATCCGAATATGATCGAATTCCGCATGGAGTACTGCGACGGCCGCCTTGACGCCATGCTAAACAGCAGCCAGCCCATGGCTGTCGAGTTTGATCCGCAGTCGACAAACGGGTCCCCTTCGATTGCCGTCGCCCCCGAACAGGTACCGGAACTGCTCGCCCTCACACGTGAGCACCTTGAAGAAGGCGAGTCAGACGCCGCGCGCGCCCAGATTCTCCGGGGATTCAAGGTGGACCCCGACAATGTCAATCTTCGCCTTCTCGCCGGGCTGGCGCAGTGCCAGGCCAGACGTTTTGGCGACGCCATCTTCCTGTTGAAAGAGCTCTCCATTGAGGAGCCCTCCCATGCACCGGTTCGCATAGGACTGGCTGCCGCCTATTTCGGCGACGGACGGAGAGATGCCGCCATTGAGGAATTGGAAACGGCTATCTCGCTGGAACCCGCTCTGGCAGAAGCCCATTACAACATGGCGCAGGTTATGTTGACGGGACCGGATCCAGATAGGGATGCCGCATACGATTTCTACCACCGCGCCCTCGAACTGGGCACCGCACCGGACCCCCGCCTTGAAGCCGTGTTTGAAGGTGGCGAAAAGGAATAGCTGCCGCCATGGGTTTCCCACATATCGGCTAATAGACCGTAATCCCCAGCACGATGAGCAGGATGGCCACGGCCATTCCGAATCCGCCCCAGGCACGGCACAGCGCCTCGGTTTTAACGATGCGCTCACCGCCACGACGGAAGATGTAAGGACTAAGAATCAGGGCAACCCCCTTGATGACCAGGATATAGGCCATCACGATCACCAGGTAGCGCCACGGCGACGGATGCCAGCGCGCCGCGGACAATAGCGGCGCCGGCACCAGCATCATGATGCCACCCAGCGCACGCGGTGCCAGCAGCTCACTGTTTAGGATGTTGATCAGGATACAGATCAGCGGGAGTAACGCATAGAGTAGGTACCGATACTGCTCGAAACGGCCCATTGGGGTCTGGTGCATCAGCCAGCCGGCCCATGCAAACCCGATCACCGAGAGCACCCCACCCATGACACGACTGCGCGGAAAGCTGCGCAGCCCGCGCATGGCCAGGCCCGGGGCCAGAACCATGACCGCATAGAGCGGTGCCAGGATTATCCCCATCAAGATCGCATACGTGGCCAATAAACTCATAATCCCCTCCGTAGGGGTCACGTCTTAACATCTAACATCTAACATTTGACTTTCTGTCCTGTGCCGAGCAGCAGCCACGGGTTCAACTGTTAGATGTTAAGACGTGACCCCTCTATTGTTCCATACAACGTCGTCGCCGTCACCCGCTCCACGTCCACGTCAACACAACCGCCCCGCTCCACACCCGGTACCGGATCAAACACAACCACCTTGTTTGTGCGCGTGCGACCGGACCACCGCGCCGCGTTACGCAGACTTGGTCCTTCAACCAGCACATTCACACGCTGCCCAACGAGTGCCGCGTTGATGGCTTCAACGCGGCGGGTCTGATCCTCGAGCAGTACCTTATTGCGGCGCATCTTCTCTTCGTCCGGCACGTCATCCGGCCACTCTGCCGCTGGCGTACCAGAGCGCGGAGAGTATTTAAAGATGAACGCATTGTCGAATCCGATCTCGTCCATGAACGCCCGTGTTCGCTCGAAATCCTCCGCGGTTTCACCCGGGAACCCGACGATGATATCTGTCGAAAGCGCTACCCCTGGGACCGCCGCCTGCAGCGCCCTCGCCGCCTGCCGGAACTGGTCGGCGGTGTAACCGCGGCGCATCTGTTCCAGAATCGGATCTGAACCGGACTGCAAGGGCAGGTGCAGATGTTCACACACGCTTGGCAGTTCGGCCATCGCCCGGGTCAGCTCTGTAGTGCAGCCCGATGGATGGCCTGACGTGAACCGCACACGCTCGAGTCCCTCTATCGCATCGACGGCCTCAAGCAGTCTTGGAAACGGTGTTTCATATCCGCCCGGCGATGTCGACCCCTCCGGCCATACCTCGTTGCGGCGCCCGTAGTTCATCACACTTTGCCCCAGAAGTGTCACTTCACATACGCCCTTGGTGGTGAGCTCCCGCACCTCGTCCACCACGCGGTCGACCGGCCGACTCCATTCACGGCCCCGAACATACGGCACGATGCAGTAGGTGCAGCGACGGTCACAGCCAAGCAGGATATTCACGAACGCGGAGAGAGCGCCCTCGATATGTCCAGTCAGGGCTTCGGGGGCGTCGTCTTCAGCAACGTCCAACACCGGCATCTTGCCCTCGAACACCTCTTGCAGCACCAGCGGCAGGCGGGAGAAGGCATGCGTACCGACTCCGAATCCCAAGCCCGGCACTTTCTTGAACAGCTCGGCTCCCAGGCGCTGCACCATGCAGCCCATCACGCCGATCACGCGGTCGGGGTGGTTGCGCCGGCTATCCGCCACCAACAGCCCCAGCTTACCGAGGGCCTTGGCTTCGGCCTTGCCGCGTACGCTACAGGTGTTGACCACGATGATCTCGGCGTCCGCTTCCCCTTCTGCGCGTTCATACCCCTGCCGCATCAGCAAGGCACTCACCGCTTCGCTGTCGCGCACGTTCATCTGGCAACCGTATGTAACGACGTGGAACTTCATCTATCTAGTCCCTCTTCTTCAGCCCAATTTTCTCCAGCAGATCCGTGGAGAAATTCTCCGGGTACCAGTGCGGATCGTCCAACGACCCCCGCACGCGGAACTCGAACAGCTTACTGATGGGAAACGTCAGAACCCGCACCAGTTTGGCCACCATGTTGTTGTCCTTCATCAGCTTGACTTGCGCACGGAAATCGACGGCATGATCGAAGCCGTAGCGGCCATGCCCTTTCAGGCTCAATACGCTGCCGTCAATCTTGATCTCATCACTCGACACGAACGACTCCTCCACGCGGAACTCCGCCGAGGCATCACTCTGACGCAGCACGAAAGCGAGCCCCGGAATGATCCGCGTCATGATGTCCGATAGCCCGCCAAACACCGGCAACATGAAGACGCGGCCATCATCGATCCTGATGTTGCCATCTCCCTGCACCGTGTCGGCATTGCCTTCGCCCAGCAGCCCACGCAGCGCGAGTCGCCCCGAAAGCCGTCCACGATACTCTTGTTCGTCATCACCAATCAAGACGGTGGCAATCTGTGCGAAGTCCAGATTTGTGACGCTGGCCGCCACATCAAATGTGGTGTTACTGCCGCCATCCTTCGACACACGGAAATCACCGCTTCCCATCACCTCGCCTCCGTACATTCCGGCACGAATTGATGACAGCGCTACGGTATGGTCGGTTATCTGCACCTCAACGGCGCAGTGATCCAGCGGATGGTTCGTGTAGTACAACTTCCGGCCAGTGAAGCCAATGGCGAGATCCGATCCATCCAAATTCTCGTATCCCACGACGCCTTTCGCGCTGAGCGCGACAGGGCCATCGAAAGTCCAACGATCCCAGAATGGAGCCTTCAACACGCCCAGTGCCTGGCGCAGGATATGCGGGTTCATTGAGCCATGGATATCAAGCCGAACGGTCTTCGTTCCTCGATTGATCTCCACCAACCCCTGCCCGCTGCCGTCACGGCGGATGACGGTAAGCGGATCAAGCGTGACGACGACTGGTGCGTTGCTGCAGACCACACGCAGCGCCACGTCCGCCCGCAGCGCCTCCACCCCACGGTAGCGGCCCGATTCAAGATGCACATCGCCATCGAACACAACCGGGCCGCCCTCCCCCGCGCCGACCTGAAAAACCAGCGAAGCTGTGGGCGGCTTGTCATCAAACTCAAAGCGACGGAACAGCCGAACCAGTCCGTTGAGATTCCACGCCGCCAACACGGGTTCGACGATACTCGGGTACATGGCCCCGTCGGCCTGACCTTCCACCATATCGGTGCGACAGTCGTACTGAACGTGCCCGCTCACCGTACCACGGATACCGTCGCGGGTCAGCGTCATCTGGACGTCGTTGAGACGGGCCACTGTCTCCTCGAGACTAAGGCGACAGCGCAACGCTTCCACCATGACCCCCTGCACGCAGCACCGTGTCAGCATCAGTTCCGTCTGGTAGGCGCCAACGCCTGTCGCCGGGGCCGAGTCACGATCGGAGCAAGCCGCCTTGGGGCGCACCTCCCCATCACGAATCTCCACGCGCTGAACGGTGCTCATTCCACGCAGCATGGCCAGGGGGTCTACCCACAGGATGACCGACTTCGCCTCGACCGCCGGCGGGCCCAGCTTGCCACGTCGGTAGACCGCAACATCTTCGAGACGAATCCCCTTGATCAAGCCTATCCGGATCGTATTCGCCTCAACCGCGAACTGCCCAGTATCGATATGGCGCATCAGCGCATCACCCATCCGGTTGGGCAACCCAACGCGCGACAGCCAGATGCTGGCCGCGATGAGCAGGCACAGCAAGGCTGTCAACACACGGAAGAACATGCGCTCCCAGGCGTGCAAGGTGTTGCGGATGCCGGGCCTCATGCGGAAACACCTCTCCCCTTCTTGAACTCGGCAATCGCCTCCATGAACGGCTTGCCATAGCGATCCAGCTTGGACTCGCCCACACCGGTGATGCGCAGCATTTGCGCAGGGGTAACAGGAAACTTGCGCGCCATCTCGTGCAGCGTCTTGTCCGAGAAGATGACATAGGGCGGGATACGGCGCGCGGCGGCCAGACGACGCCGCAGGCCGCGCAACTCATCGAAGAGCATCTCGTCATAAGCTTCTACCTCCGTTGCCGCGCTGGCTTTTCGCTTCGGCGCGCTCTTGCGGGTGCGTAACACGTAGACCTGCTGATCACCAAACAGGACGTCACGGGCCGGAGGCAAGAGCTGCTTCAGCACACGCCCGGTCTCCTCCTTCGTTTTCCCTGCTCTGGCAACGCCTGTCTGCATAGGCACCCATGATAGATGGTTGTGCTCCCTCACACCAAGCGGGAAGTCACTCAATCTTAGTCCCGGTCAGGGACCAGAGCGGCGGTTATCAGCTCCGCTGCGGCGGTCTTCCACTGCTGCGGGCCGTTTCTGATGCGTACCGGCATACCGCGCCCTCAGTCCTTGGTCGATTCATGGATCGCGGCAACGCCGAACAGAAGGCGCTTGAACCTGACAGCTTCGAACCCGGCATCCCGCAGGATGTCGGCCAGATCGTCCGCCGAATAAAAACGCGGGATTGTGTGGGCGAGGTAGGCGTAGGCCGGACGTGCTCCCGAGAGCGCCGCGCCGATCGGTTTGACCAGTCCCTTCGCGAAGACATGCACCAGCCGGCGCACCCATCCATTCGGAGGCTGGCTGGTTTCGAGATTAAAGAAGCGGCCGCCGGGCTTCAGCACGCGGTGATACTCAGCAAAAGTCTTCGTGAGCACTTCCCTGCTCAGGTTGATGTTACGCGTGGCGAACGACATCGTGATGAGGTCCAGGCTGTTGTCTTCGAAGGGCAATGCCTTCACATCCGCCACCACGAAATCGATCCCTTTCCCCTCCGGCTTCTTCATGGCTTCCGCCATCATCGCGCGTGAGAAATCCACCGCGTGCACGGTGGTGCCTTCCGGCGCGAGTCGGCGCAGGTAGGCGGCCGTCTCTCCCGTCCCGGTGCAGAGGTCGGCCCACTCCGTGCCACCACCCCGCGAGGCCAACCGCGTCATCTTGCGGCGCCACAGGACATCGCACCCAAACGTCAGCAGGTGATTTACCAGCTCATACGTGCGCGATACCTTCGGCGAGAAGATCTTCTCTACGGCATTGTCTGTCTCAGGAATCATTGCGGTGCCTACCCATACCATGACCGGCCGCGGGAAGGTAGCAGTTATTGAGTGCGCCCCAGGTGACACGGTGCCCTATAGGGATTCTCCCGTAGCCGAATACAGCCTTATCCCGTATTGACCAGATCTGACAACCCCACCTACGCTGCATCCCCAAGCAAGGAGAGGGTCCAGATGCCTGTAGTTTATGGAATGCTGTTCGCCCTGATTGTCGTCGGCATCGGCATAGGACTGGCCTATCTCGGGGATCTTGCGCTTACGGGCACATTCCAGAACCGCTCCTTCCGCAAATGGCTGCGTCGACGGCTTATCCACTCCTACACATGCCGCCGCATCTCCCGTCGCCTGGGCAGTCGCCTGCTCGACTGATGAACCGCAGACAGCACGCATCGCTCGCACGCTACGCTTCGCGCACCCACGGAACGTCGGCTACCCCATCCAGGTGATTGCACATACGGGCCACTGTGTAGAGGTAGTCGGAAAGCCGGTTCAGGTAGATCTGGATTTGGCGCAAACCGGGTTCGCCCACTTCGGCCTGCAACGAGATCAGGCGCCGCTCCGCACGGCGGCACACTGTGCGCGCTACATGCGCGGTTGACGCGGACCGGCTTCCGCCGGGCAAAATGAACCCTTTCTGCTCCGGCAAGGCTTCCAGCACACGGTCAATCGCAGCCTCGAGCACGGTGGCCTCGGCCTCGCCGGGTGATTTCAGTCCGTAGCCCTGAGCCGTGCTTGCGGTACATGCCAATCGCGCGCCGGCCTCAAGCAGATGGCCCTGGATCACCTTGAGCTCATCGATCAGCACGGCATCACTGATCTCGACCGCCATCAACCCCAACAACGAATTCAGTTCATCAACCGTGCCGTAGGTCTCCGTACGCAAGCTGTCCTTGCGCACACGCTCGCCGCCCAGCAGGCTGGTATCGCCGCCGTCGCCGCCCTTGGTATAGATTCGTCCTTGCGTCATACTGTCCCCGCACCCTACCCGCACTGCGCGCGGGGGTTCAAGGGCAAAGCCCACCCGCAGGACTCTTTCTCATTACTAATATAAAGAAGCGAGGGTCAGTCCGATCTAGCGCGGTCCAGCTTTCCCAGAATCTCATCCAGCTTCCTGGAGGCATCTGTGATTTGAACCTGGAGGCCCAGAATCATCAACATCAGGAATACAATCACCAGAACCGCGGCCCCTTGAAGTACTTCCGACATGCAGCCTACCCCTTTCTGCGATACGCACACGTTCCCTGCAATACGGCAGTGAGTGTAGCGAAACTGACCACCTCACGCAAGGGTGTAACCGGTCTTCCGCTCTCACTCATGCGACTAAGCGCCCCCCATT